>JAZRFL010000024.1:0-4672 GCA_045661365.1 Acutalibacteraceae bacterium | reverse complement strand
GGGCGGCTTTGTCTTTTGCTTCTTGTTCGGCTTGGGCTTTCAACTCAGCCAAAGTTTCTTCGGCTTGTTCCAAAATGTCAAGTTTGGCAACGTAAGCCTTTTGAACATCGGTCAAATCTTCGTAAGCAGAACGAGCTGCGGTAATAGCAGATTCTTTATCCAAGGTCACAGTGCCGATAGCGGCAATAGCATCATCCACCACTTTAGCGGCGGCTTTGTCTTTCGCTTCTTGCTCCGCTTGGGCTTTCAATTCTGCCAACTTGCTTTCGGCGGCTTCCAATACGCCCAGTTTGGTAACGTAAGCCTTTTGAGCGTCGGTCAAGGCTTCGTAAGCATTACGAGCGGCGGTAATAGCAGATTCTTTATCCAAGGTTACAGTACCGATAGCGGCAATGGCATCATCCACCGCCTTGGCGGCGGGTTTATCTTTGGCTTCTTGCTCCCCTTCAGTTTTCAATTCAACCAAAGCAGTTTCAGCGGCTTCCAATACTGCCAAATTGGCAATCAATGCTTTTTGAGTATCGGTCAAAGCAGCATACGCTTGTCGGGCAGCGGTAATTTCGGCTTCCTTCTCTAAAGTTACCGTTCCGATATTGGCGATCGCATCATCCACCGTTTTGGCGGCGGCTTGATCTTTCGCCTCTTGCTCCGCTTGGGCTTTCAATTCTGCCAATTTGGTTTCGGCGGCTTCCAATACCGCCAAATTGGCAATCAATGCTTTTTGAGCATCGGTCAATGCTTCGTAAGCATTGCGAGTGGCGGTAATAGCAGATTCTTTATCCAAGGTTACCGTGCCGATAGCGGCAATGGCATCATCCACCGCCTTGGCGGCAATCGCATCGGCAGAAGGTTCCTCTTCCGTACGAATGTCATACGTCACACCGGCAGGAAATTCTGTGGTTTTTCCCACTACATAACGAAGAACCATTAACGCATCGGCCGCAGAAATCTTGGTGTCGTTGTCAACATCGGCTACCTCTGTTTCATGTTGATCCAACGTTACTTTTCCCACCACGTTTTGCAAAATAACCAAGGCATCGGCGGCGGCAACGGCACCGTCATAGTTAACGTCCCCGTATGTTACATAATCGATTCCATAAACACCTTCAGCTTGCGCATGTACGGGAACCACAAGTCCGCCTACAGCTATGATAATCGATAACAAAAAAGCAATTTTTCTTTTCATAGGCACAAGCCTCCTTATTGTTTAACAATATCTAATGAAACCTTATACGTACCAATAGCCCAACAAGACGGGGCATTGTTCACCGTAACAATAGCACTTTCCTCGCTGGATGTCGCACCTTTGCTAATGGTTTTGGCATCTACCGTCAATACAATGTCGTCGGTTTCAATTTTTTCCAATTGAGATGCCGGACCAAGTATGGTAATCGTTTGGTTTCCTTGATTGGCTGTAATTTGAACGCCTTCTGTTGCATTTTTCACCTGTACGCGGGAATGGTCCACTCGCACGTTCAGCTTGGTATATCCTTCCAAATCCACCGTGGCCAAATACACAACGTCGGCTACGTTGATCTGATCACCAAATTCGGTATAACTAACACCGTCGATATAAGGCAATTGCAATGCAAACGTGTGAGTCGTAGGATCATCAATTTGAATTTTGGAAAGATCGATCTCATCTACCAACGTCACTTTATCCATTGCATCAATTACCTCCACAGGTCCTTGAATGCTTACGGTATGATCTTTGATATTTTCTACAACGTCACCATCGATCATTTGTTGCAAGGTAATAGGCGGTAAATTTTCGCCGCCGCCTTTTACAGAATACTCAACCGGTACCGTTTTTCGCATATAAACGTTGGCATCTACCTCAACCGTTTCATAGGAGAACTTGGTATAATGTAGTTTTGACAAACGGCTATGCGAGTCATAAACGATCGAGCCCAATGAATCGTATGCCACAAGACGTGCCTCGAATTTTTCCGTCTTTGACAACTCTTTGTTTACGTCTGCCACAGCGGCAATGCGAGCAATTTGACGCACTTCGGAATCGGGTCCGACAACCGTAACAACAGCGTTTTTACTATCAGAAAAATCAGGTGCCAATATCAAACTTTCGTTTTGCTTTTCTATGGATTTAATGCTGGCGCCAATGCAATCGATAGAAACGTTAAAGTCTTTTTTCTGCTCCACGTCTACCATAACGTTGATGGTTGACGGAGAGATCGACGTAATATCAAAATCCCATGAAGAATCTTTGGGACGCGCCGTCAGATCCAACGTATATATATCACCGCTTTTGACCGACGTGACCTGGGCTCCCACTACAAAAGAGTCGATTCCCAAACGATCAACCTCGTATTTTTTACCGCTGACCGTTACCGAGGCAAACATTTCATTATCAGAATAAATCTTGTAAGCCGCATTTTGATCGCCAAAGGTGATTTCCACCGGAATTTGAGAAATGGTACGACCGGATTCCGGACTGTAAACGATCGAAACCGTAAACCATATCACAATAGACAATGCGAGAGAAAAAAACATTAGAAAACGATTGTTGTTAAAAAGGTTTGTCAACGTTTTTAATTTATTCATTTCGACCACCTTTTCCAAACTTTCATTTTATTTTCGGTTTTGTTTTCGAACCGGTCGCCAATCAGTAAGGCTTCTAACTCGGTTTTTAATGTAATGGAATCGTACCCACGCTTCAGTTCACCGTTATGGGCGATTGAAATCGTACCGGTTTCTTCCGAAACAACAATCACGACTGCGTCGGAATTTTCACTCATACCCAACGCCGAGCGATGCCGAGTACCCAACTCACGGGAAATGTCGTGGTTTTGCGTCAACGGCAAAATACAGGATGCGGCATATACGCGATTGTTACGCACAACCACAGCCCCGTCATGCAACGGAGATTTGGGATAAAAGATATTGCACAGCAATTCACGGGTAACCGCACCATCTACCACCGTACCGGAAGAAACCACGTCATTTAATATGGTGGATTGCTCCAAAACCATAAGCGCGCCGGTTTTGGTTTCTGACATAGCCACCGAAGATTTTACCAAATGATCAATGGTACCGCGAATCGCTTGTTCTTCTTCCTCCATGGTTACGCGCCCCAGCATTTTGAGTTTACTTTTCCCCAAACGCTCCAGCAAATGGCGCAACTCCGGCTGGAACAGCACGATCAAAGCGATGAACCCCAATTCCCAAACCATTTGCAGAATCATTTTAAGCATGGTCATATCCAGCAAGTTTACCACCAAACTGGCAACCAGCAAATAAATGATTCCCTTCAGCAGCTGACCTGCATGGGTATCTCTCACCAATTTAATTGCTTTGTAAATCAGGAATGTCAATACGAAGATGTCTAAAATATCCCCGATTGAAATTCCCATGACAACACCGATCAAGTTATTGAACCCGTCGGCAAAGGCTGACATTACATTTTCCATACTGCAATCGTTCCTTACCTTATGTATAGCGAGTAACAAAACTACTCTATGGTACTTTACTCATATTTTACCATAAATTCTTGTAGAATCAATAGATTTCCAAACTTTTTTTCTCCTTTTTTTATGGAAAATATGACAAAGGTAAATCTGCTGTGCAAATTGTTAAAAATTTAATTTGAGTTCACCATAATTCACTTAACATAAAAATTACATATTCGATGCATATACAAAAAGTAATCAACACTTTCAACAGAGTTTTCAACACACCTAAAACCGTTGGTACACAAGGATTTTTTGAAGTTTTTGACAAAAATTGTCGAATACCGCGAGCCCAATTCGGGTTGAAAGAGTATAATGTTTCCAAGTTTACATAATGATTATTTTTGCTATTTATCCCCTCGTCAATATTACAGATAGTATACCCCTTGTTTCAAGCCATTTTTTGGCATTTCGGGGGATTTTCATGCACAAGATGTTAGGCTACGCGACAGAACAACCGTTTTCTATACACACTATGCGCATAATATACAAACCGCTTGAGAAGCGCATAAAAGCCGACCCGATTTTCACCTCGGATCGGCTTTTTTGATGTCCTTTTCATTAGTGGTTGGTCTGTTTTTCCAACCAAATCAATAACACTGAAATGTCAGCGGGAGAAACCCCGGAAATGCGAGCAGCCTGTCCTATGCTGAGCGGACGAACACGACCGAGTTTTTCCACCGCTTCCAATCGCAAGCCGGTAACGGTTGTGTAGTCCATATCTTCCGGCAACCGTCTCGTTTCCAAGCGCTTTTGTTCATCGATTTGGGCTTGTTGCCGTTTAATATAGCCTGCATATTTCAGTTCAACTTCGGCTTGTTCCAAAATTTCTGCCGGCAAATTCGGACGAGTAACGTCAACAGGGGCCAACAATTCATAGTTTAACTGCGGACGACGCAACAATTCCGCCAATCGAACCCCCGAATGAACGGGTGCAGTTTCACAAGCTTGCAAAATATCATTTAGTTGCCGAGAAGGAGGCAATACGGTTTGCTCTGCCCGCTCCATTTCCTGTTCTTTCATGATCTTGCGTTGCAAGAACCGTTGGTAACGTTCTTCATCAATCAAGCCCAGTTCATATCCGATCGGCAACAATCGTTCCTCGGCATTGTCTTGGCGCAACACCAAACGGTACTCCGAGCGTGACGTCATCATACGATAAGGGTCAGAACATCCCTTGGTCACCAAATCGTCGATCAGCGTGC
>JAZRFL010000023.1:0-8740 GCA_045661365.1 Acutalibacteraceae bacterium | reverse complement strand
GAGTATGTTTGACCCACGGGACCCATTTATGGGTAAGTAAGAAATAAATTGCGTGGCTGGCAGGCCAACAAAAAAGCGCACTTGTGCGCCGCCAGTAGTATTAGGGCTATGCCCGAAAATGAAATACCCCCCGTTATACGGCGGGATTATTATTAGACTCAATTGTGTGGCAGGATTTGAAACGACCTCCAAACTCTGCGAGCGTAAGCGAGCAAAGAGTTTGGGAGAACAGTCCGGGGGACTGTTTGATAGCCGGAGAAGAGAGTCCTGTCACTTCGACCAAAAAAACCACGCGAACCGCGTGGTTTTTTTACTATTTCCCATCATGGATTACAATTCTTACACGGTTCATATCCTGCGTCGATCACATATTGGCGATTTCCGGTAAAATCCTCACGATTTTCGGCTTTCATATTATCTACCGAACGGCAGGTCGCCAAATGAAATTTCATATTGCTTCGATTCAACACGTAGGCCACCGATTCGCCGCCCGGGGTGACGGGGGTAGAGGAGGGGGCTGGCTGATTTTCCAAATGGCTTTTTCCTGTGGCATAGTCAATGACAATGCCCGGTTGCTTGTTGTAGCAATATACGTTAAAACATATGCCTACACCATTGTCTTCTATGGACTTGGCTTCCAACGTAACACCGCGTGCCACCAATTCGTTTCCTTGAAAATCGGGGGTTACACGGTATAGCACGTGATTATTGGTGGATTTGACGTAATCGGCAATCATGTTTTCAAACGGCAGCATTCCTTCGTTGTTCATATATCGGGTGCCAGTGATCAAATTCTTTTTGTTGGCATTTTCGCCGGTTAATTGAAACCCGATCAAATGACAGCGGTTATATAAGTATTTACCGTCTACAATGTCATATTTAACGGTCTGCCATCCGCTTGGTTTGATTTGACCGATGTTGCCCCGCTCTTCGGTTGGCATAATATCGGTACCTACACAGGCCATGGCAGCGCCGCAACGACCTTTGCTGTCTAATTCACTATAAGATTCGTAAGAGTCGGCTATCAGTTCTTCTGCAGTGAAATTGGGCTGATTGTTATTGAGTACGGTGTACGCGTTGGTGTCACTTGGGGGCAATGCAGAAGGGGAGGCTGTTGGTGCTGAACACCCAATCAACATTACTAAAATACTTAGTAGACAAAACAGTTTATTAAAAGTTGCTTTTATATGAATCACTCCTAAATTATGTTGCATTTTTATGATACTTGTTCCTGTTTCGATTGTCAAGATGATACACCGCAATAAGAGAAACAAAATTTTGAGAGAAAATATAAATTTGCAGATGCATTTTTGACTTTTGTGTGTTATGATGATAGTAGACTGAACAAAGGAACGAATTGTATGAGTCTTTTTGAACAACTCCCCAATTTTTTAGTACCGTGGCACAGAGCGAACAAGCGTGATTTGCCGTGGCGTGTGGATTCTTCACCGTATCATACCTGGTTGTCAGAAATTATGTTGCAACAAACTCGTATAGAAGCGGTGATTCCGTATTATTATCGGTTTTTAAATGAATTGCCTACCATAGAAGCTTTGGCCAACGCGTCGGAAGAACGGTTGCTGAAGATGTGGGAAGGGTTGGGCTATTACAGCCGTGTGCGGAACTTAAAAAAAGCGGCTTTGCTTGTTATGGAACAGTACGACGGTCGTCTACCTGCTTCGTTTGACCAGCTTCGTCGATTGCCCGGTATAGGCGACTATACGGCGGGTGCAATTGCTTCTATGGCTTTTGGTTTACCCGAGCCTGCTGTGGACGGTAATGTTTTGCGTGTGGTTACTCGAATTACGGGAAATTCTTCCGATATTACGTTGACCGCAACTAAAAAAGAAATTACTCAGTTGTTACGTTCTATTTATCCTTCCGGTGAAGACGCGGGCGATTTTACCGAAGGACTTATGGAATTGGGTGAAACCATTTGTATTCCTGTGGGAGCACCTCGGTGTGAAAATTGTCCTGTTAAGGAAATTTGTGTAGCGTATCGTGACCAATTGACCGAGCAATTGCCCGTAAAGTCCGAAAAAAAGAAACGAAAAATTGAAAAACGTACTGTTTTGGTTTTGCAACACGGCAATCTGTTTGCTTTGCAAAAGCGTCCTGCTCAGGGGTTGCTTGCCGGGATGTGGGAGTTACCGAATTTCAAAGGTCACCTGACAACCCAAGAGATTTGTTCACTTTTTGATTCAGCTTGTGGCAATACGTTAATACCATTGCAATCATTTAATCATATATTTACTCATATTGAATGGCACATGCAAGGGTATCATTTAACAAGCGATTGCTTAGATGACCGATATACGTGGGTAACCTCTCAAGAGTTATTACACGATTATGCTTTGCCGACGGCATTTCGGTCTTTTAAAGATTATATTTTAGCATTACAGGAGGAATAACCAATGCTATACACCATAAAAAATGATTACTTACAGGTACAAATCAATTCCCGTGGCGGCGAAATGATGTCTGTACAGACTTTGCAAGACAATTGCGAGTATCTTTGGCAAGGGGATTCGGCATATTGGGGAGACCGTGCGATTCATTTGTTCCCAATTTGCGGTCGTTTGTATGAAGGTAAGTATACTTACAAAGGTGAAACCTTCCAAATGGGTGCGCACGGCTTTTTGCGCAATTCTGAAATGACTGTTTCCAATAGTACGCAAGATGCCATTACCTTTCAGTTAACTGATTCGGAAGAAACACGTAAGCAATATCCTTTTGCGTTTGAATTGTATGTTACATACCGTTTGGAGAAAAATACGGTGGTTGTTTCTTTTAAGGTATACAATACCGATGATAAGACATTGATTTTTACTTTAGGCGGTCATCCCGGCTTTGGTTTACCTTTTGAGCAGGGTTTGTGCTTTGAAGATTACACCTTGTCTTTTGAGACTCCTTGCCAGCCTGAGCAAATTAAGTTTAGTCCTACCTGCTTTGTAACAGGGGAAACACCCCCTTATGCTTTGGTTAATGACAAGGTTTTACCTCTGCAACACGATTTGTTTGACAATGATGCTATTTTTTTGCAGGAAATGTCCCATTCTGTAACCCTTGGCTCAGACAAAGGAAGCAAGAAAGTAACCTTGACTTGTAATGACATGAAGTACCTTGGATTTTGGCATACTACGAAAAGTGATGCACCCTTTGTTTGCATTGAGCCTTGGTTGGGGATTCCCTCTGACGACCTTAAGGTTGATGATTGGGAAACGAAAAAGGATATGATTCACTTGCCGGTTGGTGAAAGTTTTACCACCGAGTATTCCATTATTGTTGAATAGTATTTGCTATGGTTATACAAATTCCACCTTGTGTCGAAAGTGTGCTTGCCCGTTTAAATGAAAATGGGCATGAGGCGTATGTGGTTGGCGGTTGTGTGAGAGATGCCATGCTTGGCAAAATTGCCGACGATTGGGACGTTTGTACTTCCGCTATGCCAAATCAAGTGATTGCATGCTTTAGTGATATGCGCACTATTCCCACCGGAATCGAGCATGGTACGGTTACGGTGGTTAGTGATCATAAGCCGATCGAAATTACTACCTACCGTATTGATGGTCAATATACCGATTCCCGGCATCCCGATTCGGTAACGTTTACGTCGTCAATTGTTGAGGACTTAGCGCGCCGAGACTTTACGGTAAACGCCATGGCGTATCATCCCAAATACGGTTTGGTAGATCCGTTTGATGGACGGCAAGACATTTCAAATAAGGTGCTCCGTTGCGTTGGTGAACCTTATACACGATTTAGAGAAGATGCTTTGCGTATTTTAAGAGGATTGCGATTTGCTTCGGCGTTGGGGTTTTCTATTGAAGAAAACACAAGTAACGCTATGTTTGATTTGCATTTTACGTTGAACCAGGTGGCTGTTGAACGCGTATATGCCGAGTTGTCAAAACTGCTGTGCGGTGATTCGGTTGCTTCTGTTTTAACGATTTATCAAGCGATTTTTTCTTCTGTTTTTCCCGGTTTGGTTTGGTATCCCGATCTACCTTGCGTTGTTGAGCGGTTGCCTCGTGATCTGGTTTGTCGATTTGGCGGTATATATTACAAAAGTGAAAATATACAATCCGCATTAAAGAGGCTAAAAGCACCGAAAGTATTGAGAGACAATGTTTCTACTTTACTAAAAGCTTGCGGTGAAAAATTACCGACCGATTTGCCGAGTACAAGATTATGGTTTGGCATATATGGTTGTGAAAATGTGCAACGAATCTTGGCACTTGTCGGTGCACTTGACTTAAAAGTGAACGGATTACGTGAGAACGTGCGTGAAATTGAACAACAAGGTCTTTGCTGCTCCTTGTCGGATTTGGCGGTAAATGGTGACGACTTGTGCGGTTTAGGTTTGAAACCCGGGAAACAATTGGGGGTAACCTTGGAAGCGTTACTTTACGCTGTGGTTTATGACCGAGTATCAAATAACAAGCAGTTGTTGTTGAACTATGTTATCGAGCATTTTATTTAAATATGACGCAAAAACCTCCTGCGATAATTTTCGCAGGAGGTTTTTGCATAGAACAATCATTCTTTTGGTTTGGTTGTTTTCTTTTTATATAATTCAGGATGTCGTTTCTTAGAAAGAATTACTCGCGTATTGTAATAAACCAGGCCAACAATACAGAAGAATCCACAGATTGCCGCAATCCAAATAATAGCGTTGATCAAATTAGAAAATTTGTTGTTAAGAGGGGATTCACTTTCTTCTACAACCACAACCTTGCCATCTTGCGTAATGGTGGTTGCGGTAGTCTTGGAAGGATCTTTTTTTGCTGAATAAGGAAGAAACTCACTATCATCCGGATAGATCGAAGGACCGGTATATCCGTGTGATCCGTTTTCATCCTCTTCATTTTCTTCCAAGTTTTCGTCACTGTCAGAGGTTTCGCCGCCGTCCGAAGTCTCGCCGCCGTCAGAGGTTTCGCCACCGTCAGAAGTCTCGCCACCGTCAGAGGTTTCACCACCGTCCGAGGTCTCACCACCGTCAGAGGTCTCACCACCGTCAGAGGTCTCGCCACCGTCGGAGGTTTCACCACCGTCAGAGGTCTCATCACCGTCGGAGGTTTCACCACCGTCCGAGGTTTCACCACCGTCAGAGGTCACGTTGTCGTTAGGGGTGCTTGCAGTGGTATCGTCGGTTGTTGCTTGAACGGACGTGGCAACAGTCGCAATTACGCCAAACAGTAAAAGAACAACGAGGACAATGAAGATGATTTTTGCTAAATAGGTGCTGCGCATATTCACAGACTCCTTTGATTGATTAATATTGCTTACCCCAATATACCAAGGCTTTTGCGGGCTTGCCGCAGCAAGGACATACGGTGTCGATTGCTTCTTGTTCAAACGGCATGCAACGTGACGTTAAGCCGGCCTTTTCTTTAATTGCTTCTTCACAAGCTAAATCACCGCACCACATAGCACGAACCAAACCGGGTTTGTTTTCTGCAATGTCGATCATTTCGTCCATGGTGTGAGCATCGTATGTCATGGATTCACGGCGTTGCAAGGCTTTTTCATACAGACCGTCGTGAACCTTTTGCAACAACACGGGAATAACCGTCGACAATTCATCCAACGAAACAACTGTTTTTTCACGATTGTCGCGGCGTACAACGACACAGCAATTGTTTTCCAAATCGCGAGGACCGATTTC
Source organism: Acutalibacteraceae bacterium (assembly GCA_045661365.1). Classification (GTDB taxonomy): domain Bacteria; phylum Bacillota; class Clostridia; order Oscillospirales; family Acutalibacteraceae; genus UMGS1484. Next base: position 3,072 of record JAZRFL010000023.1, on the reverse strand, counting down.
CAAACGAAGAGGAACGCCCTTCATTTCGTATTCTGCAAATTTCCAACCGGGAGTTTGCTTGCTGTCGTCGATCTTGACACGGCAAACCGATTTCAAAGAATCACAGAGTTCTTGTGCTTTTTCGGTTACACCGGGTTTGTGGGCGGCAATGGGGATAATAATCAGCTGGGTTGGTGCAATTTTAGGAGGTAAAACCAAACCATTATCGTCACCGTGTGTCATAATGATGCCGCCGATAATTCGGGTGGACATACCCCATGATGTTTGATGTGGGTATTGCAATTGGTTGTTGCGGTCAACAAATTGAATATCAAAAGCGCGAGCGAAACCATCGCCAAAATAGTGGCTCGTACCGCTTTGTAGTGCTTTTCCGTCGTGCATCATTGCTTCAATGGTGTAGGTGGCTTCGGCACCTGCAAATTTTTCTTTGTCGGTTTTGCGACCTTTCACCACGGGAATGGCTAACATTTCTTCACAGAAATCAGCATATACGTTCAACATTTGCTCGGTTTCTGCCAAAGCTTCTTCAGCGGTTTCGTGCATGGTGTGACCTTCTTGCCATAAAAATTCGGTGGTGCGTAAGAAGGGACGGGTGGTTTTTTCCCAACGAACAACCGAGCACCATTGGTTATACAATTTAGGTAAATCGCGATAGGATTGAATAATATTGGAATAGTGTTCGCAAAACAGGGTTTCGGAAGTAGGGCGTACGCAAAGACGTTCTTGCAATTTTTCACTACCACCGTGAGTTACCCAAGCAACTTCGGGAGCAAAGCCTTCTACGTGATCTTTTTCTTTTTGCAACAAATTTTCCGGAATAAACATGGGCATCATAACATTTTCATGTCCCAAAGCTTTAAATCGTGCATCCAAATCTTTTTGAATGTTTTCCCAAATTGCATATCCGTAAGGGCGTATGATCATGCAACCGCGCGTGCTTGCATAATCCACCAATTCGGCTTTTTTTACAACGTCGGTATACCATTTGGCGAAATCAACTTCCATAGAAGTGATTTCTTCAACCATTTTCTTTTGTTCTGACATATTTATCACCTAAATCAAATAATTTTTTATGTTATGTTGTGCGTGTGTGGTCGCTTCCTCGATATACTTCTTGGAACATTGCCATACGCGATGGAGGTTCATTGCCGAGAGCCAAATGAGAGGTATCGCCGGCTTGAAAGCACCGAAAGGAAACAAGTCCCGGTGTACGTTCCTCGGTGACTAACGTTGTTACCGAAGAAGGTGGCAAGCAAAAACCATGCCAAAGTAAGAAGGGTGAGATATTTGTTAAATAGCCTATGATTGCCAAAGCCAATGCCATGTGACAAAACAAGACCAAATACCCTTCATGGTTTTTGTTGCATCGGTACAAAGAACCATCTTTTATATATCCGTGATCGGCAAGCAAACGGTCGACCCCTAAACAGGTTTCTCGAAATACCTCGGCTACGTTTGTATTGCCGCTATTCATTAACGGATGATTTAACCACGCTTCATTGTCTAGTAGTGTAGGGTCGTCTCGCCACAGGTGTGGTTTGAGATCCCACGGAATGCGTTGCTCACCACTTTCAGGATCGGTTATGGTGGCGCGGAACTCTTTTAACCATGGTAATATGTTGGGCTGGGTCTTCAGTTGTTCCATGGTTGGGCGAGATGTGTCAATAGCTCGTCCTAACGGGGAACAATAATAACCGTCGGCAGGTGGCAGAGCAAGCAATCGTTTGGAAAGGAGATGAGCTTCTCGCCATCCTTTTGGTGTCAACGAATCAATGCTATAGTCAGGCTCTGCATGACGGATGATCAGTATCTTCATGTGTTTCACCGTGTAAAGTATATAGATTTCTACAAATAAATAATATAGCATACATCAAAGCAATTGTCAATCAAAACTCGTGGATAAATATAAGCCTGTTTTTTTGATTTTCTTGCAGAAAACTCTTGCAATCTTAAGCGGTTTCTGTCATAATATAAAAGAATATGAAAATGGGGGCGATTGGTTTCTTTTCCATGAGTTCCTATTGGAAATGAGGTTTCACATCCATGAATCAAGACCGGTTACAACAATTAGCGCAGCTTTTGTTTCCCAATGAATTGCCGTCACCGGAGCAGTTAGAAGCTAACTATCCTTTACGTGATTTATCGGAAGGTGCACGCGTTACACGGTATGCGCCCAGTCCTACGGGGCATATGCACTTGGGGAATTTGTTTTCTGCGTTTATCAGCGAACGTACTGCTCACACTACCGACGGTGTTTTCTATGTTCGCATTGAAGATACCGACAAGAAACGCGAAATAGAGGATGGCGTGTCTGCTATTTTACAAGATCTTACTAACTTTGGTTTTACGGTGGACGAAGGGGTAACCGGAGAACAAGCAGAAACCGGTATCTATGGTCCGTATCACCAACGTCAAAGAGAGCGTATTTACCATGTTTATGCCAAGGAATTGGTGTTAAAGGATTTGGCATATCCGTGTTTTTGTACGGCTGAGCATTTATCTGAATTGCGTGAAAAGCAAGAAGCTGAAAAGCTAACCCCCGGTTATTACGGTGAATTTGCCGCGTGCCGTAATTTGAACTTTGAACAAATCAAGGCGAATATTGAAGCAGGATTGCCTTACGTTTTGCGGTTGCGTTCTCCCGGTACCGGCGAGGGAAAAGCAATATTTGACGATATGATCAAGGGTAAGATTGAAATGCCCGAAAATAACCAGGATATTGTTTTATTGAAATCCGACGGGATTCCTACGTATCATTTTGCTCACGTGGTCGACGACCATTTAATGAGAACCACGCACGTGGTTCGTGGTGATGAATGGATCGCATCGGCTCCCATTCATTTGCAATTGTTTAAATTGCTTGGGTTTAAGGCGCCTAAATATGCCCATATTGCTCCTCTTATGAAAGAAGACAACGGCGGCAAGCGTAAATTGTCTAAGCGCAAGGATCCTGAGGCGGCGGTTTCATTTTATTTTGAACAAGGGTATCCTGCGGTTTCGGTAAAGGAATATCTTTTGACACTTGCCAACTCTAATTTTGAAGAATGGCGTAAAGTCAATGCCGATGCACCG
>JAZRFL010000022.1:0-3099 GCA_045661365.1 Acutalibacteraceae bacterium | reverse complement strand
CTATGACATTCCGTTTGCGGTACCCAAAAGTTGCTACGGCTTGTAGCGCCTGCAACTTTTGACCGCGGCACCTCGTCGAAACGAACTTCGCTACATCGTTTTTGCCTACTGCAAAAACTCATGCGCTGTGTTGTTTCTCCTCGCCCCAAAAAGCGTTGCTTTTCGGGGACCCCTTTATTCTGTTATCCGCCACCGGCGGCGGTCGGGCTCGTTACCCTTGCCTTTCTTTTTCGTTTCGCATAAAAAGGATTATGGATTCCCCCTTGCAATCCCCATAGCATTGTGCTATACTGCGGTTGCAACGATTTGTCTTTGCCACCGAGCAAGCAGACAAACCAAATGTTTGACCTTTACGAAAGGACGTGACGTTATGTCAATTACCTCCTATTACCTTTTGTACATTTTATCGCTGACCATGACCCAAGCCAACGGGTTGTTGTTTATGAAAAAATATCAAACCATTTCGGGCACCTCTTTACGCTCCAGCACCCTGTACATGATCATAAACGGGTTGGTGTCTGCGGTAGTCCCTATTGCGGTATTGCTCATACAAGGAACCCCCTTGGGCATTACCCCTTATTCCGTTTTTATGGCCACCGTGATCGTCCTATTGGCCGCCACCGACACCATTTTACGGCTCAAAGCCTATGAAAAAGGGCAAATCGCCATTGTCAACATTGTTGCGATTTTGGGTTCGATCGTGTTGTCCTGTTTATGGGGGTATTTCGTATTAGACGAATCCATTTCCCCCCAAGGGCTTGTGGCCATCATTATTATGTTACTGGCTGTATTTGTGGTTAGCCGTACCGGCAACACCAAAGTCAGCAAAAACCTTCTTTGGATCTACGTGGTCATAAGCATTGCCAGCAGTTTTGTTACCATTTTAAGCAAACAGCATCAGGTAGAAACGGCTTATGCCACCATTGACACCCTGAGTTTTAGCGTTTGGATTGGGCTGGTACGCGCCGTGATTTTTGGTATAGTCGCTGTAGGGTTGATTGCCAAAAACGGCAAAAAAGTTCTGCATTTCCCCAAAGCGGCACCGGGATATGCCTCCCTGTCCTCGATTATTTCCGGGTCCGCTTATATCCTCACCTTATTTACCAACATGGCTTTGCCGATCGTCATAACCTCGCCGTTAAGTGTAGGGTTTGGTATTGTCATGAGTGCGGTTCTACCTTGGTTGTTCTTCAAAGAAAGTCTGAACAAACGGCAAATTTTCGGGGTATTGCTCGCCTTGATCGGTACGCTACTCTTTTTGATTGGTTAGGAATTTACTATGAACAAAATCATTTCTGCATCGCTGATGTGTGCCGATTTAATGAATCTGCAACAAGAGGTTACCGCTTTGCAACAAGCGGGGGCACACTATTTGCATTTTGATTTTATGGACGGTCAATTTGTGCCAAACATGACCTTTGGCACCGCTTTTTTGCGGGCATACCGCACCATAAACCATCGGTTGCCGTTGGACATTCACATTATGGCATACGAGCCGGAATCCTATTTTGATGCCATGGAAATCGGCGCGGGAGACGTGGTTTCCTTTCATTATGAAGCCACCGATCACCCGCTTTTGGTCATAAATGAGTTGAAAAAACGGGGTGCCACCGCCTTGTTGGCACTCAATCCCGACACCCCTGTTTCGGTGTTGGAGCCTTTGTTGGCGCAAATCGACGGTGTGGTGATTATGACGGTGTTTCCCGGTGATTCGGGCAAACCGTTGGTAGAGGGCAGTTTTGAAAAAATCGCCCAAGCTCGGCAATTGCTCAACCGCGCAACCACCCCAAAAATTTTAGAGGTCGACGGGTGCGTAAGCTGGGTAAATGCTCCGATTATGAGCCAAATGGGTGCCGATTGGTTTGTGGTAGGCACCTCGTCGGTATTTGAAACCAAAGGCAACTACCCCGCTGCCATTGCTCGGTTTTTACGCTGTGTGGAACAATAAACAATATACAACATACAAACCGCCCTTTTCCCCTTGGTTTTTAAGCCGAGAAAAAGGGCGTTTTTTCTTTGTTTTTCACCGCAAGCAACCCAAAAAACGGGGGCTTTTTCGGTCTGTTTTTGGGGTTGTACCCTTTGAAAAAACTGTGTTTGGGGGCAAAATACGCCCTGTACAACCCACCGCCTTTTTCTTGTTTTCGGCTTGAAAAAAGGCTTTTTTATTGAATGATTTCGGTGTATAATTGCGTATAATATTCTATAATATACATAATATTTTGCATATTTTTTGCCACCGTCTTTGGCTTTTCACGGTGGGGCGGTCTTTCCTTTTACCAATTTTGTTTTACTATGATATTAAACTGTTGTACACAAGTAACAAACTTGCCGAAATTTGATTTTTTTTGCATTCTCGTATTGACACACATTGCATAATTATGTATAATAAACGGTAGAAAATTTGAAACGGCTATCGAAACAATTTCGGTACGCAATTCGGAGGCTTTACCATGAACAAACAAGACATTAAAAAAGTCGTACTCGCTTATTCCGGTGGGTTAGACACTTCTATCATCATTCCTTGGCTCAAAGAAAACTACAACAACTGCGAAGTTATTGCTGTTTCGGGTAACGTCGGTCAAGCCGACGAGCTGGAAGGTTTGGAAGAAAAAGCAATCAAAACCGGTGCTTCTAAATGCTACATTGAAGATTTGACCGAAGAATTTGTTAACGATTTCATTGTTCCCACCGTAAAGGCAGGGGCTATGTATGAACAATATATGCTGGGTACCTCGTTTGCTCGTCCGATCATTGCCAAACGAATTGTGGAAATTGCCAAGGCCGAAGGTGCCGACGCAATCTGCCACGGCTGTACCGGTAAAGGCAACGACCAAGTTCGTTTTGAATTGGCTATCAAAGCATTTGCTCCCGACATGACCATTATTGCTCCTTGGCGCGAATGGTCAATCAAATCTCGTGAAGAAGAAATCGCTTATGCCGAAGCTCACAACATCCCCTTAAAAATCACCCGCGAAACCAACTACTCTAAAGACAAAAACTTGTGGCACTTGAGCCATGAAGGTTTGGATTTGGAAGATCCCGGCAACGAACCCACCTATGAAAAGAAAGGGTTCCTCGAAATGGGCGTTTCTCCCA
>JAZRFL010000021.1:0-23145 GCA_045661365.1 Acutalibacteraceae bacterium | reverse complement strand
TCTTCCTAAGACCGCTTGGCCTCCGACTTTAGAGCAAGCGTTGGATCAACTGTTTGCCCATGTAAACAAAGACGTGCTAGCGGGACAATTGGGCATGGTTTCCCGTTGTCGGTACAGCACCAAAGCTTTTGGCAAATACGCTTCCGATACCGGCTATGATCTGATTGACCTAAAGCATATGCTTTCGCTGTTGTCTTCACACTATTCGCAAGCTACGGAAGTTGCCTCTTCCTTGTCAGATCTGGTGGTATATACCCGTGCCAATGTTACCAATGCAAATGGCGTGTCGATTTACCATCCATATGACCTTATGAGGGAAGCGGAACAATGGGTTCACACATTGGGTGGTCTTGGCTTTGCCGACAATTACGTGGATTATTTAGACAATTTTGTTGCGGGTATGAACAACAATGCGGCGGTTTCGTTGGGGTATTATCAAAACTTTTCCAAAACCAAAGGGCAGTCGGTAACAAGCGGCCAACAACATGATTTGTCTATTCAGTTGACTCCCGAGCAACAACAGACCTTTTCGGCGGCAGAATACTACGTGTTTTGGGAAATGCCTGCCGAGGCCACGTTTAGTAAGTCGGTAGAATATTTGCAGGTGTTTTCGGGACAAGATGTTACGTTGTCGGCAGACGGAAAATTGTCGGCAACCTATGGCGGCAAGGCGGTATACGGTAAAAATCACAAAACAGGAAAATATTCGGATTGTCCCTTGTCTATGAATCAAATTTATGACGGAACGTTGGAGGAAAAATATTACTTCCCTTGTATGTTCTGGGAGTTGAAAAATGGGTTTGATTTGTTGCCTGTTAACTGGTTAATGAAAATAAAGAACGGTGTTCCTACGTTGTTAAATGCCTATGATATGGTAGCAGATGAAGAAACAACCTTTCCCGATAAATATTTGATCAACAGTGCGGATTATAACGTGTATACCTTTGCCAATAATTCGTATAAAGTAGCCAGTGACGGCAACGGTAATACGCAGTTTACCTTTACCGGTAGCAGTTATGGCTTTGAGTACGATCGTGACGAAGGCTTTAGTATAGAATTGCGCGATATTCCCGACAAGAGCCAATATCGTGCGGTCTTTATCATTGAAGATATTTACGGCAATCGATATTTTAGTGATTTTATTCCGTTACAGTAATATTTAAATATAAAAAAACTGTGTAGATTATTTTCTACACAGTTTTTTGTTGTCAATACCGCCGATCACGCGGCTTGTTCTAACGGAAATTGGTCAATTTTGCCAACCACCTTTTTCAAAACATACAAGGCATCGATAGAAGAAATGTTGCCATCGCCATCTGCATCACCGTATAAAACCGCGGTAACAGGCGGGGTGTGAATTGGGTCGTCTGTGCTTCCGGTGGTATCGCTTGCAATCATTTCGGCGGAAATGACGGGGGTTGCAGATTCGTCGGAGGTAGGCGTTTCGGGTTGGCGACTTACTCCATGAGAGGTAATGTTGCTGCCGCCGCTTACAATTTCCATCCCAAGGAAAAAATCTTAAAATTAACTAAAGTTATATATTAAATAAAATTAAAAATCCGACTTCCTATAACACCAATTGTGTTAGGAAGTCGGATTTTTTGTAGAAAATTATTGTTTTTGTACCGTCAAGGTTACGGTCTCGCCGTTAATATTCCATTCCTTGGTGTAGCCGTCGGCGGTGCCGATTTCAATGGCATTTGCCAACACGTCACCGCAAATGGTGTTGCTGTTGGCGGTCATAATGGCGGCAATTTTGTCGTTTCCGCTTACAGAAACCACAATGTGGTCCATTACTTCAAAACCGGCTTCTTTCCGCATGGTTTGGATTTTGCTTATGATTTCACGAACGAAACCTTCTTCAATCAGTTCGTCGGTGAGAACGGTGTCCAAAGCAACAGTCAAGCCATTGTCGGTCAGGGCAAAAATCCCTTCTTTTTGTTGCGTTTCAATCAGCAAATCTTCGGTGGTCAAAGCGATTTCACCAATGCTGATATTCAGCTTCACAGCGCCGTTTGCATCCAATTCAGCTTTGGCGGCGGCGCCGTCTAACTCGGCAAGGGCGTTTCGAATTTCACCTAATTGCTTGCCGTATTTGGGTCCCAAGGTTTTCAGTTGGGGTTTAAAGGTGTAGGTAACCAGATCCGAAGCATCTTTGGCAAAGGTGACCGATTTAATGTTCAGTTCTTCACGGATGATGTCAACGAAATATTCACCCAACTCTTTGTCGCTTTGCACCGTCATACCTGCCAGGGGTTGACGGTTTTTCAGATTAGCACCGTTACGAGCGGCACGACCCAGCACAACAATGTCCAGAACCTTATCCATATCAGCTTCCAAATCTTTGTCAATCCAATCGGCATTCACAGCAGGGAAGTCGCACAGATGAACCGATTCGGGAGCATCTTTATCCACAGTACGCACCAAGTTTTGATAGATTTCTTCGGTCATGAAGGGAATCATAGGTGCGGCGGCTTTGGCGATGGTGGTCAAAGCGGTGTAAAGGGTCATATAGGCGTTGACCTTGTCTTCGGTCATTTCTTGTGCCCAATACCGTTCACGACAACGACGAACGTACCAGTTGCTCATTTCGTCTACAAAATCTTGCAAAGCGCGAGCGGCTTCAGGGATTTCGTAATTCTCAAGGTGGTTGTCGGTTTCGGCTACCACCGTGTTGAGTTTGGAAAGCAACCATTTGTCCATTACCGACAGTTTGTCGTAATCCAAAGAATATTTGGTGGGGTCAAATGCATCAATGTCGGCATACAGCACAAAGAAAGCGTAGGTATTCCAAAGAGTACCCATGAACTTCCGTTGTCCTTCGGTTACGGCTTTGCCGTGGAAACGGTTAGGTAGCCATGGTGCGGAGTTAATATAGAAATACCAACGAATAGCATCGGCACCATAGGTTTCCAAAGCGTCGAAGGGGTCGACTGCATTGCCCTTGGACTTGGACATCTTTTGGCCGTTTTCATCCTGTACGTGACCCAAAACGATAACGTTTTTATAAGGGGCTTTGTCAAAGATCAAGGTCGAAATAGCCAGCAGAGAGTAGAACCACCCGCGGGTCTGGTCAACTGCTTCGGAAATAAAGTCAGCGGGGAATTGAGCTTCAAACAATTCCTTGTTTTCAAAGGGATAGTGATGTTGGGCAAAGGGCATAGAACCGGAGTCAAACCAACAGTCAATTACCTCGGGCACCCGTTTCATTTGCTTGCCGCAAATAGGGCAGGCGATGGTTACGTTGTCAATGTAAGGACGGTGCAGTTCAATATCATCGGGGCAATTGTCGGACATGGATTTCAGTTCTTCAATGCTGCCGATGGCATGACGGTGACCGCATTCGCATTCCCAAATATTCAGAGGAGTACCCCAATAGCGGTTGCGGGAAAGTCCCCAGTCTTGCACGTTTTCCAACCAGTCACCGAAACGGCCTTTACCAATGCTTTCGGGAATCCAGTTAATGGTGTTGTTGTTGGCAATCAAGCGGTCACGAACTTCGGTCATTTTAATAAACCAAGAATCCCGTGCATAGTAGATCAGGGGTGTATCACAACGCCAACAATGGGGGTAATCGTGCTCGAACTTGGGAGCCGAGAACAATTTGCCTTCTTTTTCCAAATCAACCAAAATAGGCTTGTCGGCATCTTTTACAAACATCCCTGCATAGGGAGTGTTGTCGGTCATGTTGCCGGCGGCATCTACAAATTGAACAAAGGGCAGGTCATAACGGCGACCAACGTTTGCGTCGTCTTCACCAAATGCGGGAGCAATGTGAACGATACCGGTACCGTCGGTCATGGTAACGTAACTGTCGCAGGTGATGTAGTGACCTTTTTTGTTTTGTTTTGCCACAAATTCGCCGGTGCAGGCAAACAGGGGTTCATATTCTTTGTGTTCCAAATCGGTGCCCACGTAAGTTTCCAAAACCTCATAAGTAGGACCTTCGGTGGCAAGTTCACCCAACACCTTGTCAAGCAGAGCTTGTGCCATGTAATAGGTGTAGCCGTCGGCGGCTTTTACTTTGCAATAGGTTTCATCGGGATTGACGCACAATGCCACGTTAGAGGGCAAGGTCCAGGGGGTGGTGGTCCAAGCGAGAAAATAAGCGTCTTCGCCAATTACTTTAAAGCGAACCACAGCGGAACGTTCTTTTACGGTTTTGTACCCTTGGGCTACTTCGTGAGAAGACAAAGGGGTTCCGCAACGGGGGCAATAAGGAACGATTTTAAAGCCTTTGTAAAGCAAGCCTTTATCGTAGATTTGTTTGAGTGCCCACCATTCGGATTCAATAAAGTTGTTTTCGTAGGTAACGTAGGGGTCGTCCATATCAGCCCAGAAACCAACCGTGCCGGAGAAATCCTCCCACATACCTTTGTATTTCCAAACCGATTCTTTACATTTTTGAATAAAGGGATCCAACCCGTATTCTTCAATCTGCTCTTTGCCGTCCAATCCCAGCAGTTTTTCAACCTCCAGTTCAACCGGCAGGCCGTGGGTGTCCCAACCCGCTTTACGAGGAACCATATAGCCCTTCATGGTGCGATAACGGGGGATCATGTCTTTGATAACACGGGTCAACACGTGACCAATGTGGGGCTTGCCGTTGGCGGTGGGAGGACCGTCGTAAAATACGTAGGGTTCTCCTTGCTTGCGACTTTCAATGCTTTTTTCAAAGATTTGATTGTCTTTCCAAAATTGTTCGATGGCCTTTTCCCGTTCTACAAATCGTAGGTCGGTAGGTACCTTTTTGTACATTTGCCATTCCTCCATAAAAAATAATAAAACCCTTGTCCCGTCGGGACAAGGGTTTAGCCTTGCTTATAACCACCCTGCACGGTACAAAACGATGCGGTGTTCTGATAACGGTGAACAGTTCCGATGTGCCTTACTCTAATTGGATTTCACGCACACAGCTCGGGAGAGATATTCGTCCAATCGCTACTCATACCGACCTTGCACCATCGTCGGCTCGCTGAAATTTTGGCAGATAAGACTACTGACTCCGTCAATGCTTTTCATACACATTCAATATAGCACAAAGCAGGGTGGTTGTCAAATGATTTTTCAAGGAAAAACGGCTTGATCCAAAAGGATTAAGCCGTTTTGTAAATAAACTTATCGATTTTCCAATGCCCGTTTTAATTCGGAATCCAAAAATGCCTCGTTATAAATATAAGTGCCTTTGGATTCAGCATAAACCGATTGCACATCGGGTACGTCGGTGGTAGCCCATGCTTTTGCTTCATCGGTTTCCATCATTTCAGCGATTTTAGAAGCGTAGAATTTCATGTCTTTTTGCTGGGTTTCGGTAACGTAACCGTCGCACAGGTAATCTTCCCACAATACGCCGGGAATGCCGCCGTTTTCATATACCGCTTTGAACATTTGGAACACCGAAAGTTGGGTGTTGATGTAAGCACCGCACAGATCATCGGAAGCAGGATCCAAGTTGTATTCTATGGTATACATGGCATCGGCATATTGGGGGTTAATAGCGATATCCCGCATGCGGTTAGATTGGAACAAAGGCATGCTGGTAATGCCAAGGGAGGTGGAAGAAGAAACCAATTGTTCCAATTCGCTTATGCTGTAAGGCAGGGTAACGTAGTCAGAATGGAGAGAAACCGTACCCGATTTTGCCAAAATTTGAGGGATCAAGGCGTTTCTCCGTTGACTGTAATAGGTGTGACGGAAGTGGGAATTATTGGTATCGTAAGGTACCACACCGGTCATATTACCGCCTTCGGTACGAACCCCCACGGTGGTATCCAAAGAAGCGGCAGGGAAGGAGGGGGTGTCTATGGCGTAGTTTTTCATGATATTGATAGCTTCTTGGTAACCATAAGTGCGTTCCAGCGTGCGATAAATATCAAAATCGTTCATGGCAGGCGACCATTCGTAAAAATCAGAGTTGCCTTGGGTGTAGTTACACCAACCATGGTCGTCTATCGTGCCGTATTCAGGGTCGATTTCCTTTACGCTGCTGTAAGCGGTGCCCCACGCGGCATTTAACTTATCAAAGTCACCTTCGTATTTTTTCATGACCCATTTGCGGAAATTGCCCAAGGAAGTGGCATTTTCTCCCATACGGAATCGAGCTCTGAAATCAATGCGCATCCAGCCACGGGTATCTTCGGTTACAATAACCGGTCTTCCTGTGCCGTCAATGTAATAGTTGTGACCCCATTGCATAAATTGCCACAATCCGCGCAGACCTTCCACCTGACCGGTCATTAGGTTACCAAAATCATAGGCTTTTACGGTGTATTTTTGGTTACCGGTGTACCAACGGGCAGGGGTACCGTTCCCGCTGGCATAGGGGTAACTCATGAACCCTTCTAACCGCATGCCTAACTTTTTCGCCATATCGGTCATAAAATAGTTAGAATCCATTGTGTCGCTGGGGTTGGCATTGTGGTGTCCGCCTCCACCATAGTTAAAGGCCATGGTGGTGGTTACAATGTTAATGCCACAATCTTTCATATCCAACAGTTCGTCCAATTGTTTGGCGGCGGCATCAGGGCTTTGGGAAATATTTACCCGCATATCGCACATGGATTGGCTGGCGGAAGCGGGATATTTGGTGCCTTCATCGGTGATGATGTAGTTGTTGGCGGTGGTGTTCAGGTTGACCTTGATAGAGTCGGTTTCCACATTGAGCGGTATGGTAGCCGAAACCATATCATCGTTATCGCCACTCATCAATTTCAATACCACACGGTCGCTCCAAGCGGCAGATTGCACCCACATGGTGTTTTTGTCGGAAACTTTTATATTCCAAGGTTCTAACCAACTGTCAAAAGAAGAGGTGAATTCTTCGTACGAGTGCATCCATCCGTTGCGAACACCGGTAAAGAAGGTGGCGTTATGGGTTTGATTGACGATTTCGGTGCCGGCGGTATCGCCAACGGTGATATCGTGGGTAGACTCGCCATATACATATCCGCCCCAAATTTTGGTACTCCAATCGGGACGCTCTTTTTCGTTACGGACGACGTTTTGTATTTTTATGGTATAATTGCCGGCAGCAAGCTTGTTGGCAGTGCTGGGGTATTTGAAAAAGAAGTAAATCTCGGTGGATTCGCCGGGATACAGGTCTTCTGTTAAACGAGAGTACAAGTTGTCGTTGTCAATGGTTTCGGTAGTTCCGTCTTCTTTGTGGCGCAATAATACGGGATCAAAGCAAAACGTACCGTTGCCGTCGCCGTCCAAAATGGTGTCACCCACATTGGTAATGTTGAATTTAAACCAAAGGTAATCGGATTGTTTTACGGTATCAGATGCTACCAATTCGTCGGCATCATATTGGGGATATTGCTGACCGACTATGGTTTTATCTTGGTGAGCCGATAACCAGGGTCGATTGGCACCGTTTATGGTAGCGGCAACATAACCCTCGTATTCCGCTTTTATTGCCACTTCGTGGGGCAGGTTCAGGTCATAAAAGGAACCGTCTTGGTCCTCGAAAGTGGTGGCAGAAATATGTAACGGTTCCAATTGTCCTTGGGGATTAGAAAGGGTGTATTCAATGGGAATCAGATCATAAGCGGTTACGTCGGTAGGCAAAGAATAATTCATAACTGCCCCGTTCTTTAAGGTCAAAGTACCAGTTGTTTTGGCAGATGGATTATATTTGGTTTTGTCACCTTGATCCAATTCTCGGGACAAAGGATTGTAGATCATACCACCGTCGTCATGAATATCATATCCGTCGGTAATTTCGGTGGCGGGTGTTTCATGATCCAACGCATCAACAATTTCGTCCATGGTCATGTCCAACCATTGGGAATCATCCTGTACCAAATAGGTTCCTCGATCGGCAACAAACCGACGTATTTTACCCACAGTGTATTTTAAAATATCCAAAGCATCGTTGGCATTGACCACGTGGTTGCCGTCTACGTCCAAAGCGACAAATTGTTGATCGGTGACTTGTAATTTACCAACCGTGTGTTGCAGGCATAGCAAGGCATCGGAAGCACCCACCTTTTGGTCGCCGTTCCCATCGCCGCACACAATAATTTGAGCGGCAGTAGGGTAGGCGGTCACCATGGTAAATAACAACAAAAACGTTATCATTATGCTGGCGATTTTTTTCATAAAACGTTCTCCTTTTTGGGGGGATAATATTATTTTTATTATAAAGGATAATTGAGACAATTACAATGGAATTTATATTGGAATTCCATTTTTTTTTGAGGAAAATATTCATATTGTGAACGAAAAAGAAAGAGCCGCAAAGGCGACTCTTTCCGTAAAAATATTTTATTGTTCGGCTTGTGCTCGTTTTTTGGCATAAGCAGCGATTTCAGCGGTAATGTAATCTTTGTTGTAGCTGTAAACGCCATTGGATTTTGCATAGACAGAGGCAATGTCGGGAACGTTGTTGGTAGCCCATGCTTTTGCTTCATCGGTTTCCATCATCTCAGCGATTTTGGAAGAATAGAACTTCATTTCTTTTTCTTGGGTTTCGGTTACGTAACCGTCGCACAGATAGTCTTGCCACAACACACCGGGGATACCGCCGTTTTCGTAAACGGCTTTATAGGTGGTAAATACCGAAACTTGGGTGTTCACGTAAGCCCCTTTGGTATTGTCACCGGTCATGTTATAGTGGGTGGCATAGGTAGCGTCACCGTATTTGCTGTTAATAGCAATATCACGCATGCGGCTGGCTTGCATCAGGGGCATGCTGGTAATGCCCAAAGCAGTAGAGGTGGAAACCAATTGTTCCAATTCTTTTACGCTAAAGGGCAGGGTGACGTAGTCGGAGTGCATGGACACGTTACCGCCCTTGGCCAAAATTTCGGGAATAATAGCACAGCGGCGTTGGCTATAGTAAGCGTGGCGCAAGTGAGAATTGGTGGTATTGGGATCTACAATGCCGGTGATGTTACCGCCTTCGGTACGAATACCCATGGAAATATCTACGCTGGCAGCACCCAAATCTTTTACGGTGCTGTTATAGTTTTTGAAGACGTCTACCACCGTAGCATAGTTTTCGGTGCGTTGTACGGTACGGAACAAGTCCCAATCGGTCAAACCGGCGGACCATTCGGGCAAAGTAGCCGAGGAAGCTACGTGAGAATCCCAACCATGGTCTTTTTTGGTGCCTTCGGTGGGATTGATCTCATCCCAGCTCTTATAATCATAGCTCAAGGTGCCGGTGCTCCATGCTGCATTCAGGGCATTCAAATCATTCTTGTATTTTTTGCGAATCCATTTTTGGAAAGCGGTAAGGGTTTCGTCGTCGGTAACAAAGCGCGCGTTAAAGTCAATTCGCATCCACCCACGAGTATCTTCGGTGTTAATAACCGGCTTGCCGGTACCGTCGATGTAATAGTTGTCACCCCAACGCATGAATTGATACAGCCCGCGCAGGCCGTTGGCGAGGTCGAGGGAGTCACTGCCAAAGGCGTCGGGAACGCCACCGCTTACACGGGAATCTTTCGAATACCAAGAAGCAGCCTGCATGGTAGTACCACTGTGGTAAGAGTAACCGGTATACCCTTCCATGCGCATACCCAATTGTCGGATTACGTCCGAAACAAACCAAATGGCGTCGGTATTGTTGTTTACTTTTCCGCTGGGTTTGTTGGTAGTTTCAATGTTAAAGGCTTCGGTGGTAGTGATCAGGTTTACACCGCAATCTCTCATGTCGAACAATTCTTCCAATTGGGCTTCGTTGGAGTAGGGAGAATTGGAGTCGTTTACCCGCATGTCGCACATGGTTTGACTGGCCATAGCGGGATATTTCTTGCCGTTGTCTTTAATAATAAAGTTGTTGGCAGTTTCGTTTAACTTGATTTTGATAGAATCGGTTTCTACATTTAAGGGAATGGTGGCGGATTTCATATTAAAATCGTTGCCGCGCATTACCTTCAAAACTACACGGTCGCTCCAAGCGGCAGGTTGAACCCACAAAGTGTTGGTTTGACCTTTCAAATCAGCTTCGGGATTCAGCCAAGCATCATAAGATGTGGTGAACTCTTCATAGGTGTGCAGCCAAGTGGTACGAATTTCGCTGTTTTTGTAGGTGCCACTGGGAGTAAAGGTGGCTTCGGAGTTCATGGTAACGGTGGGATTTTCGGTAGCGGTAATGGTTTTGGTGAAAGTACCGTGATTATAACCGCCCCAAATTTTAACACCCCAATCGTCTTTGGCATGTTCGTTACGCACCAGACAGTTTACTTTAATGGTATAGTTGGTGGCGGCCAAAGACATACCGGCGTTGGAACCAAAGTAGATCCAAATGTCGGTAGAATCACCGGGGTACAGGTCTTCTTTCAAACGGACGTACATATTGGTGTGGGCCGACTCACTGCCGCTACCGCTAAGGAAGGGTTCAAAGCAGAAGGTGCCGTTGCCGTCACCATCCAAAATGGTGTTACCGTCGTTGGTGACGCGGAATTTGAACCACACGGGCTTGCCGGAAGGTACGGTATCCGAAGGAATCAAATCGGTGGTTTCATATTGGGGATATTTTTTGCCTTCTACGTCATTTTTGAAGTTAGAAGACAAGTAGGGACGGTTGTCAGTGTTGTTGGTTCCGGCTACATAGCCCAAATAGTCTACTTTAACCGAAACTTTGCCGGGGAGACATAAGTCATAGAAAGAACCGTCTTTGTCTTCAAAGGTGGTGGCTTCTACGTACACGGGACTGCTGCCGGTGTTGCCGCTTACTTTGTACTCAATGGGGATCATATCATAAGCGGTTACGTCGGTGGGCAGGGAGTAGGTCACAGTGGTTCCGTCGTCCAATTTTACCGAACCGGTGGTTTTTGGGGCAACGTTGTACTTGGTCTTGTCGCCATGGTCCATTTCACGGGACAAAGCGTCGTAGATCATACCGCCGTCGCTGTGGATTTTGTAGTAGTCCTCAACAGGAGACGCTTCGGTGGTGCCGCTCAAAGCGTCAACCACATCGTTCATGGTCATGTTGTCCAAATCGGGGGTGGGTTCTGGTTCGGGTTCGGGTTCCCCCTTGTCGGCAACGAAAACGTCAATTTTTCCAACAACGAATTTTAATATATCCAATGCATCGGCAGCGTCTACTTTACCGTTGTCATCGACGTCAGCATATTCTTTTACGGCATCTTCCAGTACCAATTTACCAACCACGCTTTTTAACACGTCCAGTGCATCGGCGGCGGAGATTTTGTTGTCTTGGTCGACATCTCCATAGGGAGGGGATGAAGCCAAGGGAGTCATTGTCAACACGGTCGCAATCATTACCAATGACAATGTAAAACTGATCAATCGTTTCATAAATATTTCCTCCTTGTTATATATAAATAATTCCTTGGGGTACAAGTCAATTATATTATACCGTATTTAGAAATAATTTACAAACTATTTTTTCATCGTTTTTGCACACAGTTTTTGGAAAAACAGTTGAAATTTGACCCAAAAACAAAACCATCCGTCAAATAACGGATGGTTTGAAATATAAAATGAAAACTAAAAGAAATTCAAGGGGTTTTTGGCTGTCCCGTTGACCCGAATTTCGAAGTGAAGATGCGGTCCGGTGGAACGTCCGGTACTTCCTACATAACCGATGATATCACCGGCGGAAACAGTCTGCCCCACGTAGGCTGATTGCTTGGACATGTGGGCGTATAAGGTAACGTAGTTG
The DNA here is from genome assembly GCA_045661365.1 of Acutalibacteraceae bacterium. GTDB lineage: Bacteria > Bacillota > Clostridia > Oscillospirales > Acutalibacteraceae > UMGS1484. Next base: position 11,507 of record JAZRFL010000021.1, on the reverse strand, counting down.
TTTCCTTCATTGTTCCCGTGGTTGACCATGACGTAATAGCCGTAGCCGCCGCCGTTGTAATCAACCAATGAAACCACACCATCAGCCGCGGCAATGATGGGGGTGCCGTAAATGTTGGAACCGGCAATGTCTACCCCTTTGTGAAGTCTGCCCCAGCGTTGACCATAGTTAGAGGAAATGTAGTAGAAACCCGGTGTGGGCCACAAAAATTGATCGCCGCTGTAAATGATGTTGTCGTTTTTCCCTGTGTTGGTTGCTTCTTTGATTTTTTCTTCCAACTCGTCGATCTTTTCTTGGTATTCGTCAAAATCAAATTGCAACTGATCTTGTTTGTCTTGCAAGTCCCCGATAATGCTATTGAGGGTTTTCATACTATCGCCCAGCTCGGCACGTTTTACGTCAACGACCGAACGCAAAGCTTCAATGGCAGATTGTTCTTCCAGCACCTTTTTTTCCAACTCGTCAATTTTGACCAATTGATCTCTCATTTCGGCCATGACTTCGTTGTCATATTCGGTAACGGTAGCGAGTAATTCGTTTTGATACAGATAATCGGCAAAGTCATCAGCACCCAAAAAGATGGTGAGGGCAGAATCATTCCCCGCAATATACATAGCACGAATACGGTCTAAAAAGGTAGCTTTTTTTGTCTCTAAATCTTGGGTGATTGTGGCTTTTTGTGCTTCCAATGCATCGATTTCATCTTGTTTGTCTTCGATTTGATCGTTGTACAAGTCGATTTGATCTTGTACGGTGTCGATTTGTTCTTGCAAAGCGTCTCGCAAGGCTTCTTGTTCGTCAATATCTCCTTGCAGGGCATCAATTTTCTTTTTCAGTTCTTGTTGTTTCTTTTCCAAATCGTCAATTTGCGATTGATATGATGCCGCATCGGCGGGAAACACCGCAAGACAAGTTCCTGAAACCAGTAGTAATGTCAGCGAAAGAATCAACGAGAGCAGGCGATGAGATGATTTACGTGATAGCATTGAATTCACTCCCTTCGTGCCGCAGATACTTACCAATGGAAATGACACTACCCAGTGAACCGATTACCGAGCCAATGACCACAAACGCAATCATCATGGGCAGGGCAAAGTCGGTAAAGGGAACAAAGGAGTCGCCATTGCCAAGACCTTGTGCTAACGTTTTTTCAGCAAGTTTATATAAGAAGTACAACAGCCCGGTGGATGCTAATCCGGCAACGATTCCGAGTATCATACCTTCTATAATGAACGGTAATCGTATGAATCGATCGGTGGCACCAACAGCTTTCATGATGTTGATTTCCAACTTACGTGTGTACATGGTGATTTTGATGGTATTGGAAACGATCATCAAAGCGATAATCATGAGCAATATAACCACCGCAACCCCTATGTTTCGCACAATATCACGCATGGCGGAAAGTTTGCTGGCTAACTCGCGATGTTGCCGTACATGAGTAACACCGTCGGTACTGCGTAGTTGTAATACGGTTTTGTCAAATTGATTCAAATTCGACATGGTTACTTGACAACCGTCGGGTAAGGGATTTTCGGCGCTGACCCAGTCGAATAAGGGGGCGTAATCTTCACCCATGACCTTTTTTTGCCGTTCCAAGCCTTCTTCGCGGGGAACGAATATGGCTTCTTTAATGTTGTTTTGACCGGCGATTTTGTTGGTGGTTTCTATGGCTTCCTCCCGTGTCATGGTGTCGTCAAAAAACACCCAAATTACGTTTTCTTCCCCAATGTCGGTAACGTAACTTTCAATGTTCATGGTGATAACACTGACAATCCCGATCATCAGCATACAGGCAATCAATACCCCGGCCGAAGCAATCGACATGAGACGGTGCGACCAAATGTTGCGAAACCCTTCTCCCAAAAGATAACGAAAACTTCTAAGCTTCATGGGATTCATCCTCCTTCGGTTGGGAATCGGACTGAATAACAAACCCGTTATCTATTTGAAAGGATTCCAAAATCACGTCGGTTTGTTGAGCAACATCTTCAATAAATTGCTCGGAGGCTTCTACCGCTTGTTGGGCAGTTTCTTCGCTGACGGGTTCGGTCGCTACCACTGTGGATTCGTGAATCATTTCGGTTCCGTCTTTGATTTGATCAAAGACCGAGGTTTGCAAGGTGAGGGGAGCGTTGGTTTGTACAGCGGTTTCGGTAAGACCTGCGTTGTCGGCAACGATCTGTCCGTTTTCGATCATAACAACACGATGACCAAAGTCACGTACCAATTGGTGTTCGTGGGTAACCATGATTACGGTGGTTCCGCGTTTGTTGATTTCGGTAAGCAAATCCACGATTTCATAGGACATGGTGGGGTCTACGTTACCGGTAGGTTCGTCGGCGATAATCATGGTGGGGTTGTTGACCAGAGCGCGTGCCAAGGCAACACGTTGCTGTTCACCGCCCGACAATTCATCGGGGAAATTGCGTGCTTTTTCATTTAGTCCTACAATATTTAGCGCATAGGAAACCCGTTTGCGAATATCTCGCTTGGAAGCCCCTACAACCCGCATGGCAAAGGCAACGTTGTCAAACACCGTCATGTTACGAATCAACCGGAAATCTTGGAATACAATACCCATGGTACGGCGGAGTTTGGGGACGTTTCGTCTTTTTAAACGTGTTAGGTTGAAGTCACCAACACGAATTTCGCCTGCATTTGGTTTTTCTTCGTGTATAATCAATTTAATAAATGTACTTTTGCCGGCACCCGAAGCACCTACGACAAAAACGAATTCGCCTTTGTCGATTTTGAGATTGACGTCGGCCAAAGCTTTGGTTCCGTTGTCGTAGGCTTTGTATACGCCACGGAACTCAATCAAAGGTTTGGTGTTAGCACTCATAAATCAGAGAATCCTTTCGGTTAATATTTTACAGGATTGGCGTTCAAGTATTTGTTGACCATCAAGGCAATCTTAAACACAATGGCATGTTCGAATTCCCGCAGATCCAAACCGGTCAGCTTTTTGATTTTGTCCAACCGATAAACCAGGGTGTTACGGTGGACAAACAGCTTACGCGAAGTTTCGGAAACGTTTAGGTTGTTGTCGAAAAAACGTTGAATGGTAAACAGGGTTTCTTGGTCTAAACTTTCAATCGAATCTCGTTTGAAAACTTCGCGCAAAAAGGTTTCGCACAGTGTAGTGGGTAATTGATAGATCAAACGGGCAATCCCTAAATTGTCACAACTGACGATCGCTTTTTCGTTGTCAAACACTTTGCCCACTTCTAAAGCAACGTGGGCCTCTTTAAAGGATTTGGCAAGATCTTTAATCCCGGTAACAATGGTACCGATCCCCACCACAGCATGGGTGTAAAATTCGCCTGCCAAGGTGTCGACCAAAGAACGAGCGAGGTTTTCCAAATCTTTGGTTTCGATTCCTGCGGCAACTTCCTTCACCAGAGCAACGTCGGTTTCATTGATGTTGATCACAAAGTCTTTGTTCTTTTCCGGAAATAGATTTTGAATCACTTCGTAAACCGAAACGTCGTTGGGGCGGGTGATACGGATCAACAATACCGCACGAGCATGATCGGTGTTAAAGCGCAGTTCTTTGGCTTTCAAAATAATATCGCCCGGCAGAATATTGTCCATAATCACATTTTTGATAAAATTGGCACGGTCGTTTTTTTCGTCGTAAAATTGCTTGATGGAAGTCAAAGAAACGGCCAATAAAGAAGCAAATTTTTGGGCAATGGCATCGTTGCCGTCTACGATTACGGCAAATTCGCAATATTGTTCAATGCCAAAGGCTTTGCAGGTGAATCCGTCACATACCACAGGCTCTTCTGCATGAGCCAACTCAACGAAGTCGATGTCCAACGCTTGTCCTACGCGGGACAGGTCGCTACAGGAAACGATAGTAGCTGTTTCATCTATAACACCTACGACTCGTTCGATTGAGTCACTCATTTGATATACAATGCTCTGAAAAAGTCTGTTCGACATAGTGTTCTCTCCTATTCCTTTAGAGAATAAAATATTTATACATCATAATAATACACAACTTTTAGAGATTTTGCAAGGTTTTTTTTCGTCATGTTTGTGAAAAACCCCGAAAAACCACAACTTTTTGCCTTGGAATTGCCGCAAATCACTCAAAAGCGCATGGATTTTAAAAAAAGTAAAAAAAACACTTGCATTTTTGATTGGTTTCTGTTATGATAGCCGATGTGAGATTTTGTTTATGTACTCCGAGGAGGTGCAGTGAAAATGGCAAAATGTGATATTTGCGGTAAAGGTGTGACCTTTGGTATTAAGGTTTCTCACTCCCACAGACGTTCCAACCGTACTTGGAAGCCCAACGTACAACGTGTAAAAGCAATCGTTGACGGTACGCCCCGTCGTGTCAACGCCTGCACCCGTTGCTTGCGTTCCGGCAAAGTTACTCGTGCTATCTAATTGTATTGAAGTAAAGAAGATCAAAGCGTAGCGATTTTGAGCTGCGCTTTGATTTTTTCTTTTTTTATTTACCTTTTGCTATTGACAAAAACGTTGTACCGTGTTATCATGTTAGCACGCTAAAGCGATAGAGTGGAAGGAGAGGTTTTTTTGCAATACAAAAATCCTGCAACCGATCGTTTGTTTCGGGCAATTCTTACATTAAAAGATATTGATGAGTGCTATTCTTTTTTCGAGGATGCTTGTACCATCAAGGAAATTTTGGAGATCGCAGGTCGGTTCGAAGTAGCTTGTCAACTGACCGAAAACAAAAGTTATCAACAGATTTCCAAAGACACGGGGGTATCTACTACCACCATTAGTCGGGTCAGCCGTTGCCTGCAGTACGGAAACGGCGGATATCGTACAGCGATCGAACGTATACAAGAGGAGAAATAGGTCTCATGAATCATGCAATGTTAAAAAATGAAGAAAAGGTTTTGTTCGGATTACGGAGCCTTTACAGCAGTTATGGCTATTCCCGTTTTAAAATGAGTAAGTTTGAGGAATATGACCTGTATGTGAGAAATAAGGAATTTTTGGTATCTGACAGCGTGATTACCTTTACCGATACCAACGGACGCTTAATGGCATTGAAACCGGACGTTACGTTGTCTATTGTCAAAAACACCGATCATACCAAAGGGGTACAACGGTTGTATTACAACGAAAACGTATACCGTGTTTCTGACAAGACGCATGCTTATAAAGAAATTTTGCAAACCGGTTTGGAGTGCATCGGTGACTTGGACACCTTGAATCTGTGTGAAGTGTTGTTCTTGGCCGCCAAAAGCTTGGAAACCGTTTCGGCGGATTGCGCTTTAAATATATCGCATTTGGGGGTAACTTCGGCCTTGTTGGAAAACGAGACTTTGCGCCCCATTAAGCGGGAATTGATGAACTGTATCGGGGAAAAGAATAGCCATGGTATAACCGCTTTGTGCGAGCAACAGGGGATAGCGGAGCCGCTTGTCGAGCAATTGCGTCTGCTGACCCAAACGTATGGGCCTGCTTGTGACGTGTTGCCTCGTTTGGAACATACCTTTACCGATCCTGCGGCGGTGGCGGCAATCGAAGAATTAAAGATCGTCACTCGTTACCTGGAGCAGACCACGTCGGTACGTGTTTGGGTCGATTTTTCTCTGGTCAGCAATATGAATTATTATAACGGACTGGTATTTCGCGGATTTGTCAAAGGGGTTCCTACCGGTGTGCTCAGCGGTGGTCAGTATGACAATTTAATGAAACGGATGCACAAAAACGCCAAAGCAATCGGTTTTGCGGTGTATTTGGATCTGTTGGAACGGATGGAAGCTAAGCAAGAATTTGACGTTGACGTTTTGTTGACCTATACCGATTCTGCTTCTATGGAGCGCGTGTTGGCAAAAGCGGCGGAATTGACTGCCGTGGGAAAACGAGTGAGCATACAAAAACAACCGCCCGAAAACTTGACCTATTGTGAATGGGTGCAAATTGATGGAAAGGAGTGACCCAAAGGTGAGTGAATGGATCAATGTAGCGTTACCGAAAGGTCGCTTGGGTGAAAAAGTATATAAACGGTTTGCGGCGGCGGGATTTGAGTGTCCCGAAGTGTTAGACGATACCCGTAAACTGATTTTTGAAAACACAGAAAAGAAACTGCGATATTTTTGGGTCAAACCCAGCGACGTAGCCATTTATGTTGAGCGGGGAGCCGCTGACGTTGGTGTGGCAGGGAAGGATATTTTGCTGGAGTATCGTCCCGAAATCTTCGAATTGTTGGATTTGGATTTGGGAAAATGCCGTATGGCGGTAGCCGCTAAAAAGGGATTCCGCGACGACCCCGAACGCACTCTGCGGGTGGCCACCAAATTTCCCCATATCGCAGGAGAGTATTATCGTAAATTAGGGCGCGATATCGACATCATTAAGTTAAACGGTTCGATCGAACTGGCACCTATTTTGGGATTGTCCGATGTTATTGTAGATATTGTAGAAACAGGAACCACCTTGTTGGAAAATGATTTGGAACCCATTCAAACCGTTGTGCCCATTTCTGCTCGGTTGATCGCCAACCGTTCGGGGTTCCAATTTAAACACCAAGAAATTCAAGCCATTGTCAACGGGTTGCAACAACAAACGGAGGGTTCAAAATGATTTGTATTTTACAATACGGTCAAGTAAAAGAAGAGGAAATATTCGCGCGTGTGGTACCTACCGTTAACGTAGAGGCAATTGTTGCCGAAATTTTGGCTAACGTAAAGGCAAACGGCGATCGAGCGTTGTATGAATATTGCCGAAAATTCGATGGCGCAACTCTTTCTTCGTTAGAGGTGAGTCCTGAAGAATTTGACCAAGCCATTGCTGCTGCCGACCCCGAATTTGTGCGGGTGCTCAAAGCGGCGGCAGAAAATATTACCTTGTTCCACGAGAAGCAAAAACGGGAAGGATTTACCTTAAAGAAAGAAAACGGTGTGGTATTGGGTCAAAAAGTGATTTCTGTGGAAAAAGCAGGACTATACGTTCCCGGTGGTACGGCGGCATATCCTTCTACTGTGCTTATGGACAGTATTCCTGCCAAAATCGCAGGGGTAAAAGAAATTGTTATGGTTACCCCGCCTTCCAAAGACGGTAAAGTCAATCCTGCTATTTTGGCGGCGGCGAAAATCGCAGGGGTAGACCGTGTGTTCAAAGTAGGGGGCGCCCAAGCGGTGGCGGCTCTCGCTTTTGGTACCGAAAGTATTCCCAAGGTGGACAAAATCGTAGGTCCCGGTAATGCTTTTGTTGCCGAAGCAAAAAAACAAGTGTTCGGGCAAGTATCGATTGACATGATTGCAGGTCCCAGCGAAATTTTGGTGGTGGCAGACGGCAACAACAACCCCGCCCATATTGCCGCTGACTTGCTTTCTCAAGCCGAACACGACAAATTAGCAAGTGCGGTATTGGTTACCGACAGCATGGAATTGGCCCTTGCCGTGCAAGCGGAATTGGAACGGCAAATTCCGTTGCTTCCTCGCAACGAAATTGCCCGCACCTCTATTGACAACCATGGTAAAATTATTGTAGCAGACGATTTACAAAAGGTGATCGACATTGCCAATGCTTTGGCACCCGAACACTTGGAATTGTGCGTAGACGATCCCTTTGCTTGGCTTGAAAAAATCCAACACGCAGGTTCGGTGTTCATGGGACGTTCTTGTCCCGAAGCCTTGGGAGATTATTTTGCAGGACCCAACCATACCTTACCCACCAGTGGTACGGCACGGTTTTCTTCTCCCTTGTCGGTGGATGATTTTATTAAGAAAACCCAATTTATTTATTATCCCGAAGAAGCGTTGAAAGAGGTAGCGGAAGATGTGGCGTTGTTTGCCCAAAAAGAAGGGTTAGATGCCCACGGCATCAGCGCTACCATTCGATTAGGAGAATAAGACCATGAGTCGATTTATGAGCAAGCGGTTTGCCACTTTAGAAAGCTACGTGCCCGGTGAGCAGCCCAAAACCATGCAATATATTAAACTCAACACCAACGAATCTCCCTTCGCTCCGTCACAAGGTGTGTTGGAAGCGGTATCCGAGCAAAGCAAATTGCTGCAACTGTATTCTGATCCCGATGCCACCAACTTGGTGAAGGAAGCGGCACGGGTGTTTGGGGTGAAGGAAAGCCAAATCTTAATGACCAACGGGTCGGACGAGATCTTGAACTTTGCTTTTATGGCATTTGGCGACCAGGAACATCCCTTTGTTTTTCCTGCCCTTACTTACGGATTTTACCCCGTATTTGCCAAGGTCAATTCTATTCCTTACAGAGAGATCCCTTTAAATGAGGATTTTTCTATTGACGCTACCGAATATCATAACGCAGGGGGCAATGTGGTGATCGCTAATCCCAATGCTCCTACAGGGCTTGCCTTGAGTCTTGCCGAAATCGAAGGGATTTTGCAAACCAATCCCGACCATGTGGTGGTGATCGACGAAGCTTATGTGGATTTCGGCGGTGAAACCGCCATTCCCCTGGTGGAAAAATACGACAACCTGATCGTCACTCGCACCTTTTCCAAATCTTATTCCATGGCGGGAGCACGACTTGGATTTGGTATTGCCAATGAAGCGTTGATTGCCGATATGAACACCATTAAATTTTCCACCAATCCTTATAACGTGAACCGTATGACCATGGCGGCAGGTACGGCGGCCTTAAAAGAAAATGAGTATTATATGAACAATTGCCGCACCATTGTGGAAGTACGGGAATGGACCAAGGCACAGTTAAAAGACTTGGGCTTTGTTATGACCGATTCCAAAGCCAACTTTATTTTTGCAAAACATCCTAATGTGGGCGGAGCATCTTTGTATCAACAGCTAAAAGAACGGGGGATTTTGGTTCGCCATTTTTCCCGAGAAGATATTGCCGACTACAACCGAATCACCGTAGGCACCAAAGAACAAATGGAAACGCTTTTGTTGCAGATCAAAGCCATTTTGCAGGAGGTAAAATAATATGAGAATTTCATCTATCAATCGTAAAACTGCCGAAACCGATATTCAATTGACCTTGAATTTGGACGGAAACGGTAGTGCTGATATTCAAACCGGTTGCGGTTTTTTAGATCATATGCTCACTTTGTTTGCGGTACACAGCGGTTATGATCTAACCGTTACCTGCAAGGGTGACACCATGGTAGACGACCACCACACGGTGGAAGATATCGGTATTTGTTTGGGATTGGCTTTTTGTGAAGCAATCGGCGACAAACGTGGCATTGTGCGCTACGGTGAAAAGATCTTGCCGATGGACGAAAGCCTGATTTTGTCTGCGGTAGATATTTCCGGTCGCAGTTATTTGGGATATCAATTGCCGATTCCCACCCCCAAGGTTGGTACGTTTGACACGCAGTTGGTAGAGGAATTTTGGCTTGCGTTTGTGCGCAAAGCAGAAATCACCTTGCATATTCGCATGTTAGACGGAACCAATTCTCACCATATTATTGAAGGTGCATTTAAATCGGTTGCCCGCAGTTTGAAAATGGCAACTGCTGTTTGCGGTGACCAAATTCCTTCCTCCAAAGGTGTGTTATAAATGATCGTTATTGTAGATTACGGTGTAGGGAATTTGTTTTCTCTGTGCTCTTCCTTTGCTTGTATAGGTAAACAAGCGGTTGTCAGCGGTGACCCCGATGTCATTCGTTCGGCAGACCGCATTGTTTTGCCGGGTGTCGGTGCGTTTGAGGATGCGGCAAACAAGTTAAATAGCAGTGGACTTGCCGACGTGATCAAAGAACAGGCGTTAGCAGGCAAACCGATTATGGGCATTTGCCTTGGCATGCAGCTGTTGTTTGACCAAAGTTATGAATATGGTTGCCACCAAGGCTTAGGCCTGATTTCGGGCAACGTGGTACCCATGGAGGGGAGCATACCCGCAGAACTGAAAATCCCTCATATCGGTTGGAACGAACTGCATATTCAAGGAGAAAAGCATCCGATCTTTCGTTATATTCAGCAAGGCGACCATGTGTATTTTGTTCATTCCTTTTACGGAGCGGAATGTGACCAAAGTGTGATTGCTACTGCCGAATACGGCAAAGAATTAACTGCCGCAGTTTCGCAAGGAAATGTTTGCGGTTGTCAATTTCATCCCGAAAAAAGCGGTGAGGTTGGTCTTGCTATTTTGCGTGGATTTTGTGATTGGGAGGTTTAGACCGTGAATATTTTTCCTGCAATCGATTTGGTTGAGGGCAAAGCCGTCCGCTTGTTTAAAGGGGACTATGCCCAAATGACCGTTTATAATGAGAATCCTTTATCGGTGGCTCGAGATTTTGAAAAAGCCGGGGCAAAGTTTATCCACTTGGTGGATTTGGAAGGTGCCAAAAGCGGTGAAACCCCCAATATCGACGTGGTGACCGCTATTGCCAATCAAACCAATCTGTTTACCGAAATCGGCGGCGGCATTCGCTCTATGGAAACGATTGAAACGTATCTTTCTGCAGGGGTAGACCGTGTGATTTTAGGTACTGCCGCCGTAACCGATGAAGCGTTTTTAAATGAGGCGGTGACAACCTACGGTGAAAAAATTGCCGTTGGGGTCGACATGAAAGACGGTTTTGTTGCCATTAAAGGATGGACCGAACAATCGGCTTACGATTGTCACACCTTTTGCAAAAAAATGCAAGAGTTAGGCGTCAAAACCTTGATTTGTACCGACATTTCCAAAGATGGTGCCATGCAAGGCACCAATCGGGAATTGTATAAAGAATTAAGCGAATCCTATGATATGCAAATCGTGGCATCCGGCGGGGTTTCGTCTATTGATGACGTAAAAGCCCTGCGAGCCATGGACCTGTACGGCGCAATCATCGGCAAGGCCTATTATATTGGTGCCATTGATTTAAAAGAAGCAATCGAGGTGGCAAAATGATAACCAAACGCATTATTCCTTGTTTGGACGTAAAAAACGGACGTGTGGTCAAGGGGGTTAATTTTCAGGGGTTGTCTGACGTGTCATCTCCTGTGGAATTGGGTCGATATTATTCCCAAAACGGTGCCGACGAGCTGGTGTTTTACGATATCACCGCTTCGGCAGAAGGCAGAGGGTTGTTTACCGATATTTTAAAACAAGTGGCGTCGACTGTGTTTATTCCGTTAACAGTCGGTGGCGGAATAAACACAGTGGCCGATTTTGACCGAGTACTCAAATGCGGTGCCGATAAAGTTAGTGTAAACTCAGGTGCTATTCGCAATCCCTCTTTGGTAGAAGAAGCAGCCAAACGCTACGGTGACCAATGTGTGGTGCTTTCAGTGGACGTAAAACGGGTAGATGGTGTGTTTCGTGTGTTTGCCAAAGGCGGACGGGAAAACACCGGTTTGGAAGCCATTGAATGGATTAAACGTTGCGTGGACAACGGCGCAGGCGAAATCGTCGTCAACTCCATCGATACCGACGGCGTAAAGGGCGGATTTGATCTACCAATGCTGTCCGCTGTTTGCGATGCCGTATCCGTACCGGTGATTGCATCCGGCGGTGCCGGCAAAATCGAAGACTTTATCACCCTGTTCCAAACCTTGCCAAAAGTAGATGCCGGTTTAGCTGC
>JAZRFL010000020.1:0-10518 GCA_045661365.1 Acutalibacteraceae bacterium | reverse complement strand
GCGTTATTTATAAGTTTACCTTAAACGACCATAGTGTGGTGGAAATCGACAATCCCACCAATTATCCCGATCCTGCCTCGATTACCTCGGCAGAAGAGCCCATGTGTGACGTGCATATTTACAGCCCCAGCGACTACGTGGGCACCATTATGGACTTGTGTCAGGAACGGCGCGGCGTATTTTTGGATATGCAATATCCCGCCGCCAATCGGGTAGACATTCACTATGAAATGCCCTTAAACGAAATCGTTTACGACTTTTTTGACGCGTTAAAATCCCGCACCCGTGGTTATGCTTCTTACGACTACGAACCCAAGCGGTACGTGGTTTCCAAATTGGCAAAGTTGGACGTATTGCTCAACGGCGAAATTGTGGACGCTTTGTCCTTTATTGTTCACAGCGACAATGCGTACAAGCGGGCACGGCGTATAGCCGAAAAACTGAAAGAGCATATTCCTCGCCAATTGTTTGAAATTCCCGTGCAGGTGGCGATCGGTGGCAAGGTCATTGCCCGTGAAACGGTCAAAGCTATGCGCAAAGACGTGCTTGCCAAATGCTATGGCGGTGACATTACCCGTAAAAAGAAATTGCTTGAAAAACAAAAAGAAGGTAAAAAACGTATGCGTAGCTTAGGCTCGGTAGAAGTACCGCAAGAAGCGTTTATGGCAATTTTGAAGTTGGATGAATAGGGTGAAATTATGAAACGAGTTATATCTTTTGTTTTGACGCTTATTATTTGCGGCGGATTGTTGTCTTGCTTTGCTGGTACAGCAATGGCGGCCGCCACCAGCGTTACCTTTTCTGTGAGCTCCGCCCAAGGTGCGGTAGGGGACGTGGTAGCCATCGACGTTTCGGTGTCGGGCCGCTCCAATATTGGCGCATTGGAATTTTCTATTCCTGTTGATACCAAATATTTAGAGTCGACTTATACACTCGACTACAGAGGAAGAAAAACGTATTATACCATTGGTTCGGCAGCAAGGGGAGCAACTGTTATGGCTTCCGACGGTGTTGTTCCCGGGACAAACGAGATACAATTGGCATTGGCTTGTGCAAATGGCTTGTGGGATGCCGGCGTTTTGTGCACCTTTTATTTTAAAATTATTCGGGCATTGCCGGCTTCCGGTGTGGCGCTGAACTGCCGTGTCAACAGTATAATCGATTGCGAGGCTTCCTCTCAACCATTTAACGTGTCTACGGTCAAAGGATGGATCAAGCCCACGCCTGTGGCATCTTCAACACCAAAACCGCCTGTTTCTTCAACGCCCAAACCGCCTGTTTCGTCGACCCCCAGACCTTCTACATCGTCTACGGTCAAACCGTCGACCTCGTCGACCCCCAAACCGAGCACACCGTCTACGGTCAAACCCTCTACCCCTGCTACCTCTTCGGTCGTACCACCTGTCAGCAATGCGACAGTCCCATCTGTTGCGCCGAACGGTTCGCAGATCCTTGTGCCACCAAGTGTGCCGAGCGAATTTGGTACGGTCAGTCAAACGGAACCCGTGCAATCGGTGGTATCTGATCCAACGATTTCGGCCAACGCAATACAAACGGCTAAACCAAACGGCTTGTTTGGTAAATGGCTTGGCAGTATGAAAAATATTTTGTTGCTGGCGCTTTTTGCTGTGGTTGCCTTGATTTTGGCGATTGTGGTGGTTACTGTCTTGTTAATAAAGCGTAAAAAATAACATTTGAAAGAAACGGAACGATATAGAATCATGAAAAAATTGAGTTTGCTATTTGCTTTGCTTTTGGCATGCATGACCATGTCTGCTACGGTGTCGGCAGAGCAAATGGTGGTATTGAATGCCAAGACCACGCCCGCACAACCGGGCGGCACCGTTACCCTTACGGTCAGTTATGCCGACGGAATCGGTTGCTCAGCGGCCGATTTGCGTGTTTCCTACGATACCAACGTACTGGAATATCAAGAAGGTTCTTTGGTACTGGGGGATCTGTTAGACGGTTACATGGTAGCCGACAATCACCAAAAAGGCGTGTTTTTGATTTCATTTGCCGGGGATATTTTGATGGATCAACCGGGGGAATTGTTTAGCATTACTTTTTTGGTAGATGCCTCTGCCCAAGGGGAATACCCGATTTATGTATACCCTGCCTCGGCATATGATTACGATATGAAACCTTTAACCGCCGAAACAGTTACCGCTACGGTAACGGTCAGCGGTCAAGCAGTGGGGGACACCAAAGTGGAACCGGTGATCTTGCAAGACGAGCTGGGAAACACCCACGTGGTACAAGCCACGCCTGAACCCCAAAGTCCCCGTGATAATCCCAACTTGATTTATGACCCCTCATCTACCGAGTCTGAGAAGGGTGCTTCTACCGAATCTCAAGTGGTCACTTCTACCGAACCTCAAGTGGTCACTTCCACCCAAGCAGACGAAGCCTCCCATACGGACACCACCTCCTACACAGGCTGGATATTTGGCGGTTTAGGTGGTTTGGTTTTGGTGATTGCAGGTGCATGGGTATGGTGTTACAGAAAAAGAAATGTGGCTTCGGCCGAAGCTTGCGAGCAAACAATCGAAACGATTTCCGAGGAGGAACAACAATGAAAAAAATAGTAGCTTGTTTATTGATCACGGTGCTTATGACCGCCTTGAGTATTACTGCATGGGCGGCCGAAACCGAATTAACCGTTGTCCCATCTGTTCCTCAACCCGGCGGTACCTTGACCGTTGCAATCGAGGCGAAGGCAGACTCTAATCTTGCCGCAGGGCAATTGTACTTGTCCTATGATACCGACACCTTTGAGTATGTTGATTTTACCAGCGGACCTTTGGTATCCGGTGCCATTAATGAAGGACACTGCAATAACGGATTGTTTATTTTTGCCTTTGCTACGCCGGAAGCCATTACCCAACAAGGTACAATGGTTACCGTTACCTTTAAGGTGGATTCCGATGCAAAGGAAGAACATGATTTTTATTGCTATGCCGAAAATTTGGTCGACATCGATCACAATCCCATTGATTGTGACGAGGTGGAATTTTCCGTTACGCCTACCGGTACGGTAGTGACCGGCACCGACGTGACGCCTGTTACGGCAGTGGATCCCAAAGGTAACACCTACGTTGTCATGGCCAAGTCTTCCGAAGAATCGAGTTGGATTGGTATTGTCATTGGAATCGTGTCCATTTTGGCAATTGTTGGGGTAGGCGTCTTGTTTGTTGTTATGGTGTCACGTACCTCTACCAAGCAAAAAGAAGAACCGAAACATCAATCCATTTTGGATGAAGATAGTAAAAAACTGTTGGATCTGGACGACTCTTCCAAATAAATCGTTTCTATTGTGAAATGACCGAAAGGGGAATGATTTTTATGAAAAAGAAATTAAAATTGCATAAGAAGATTTCCTCTTTTCAGGTTATTATTTTGGGCTTCTTGGGGGTTGTGTTGATAGGGGCACTGCTACTTATGTTGCCTTTTGCCACCAAAGACGGTATGGGTGCATCCTTTGGGGATGCCCTCTTTACCGCTACCTCTGCCACTTGCGTAACCGGTTTGGTGGTACAAGACACCGGCTCGTATTGGTCTTTGTTTGGACAAGGGGTACTTTTGGTACTAATACAGATCGGTGGCTTGGGCGTAGTGACGGTTGCCGCCGCAATTGTGCGGTTTTCTGGTCGAAAGATCAGCCTAATGCAACGTTCCACCCTGCAAGATTCCATTTCTGCGCCTACGGTGGGTGGTATTGTTCGGTTAATGAACTTTATTTTAAAAGGTGTATTTGCCATAGAACTGTTGGGTGCGGTGTGCATGGCTCCCTATTTTTGCGGAGAATTTGGTTTTTGGGGTGGCATTGGTCGATCGGTGTTTCATTCGATTTCGGCGTTTTGCAACGCCGGATTTGACGTGCTGGGAACCAAACAAGCACCCTTTGTTTCCTTAACAGGGCAAACGGCACAGCCTTTGATCAACGTGGTGATCATGCTGTTGATCATAGTAGGCGGTTTGGGTTTTTTGACTTGGGAAGATATGAAAACCCATCGGCTGCATCTGCGCCGTTATCGGTTGCAAAGTAAACTGATTTTGTCGGTTACGGCGGTGCTGATCGTCGTTCCCGCTTTGTTCCTTTATTTTTATGAATTCACACAACCTCAATGGAGTGACTGTACCACCACCCAAAAGGTGTTTGCTTCGTTGTTCCAATCGGTTACCTTGCGTACCGCAGGCTTTAATACAGTAGATTTCGCGGTTTTGAGCGAACCGACCAAAGCGGTTATGATCGTGTGGATGTTGATCGGTGGCGCTCCCGGCTCTACGGCGGGCGGTCTTAAGGTCACTACGGTAGCGGTACTGATCATGTCGGCTTTTTCGGTGTTCCGTCGCAGAAACGATGTGACCTGTTTTAACCGCCGTTTGCCCGACGGTACGGTCAACCAGGCTGCCGCAATTCTTATGATGTATATTTTACTGTTTTTTATCGGCGGTGTTGCAATCAGTTGTATTGAAGGGTTGCCGTTGTTGGATTGTTTGTTTGAAACAGCCTCTGCTATTGGTACGGTAGGGGTTACCACCGGTATCACCACGGGCTTGACCGCCGCTTCCAAAGGAATATTGATCGTACTTATGTATTTGGGCAGGGTCGGCGGCTTGACCTTGATCTTTGCCGCTACGGCGGGTCCGCGCACCTTTACTTCCCGTTTCCCCAAAGAAAAAGTAACAGTAGGCTAAGGAGTGTAACAAATGAAAAGTATTTTGTTGATTGGATTAGGACGATTCGGCCGTCACGTGGCGCGAAAATTAAATGAATTGCATCATCAAGTCATGGCGGTGGACATCAACGAACAACGGGTAGAGTCGGTGTTGCCTTACGTGACCGGTTCGCAAATCGGTGATTCTACCAACCCGGATTTTTTGCGATCCTTGGGCATTGACAATTACGACGTTTGTATTGTCGCGATTGGTGACAATTTTCAAAACTCCTTGGAAACCACGTCGCTGTTAAAGGATTTGGGCGCTCGTTTTGTGGTATCTCGTGCCGCCCGTGGGGTGCACGCCAAGTTTTTGCTGAAAAACGGTGCCGACGAGATCGTTTATCCTGAACAACAATTGGCCAATTGGACAGCCATTCGTTACAGCTCCGACCATATTTTGGATTATATTGAATTAGATGATGACCATGCAATTTTTGAAATTCCCGTTCCCGAAGATTGGGTGGGAAAATCGTTGTTGCAATTAGATATTCGTAAAAAATACAACATCAATATTTTGGCAATCAAACAGCAAGGCAAACTGAATCCTGCCTTGTCTCCCAATATTCCTTTTTTGGAAACCGACACCGTTTTGGTGTTGGGCAAAGGAAAAGACGTGCAAAATTGCTTTAAATAAAAATTTTGCATTTTTTGGAATTTTTGGTGAGTAAATTTCCCGTTTCATTCGTTTAATAAGTAGAAAGGAGAGGATCTATATGAAAAAAACTCTTATTTGCATACTTTTAGTAGTAATGTGTCTTTCTAACTTTGCCATTATTGCCAATGCCGCAAACAAAATTCCGGTGGCAATTGCCGTGTGCTCTGCCCAAGGCTCGGTGGGAGACGTGGTGGCAATTGACGTGATCATAAGCGGAAATTCTCAGATTGGGGCGCTGGAGGTTGCTATTCCCGTGCCGACTGATTATTTAAAGGCGGTTGCTGTAGACGACGGCAACGGCAAAAAGGTGTACTGCACCCCGGGAAATGTGCCTGTTACCGACGGGGTACCGCTGTATTATTCAAACGGTCAAATTCAGCTTCGCAACGGTGATTACGGTGTCAAAGCGGTAGTTTCTACTATTGACGGCTTATGGGAATCGGGCGTTTTTTGCACCTTTTATTTCCAAATCATAAACGAATTGCCTGTCGACGGTGTGCCGTTGGAATGCCGCATAGATTGCATATCCCATCATGAAGAAAGTTATCGGGATTTTGAGCTTTTTACCTATGACGGTAGCGTAGTGCCCGAAGGAACACCTGTGCCGGCAAGACCCAATTTGTCTAACCTTGCCACCTTGCCCAAGCCTACGCCAAAACCCAATCCTACTCCCACTCCGACCCCGAAACCACCAATTGCTTCGTCGGGAGAAAAATCGGTTACCTTTGGCATAAACTCCGATGAAGCAAGGGTAGGCGATGTAGTGTGGGTCAACGTTTTGGTAAGCGGTCAATCCGAAATCGGTGCGCTGGCGTGGTCGGTTTCTATTCCGACCGAGTACCTAACGGTAACGTATCGCATTGGTCGCAGAGATAATAAGGAGTATATTACCAATGGTCCGGTGCTGAATGAGAGTAAAGCCCTTAGCGTGTCCAGCGACGAGACCGTAACGCTTGCCGACGGCAGTCGTGGTATAAAAGCCGCCATGACTACCGAATATGGCTTATGGGAATCGGGGGTTTTATGTACCTTTTATTTTAAAGTGATCAAAGAATTGCCTGCCGATGGTGTTCCGTTGGTGCTTCATGTGGACTCAATTGCCCATTATGACAATCAATGCACCTATAACGTAACGACTTTGGATGGTCGCATCATGCCTTGGGGCTCCGCCAAACTTGAACTGCCCGATATCGCAGTCGAACCGGTTGTTCCCAGACCGTCTCCCATACCGTCCACCAAGCCGGTTACCGAGTCTCCTTCTTCCGGTGGTTCGGCTATGACGGACAAATATAAAGAGTTTTTGGAAATGTTGCCTGTTGAAGACTTTGGTTATGCTTCTGAAGATGCGAAATCTCCCAACTTGTTGCAAGAGCTCATGGATGCTCAAGCTCCTTCGACCGATGCTCCGCAAACCGATTTGCCATCCAACGAGCCGATAGCACCGAACAACGAGACCTTGACCATTGGTGCGATTACGCAACCCGATTCGACGGCACAGCAGCCGAATACTGCCCCCGATCTTGGTCGGATTAACCAACCTGACAAGTCTTCCGCAAATGAGACGAGCGGATCCCACATCCTGTTGATTTTTCTTGTGATTGCGGCGGTTTCTGTGTTGGGCGGCGGTGTTGCGCTTGTGGTGTTGCTTCGTCGTAAAAAACAAATTACAAAGCAACCGGTCGACTAAAAAAGATTTTATAAATAACCCTTTGCCCGAGGAATCCCTCGGGCATTTTCTTTTGAAAAAATGAAAAATTCTTGTCAAAAAGGGTAGATTTTGGAGAAAGGGTGTGGTATACTAATGTGTCGAGAGTGTACCTACTCTTAACTTGTGATTTTTCTTTCTTCTAAGGAGATGTATCATGAAGAAATTAATATATGCCGACAATGCGGCAACCACCGCACTTTCTCCTGCGGTGTTGGAAAAAATGATGCCTTACCTCACCACCCAATATGCCAATCCGTCCAGCTTGTATTCTTTTAGCGAGGACTCCAAAGTGGCAGTAGAGACCGCCCGTGAACAGGTGGCGGTAGCGCTGGGGGCACGGGTAAATGAGATCTATTTTACCTCGGGCGGCAGCGAAAGTGACAACTGGGCAATCAAAGGCTATGCGCAAGCCATGAAGAAAAAGGGCAAAACCCACATTATTTCTTCGGCTTTTGAGCATCATGCAGTATTGCACGCCTTAAAAGCGTTGGAAAAACAAGGCTTTACCGTTACGTTGCTTCCTGTGTATGAAGATGGTTTGGTACGGGTGCAAGACCTTGCCGATGCCATTACCCCCGAAACGGGATTGGTTACCATTATGATGGCTAACAACGAGATCGGTACCATTCAGCCTATCAAAGAATTGGCGGCTGTTTGTAAAGAAAAGGGTGTGGTGTTCCATACCGATGCGGTGCAAGCGGTAGGTCATATTTCGGTCAACGTAGAAGAATTGGGTGTGGACATGCTGTCCCTTTCGGCCCATAAATTCCATGGTCCCAAAGGGGTAGGGGCTTTGTATATTCGCCGTGGGGTACTGCCTGCGGTGCTTATTGACGGCGGCGCCCAAGAACGCAATCGCCGTGCCGGTACCGAAAACGTGGCAGGCATTGTTGGTCTTGGCGAAGCCGTTACCTTGGCGGTTGCTTCTATGGATGAAACCGCTGTCAAATTGCAACAGCTCCGTGATTACTTTATGGAAAACGCTCTGCATATCAATCGCTCCCGTGTCAACGGACATCGTGTAAATCGCTTGCCGAGCAACGTGAATATGTGCTTCGAGGGAATTGAAGGGGAATCCTTGTTGCTTATGCTGGACATGAAGGGCATTTGCGCTTCTTCCGGCTCGGCTTGTACCTCCGGTTCGCTTGACCCCAGCCACGTGTTGTTGTCTATTGGTCTGCCCCATGAAATTGCCCATGGTTCTTTGCGGTTGTCTTTTGGTGAAGACACCACCAAAGAAGATGTGGATGCTATATTAGAAGCCCTGCCTCCCATTGTGGAGCGCCTGCGGGCTATGTCCCCCTTGTGGGAAAGAATTGTAAAGGAGAATGCCTGATGTATACCGAACAAGTTATGGAACATTTTGCCAACCCCCGCAACGTGGGCGAGATTGCCGACGCAGACGGAATCGGCGAAGTGGGGAACGCCAAATGGGGCGATATTTTGGAAATGTATATTAAGGTAGAAGACGGTCGCATTAAAGACGTGAAGTTCAAAACCTACGGTTGCGGCTCAGCCATTGCTACCAGCTCGATTGCTACCGAAATGATCATGGGTAAAACCATTGAGGAGGCTCTGACCCTTTCCAACAAAGCGGTGGTAGAAGCCTTGGGTGGACTGCCCGCTCATAAAATTCATTGCTCGGTATTGGCAGAGCAATCCATTAAAGCTGCCATCGCCGACTACTATACCCGTCAAGGAATCGATCCCACTCCCATTGTGGGCAATATTTCGGAATGTGAACACTGCCATGACGGCGGTTGCTGTAATATTTAAGGGAGGAACCAAACCATGTCCGGACATTCTAAGTGGAACAATATTAAACGAAAAAAAGAAAAGACCGACGCCCAAAAGGCAAAGATCTTTACCAAAATTGGACGTGAAATGTCCATTATTGTGCGAGAAGGCGGTCCCGACCCCAACAACAATGCACGGCTCCGCGACTGTATTGCCAAAGCCAAGGCAAACAACGTGCCCAATGACAACATTGAACGTATCATCAAAAAGGCTTCGGGTGAATCGGGCGGTGCCGATTACGAAAGTCTGGTTTATGAAGGCTATGGCCCCAACGGGGTTGCCGTAATCGTAGAAACCCTTACCGACAACCGCAACCGTACCGCAGGGGATATGCGCCATTACTTCGACAAAAACGGCGGTAACTTGGGGCAATCCGGCTCGGTTATGTACATGTTTAACCGTGTAGGTATGCTTCGCATTGAAGCCGAAGGGCTGGACGAAGACACCGTAATGGAAGATGCGTTGGAAGCTGGTGCCGACGATTTCACCGCCACCGAGGATTTGTTTGAAATCGCTACCGACCCCAATGAATTGGGTACCGTGCGCGATGCTTTGGACGCTAAGGGCTACTCCTTCGTTTCTGCCGAAGTGGAATACATCGCCTCTACCGACACCGAACTGACCGATGAGGAGCATATCCAAAAAATGGAACGGCTGATCGATATGTTGGAAGAAAACGACGACGTGCAAGCTGTTTGGCATAACTGGAATAACTGATCGATGCTGAAATACGCCCCCATTTAGGGGCGTATTTTTCTTGACAGGAGGAACACTATGAAAACCGTGCGAAAAATCGGAGTAATCCTTTGTCTGTTGTTGACAGGGTGGTTTTTGTCCCCCGTGTTGGTTGGCATGCTGCATATTGGCATGGTTTATCCTGCGGTGGGCTTTTTGTCGGTTGCAACGGTTTTTTGGTTTTGGGAAAAGGTGAAACCTTTTTTGTTGCGACACAAAACGGTGCTGATCAGCGGCTGTTTGGTGGTTGCGGTAGCAGTTACTATGGTATTGGTTCCCTTAGGGTTAATGATCCATGCCGCATGGCAAACCCCGCAAAATAATGCCACCGTGGTGGTAATGGGCTGTCAGGTGTTAGGGGACAGTCCCAGCGTGATGTTGCAGGATCGGTGTGATGCCGCTGTGGAATATTTAAAGCAACATCCCGATTCCAACTGTGTGGCAACCGGTGGACTGGGAGAAGGAGCCACCATTACCGAGGCTCGGGCCATATATAATTATTTGGTGGCCAACGGAATCGAAGCGCATCGAATCGTATTGGAAGAACGCTCCACCAATACCTGCGAGAATATGACTTTTGCCGCAAACTTGATTCAACAAAAAGGATGGAATCCTAACGTGGCGATCGTGTCAGACGCGTTTCATCAATGGCGCTCGGCGTATTTCGCACGGCAAAACGGCTTGACACCGTCCGCCGTGAATTGTATCACCCGTCCCACCATGATACCGGGATATTGGGCACGAGAAGTGATAGCGGTTTACAAAACCTTGATTTTGGGATATTAAAAATTCTTCGCCCCGTTACATTGACAAACGGGGCGAATTCTATTATAATGAGGTGCAGTTGCCTACATAGTTAAATGGATATAACAAACCCCTCCTAAGGGTTAGTTGTAGGT
>JAZRFL010000019.1:0-41839 GCA_045661365.1 Acutalibacteraceae bacterium | reverse complement strand
GCGCCATCTCTTGTCTTTGGACATGGGGCGGGTTTCCATGATCAATACACGGTCGCCGATATTGCAGGCATTTTCTTCATCATGAGCTTTAAACTTCACGGTGCGCTTTACGATTTTGTTGTAAAGCGGATGTTTTACGTTGTCTTGTACGGCAACAACAACGGTTTTGTCCATTTTATTGCTGGCAACAATACCGGTACGGGTTTTACGCAAATTTCTTTCGCTCATCATTATACCTCCGTTCCATTGGCGGCCTTGATTTCATTTTCCCGCAAAACAGTTTTTACACGGGCAATGTCTTTCTTTACAGCCTTAATGCGCATGGGGTTTTCCAGTTGGTTAATGGCAAGCTGGAAACGCAACTGAAAGAGTTCTTGTTTCAGATTTGCCAGCTCTTCATTCAGTTTATCAGCGCTTTTATCTCTCAAATCATTTGCTCTCACAGTTACTCACCACCATTCTCTTTTTTGACAAATTTGCATTTGATCGGAAGTTTATTGGCAGCCAAACGCATAGCTTCGCGAGCTTGGTTTTCTTCAATGCCGCCGATTTCAAACATTACACGACCGGGTTTAACCACCGCTACCCAGTACTCCGGAGAACCTTTACCGGAACCCATGCGGGTTTCAGCGGGTTTTTCGGTGATGGGCTTGTCGGGGAAAATTTTGATCCAAACTTGACCGGCACGCTTGGTATAACGAGTCATAGCAATACGAGCGGCTTCGATTTGGTTAGAAGTGATCCAGGCGGGCTCAGTAGCCTGCAGACCAAAATCACCGTAAGTTACGGTGTTACCGCGCATGGCTTTGCCTTTCAAGCGACCACGATGTACTCTGCGGTATTTTACACGTTTCGGCATTAACATTAGCGAGCCCCTCCTTCCTTCTTAGCAGGGCGGCGGTTGTCACGAAGAACTTCGCCGTTGTACAGCCAAACCTTTACACCGATTCGGCCATAAGTGGTTTTTGCTTCAGCAAAACCATAGTCAATGTCGGCACGCAAGGTTTGCAGGGGAATGGTGCCTTCATGGTAGGTTTCGCTACGGGCGATTTCAGCACCGCCCAAACGGCCGGATACTTGAATCTTGATACCCTTTGCGCCGAACTTCATAGCACGACCGATGCACATTTTCATGGCACGACGGAACGAAGTTCTCTTTTCCAATTGCAGTGCTACGTTGGCAGCAACCAATTGAGCGTTCAAATCGGGGTTTTTGATTTCTACGATGTTGATAATGACCGGACGGCCCAATTTCTTTTCGCAGATAGCTTTGAGTTTTTCGATTTCTGCACCGCCACGGCCGATTACGATACCGGGTTTAGCGCAGTGGATGAAAATGCGAACACGAGAAGCGTCACGTTCGATTTCAACCTTGGGAACACCAGCCGGTTCAAGGAGCTCCAAGAGGTAATTACGAAGCTTGTAGTCCTCGACCAAGGTATCGCCAAATACGTTATCTTTAGCGAACCAGCGGGAATCCCAGTTTTTGATTACACCCACACGCAAACCGTGGGGATTTACTTTCTGTCCCATTCTAATACCTCCTCCTTGATTATTCGGCTTCTTTGAGAACCAGAGTGATGTGAGAGGTTCTCTTCAGAACACGGTAGCCACGGCCTTGGGCACGGGGGCGGAACCGTTTCAGGGTGGGGCCTGCGGTAGCGAAGCATTCTGCTACGTACAGGTTTTTACCATCCATGCTAAAGTTGTTTTCGGCATTTGCAATTGCCGATTTGAGCAGTTTTTCAAGGCATTCACACGCAGCTTTGGGTGTGTGGCGGAGAATCGCCATGGCCTTGTCTACCGGCTGATTACGAATCAGGTCCAGCACGATTTGCACCTTACGGGGCGAGATGCGGACATATTTCGCGATTGCCTTTGCTTCCATAGTCAATACTCTCCTTTCGCCTATTTACCGTTGTTGCTGGTTTTGGAACCGGCATGGCCACGGAAGGTTCTGGTGGGAGCGAACTCGCCCAGCTTGTGACCAACCATATCTTCGGTTACATATACCGGAACATGTTTGCGACCGTCATGCACCGCAAAGGTGTGGCCAACAAAGTCCGGGAAAATGGTGGAAGAACGGCTCCATGTTTTCAGAACCCGTTTTTCGCCTGCTGCGTTCATTTCTTTCACGCGTTTCAGCAGGACAGGTTGAACAAAAGGTCCTTTTTTAGTACTTCTACTCATGATAATAGCTCCTTTCGTCCACTACTTGGAATTACGACGCTTAACAATAAGCTTGTCGGAACTCTTGTGATGTTTGCGGGTCTTGTAGCCCAGAGCAGGTTTGCCCCAAGGAGTAACAGGACCGGAACGACCGATGGGAGATTTACCTTCACCACCACCGTGGGGGTGATCGCAGGGGTTCATAACAGAACCGCGAACGGTAGGTCTCCAACCCATGTGACGTTTCTTACCAGCTTTACCTACGTTTACGTTGCTGTGGTCGATGTTACCAACTTGACCGATGGTAGCCATGCAGTTTACAGGAACGTAACGCATTTCACCGGAGGGAAGACGGATCAGGGCGTGTTTGCTGCCTTCTTTGCCCATCAGCTGAGCCATGCAACCGCCGGCACGAGCCAATTGAGCACCCTTACCGGGATACAATTCCACGTTGTGGATAAAAGTACCGGTGGGGATGGCAGACAGGGGCAGAGCGTTACCGGCAACGATGTCGGCACCTTCGCCGCTGACTACTTTGTCGCCAACCTTCAAACCTTGAGGAGCGATGATGTAGCGCTTTTCGCCATCTTCATATTGCAGAAGAGCGATGTTGGCGGTACGGTTGGGATCGTACTCGATGGTGAGAACGGTAGCGGGGATTTGATTTTTGTCGCGTTTGAAGTCGATCAAACGATACTTTCTGCGGTTACCGCCGCCACGATGACGAACGGTGATGCGACCATAAGAGTTACGGCCGGAGTTTTTCTTCAGAGGCACCAACAAGCTGCGCTCGGGAGCAACCTTGGAAAGTTCGGAATAATCAACCACCGACATGCCACGGCGACCGGGAGTAGTCGGTTTATAGTGCTTAATAGCCATTTCTCTTCACTCTCCTTTTCTTACATCATGCCCTCGAAGAATTCGATGTTCTTAGAATCGGCAGTCAAGGTAACAACAGCTTTTTTCCAGGAAGCGGTGTAGCCTTCGAAACGACCGTAACGGCGTTGTTGGCCACGAACGTGGATGGTGTTGACCTTTGCAACCTTTACTTTGAACAATTCTTCGACCGCTTTTGCGATTTCGATTTTGTTGGCGTCTTTAGCGACTTTAAAGGTAAATTTCTTTTGATCACGGGCACCGGTCATGCTTTTTTCAGTGATGACGGGAGCCAGGATGATTTCTTGAGCAGCTTTCATTATGCGTATACCTCCTCAAGTTTTGCTACAGCATCTTTTACGATGACCAATTTGTCAGCGTTGAGGATGTCGTAAGTGTTGATGGTGTTTACACCGGCAACCTTTACGCCCACAATGTTGCGAGTGCTGTTAACCAGAACCTTGTCAGCGTCGGCATAAACAACCAATGCTTTTTTGTCAGCACCGATGTTGGCCAAAGTTTGAGCAACGGTCTTGGTTTTGTAGGATTCCAAAGTCATAGCGTCCAGAACGATCAAGGATTCGTTGGCAACTTTGTCGGACAGAGCAGACAACAAAGCCAATTTGCGAACCTTTTTGTTCAAAGACAGACGATAGTCGCGGGGCTTGGGAGCGAAAGCGATACCGCCGTGGGTCCATTGAACAGCACGGGTGGAGCCTTGACGGGCATGACCGGTACCTTTTTGTCTCCAGGGCTTTCTGCCGCCGCCGGAAACTTCTGCACGAGTCAAAGCAGATTGGGTGCCTTGACGTTGGTTGGCCAGGTAGTTTACCACAGCCAAGTGCATGGCCTTTTCGTTGGGTTCGATTCCGAAGATGGAATCTTTCAGTTCGATTTCACCGGTAGCTTTGCCGGCCATATCGACTACTTGTACCTTAGGCATAGTTTACTCTCTCCTTCCCTTAAGCTTTTACGCTATCGGCGATCATAACGATGCCGCCTTTGGGACCGGGGATGGCACCTTTGATAGCGATAATGTTGTTTTCTACGTCAATCTTGACAATTTCAAGATTTTGAACGGTTACTCTTTCACAGCCCAAGCGACCGGCACCTTTGGTACCTTTAAATACGCGCGAGGGAGAAGAGCAAGCGCCTTGAGAACCGGCATGACGATGTACAGGGCCGGTACCGTGGGTTTCTTTCAGACGGGCAAAGTTCCAGCGTTTGATAACGCCTGCGGTACCTTTACCTTTGCTGATACCCGCTACGTCAACAGCTTCGCCTTCTGCGAAGATGTCAACCTTGATGATGTCGCCAACGTTGGCGTCGCCTTCCAAGCGGAATTCGCGAAGAACTTTCTTGGGAGCTACATCATTCTTTTTAAAGTGACCGGCCATGGGCTTGTTCACTTTGTTGGCTTTCAGTTCACCGAAGCCATATTGGAATGCCTTGTAGCCGTCATTTTCAACAGTTTTAACCTGAGTCACCACGCAGGGACCGGCTTCAACTGCGGTTACGGGAACAACGTTGCCCCGTTCGTCAAAAAGTTGGGTCATACCAAGGTTTTTACCGATGATTGCTTTTTTCATTATCTTAACCTCCTATGGTTATTGGTTGACCGGAATGTTCACGGTGCATTCCTGCCAACATGACCTCTCGCAAACGATATGGAATCGATTTACAGTTTAATTTCGATTTCCACGCCTGCAGGGAGTTCAAGGCCCATCAATGCTTCTACCGTCTTGTTAGAGGGACGGAGAATGTCGATCAGACGCTTGTGAGTGCGCATTTCAAACTGTTCGCGGGAATCTTTGTACTTGTGAACTGCACGCAGGATAGTAACAACTTCCTTTTCGGTGGGGAGCGGTACAGGGCCGGATACTCTGGCACCGGTACGCTTTGCAGTTTCAACGATCTTTTCTGCCGATTGATCCACCAGCTTATGATCGTAACCCTTCAGTCTGATACGAATTTTTTCTTTTGCTGCCATGTGAATTTCGCCTCCTTAAATTGTGGCTGCGACCAGCATTTTGCATTATTATTTGTCGCAGTCAAGTTGGCGGGCGACGTTTTGTTTTTCGCAGGATTCGAACACCGACCCGTGTGTTTCGTGCCCTTCCGTTGAAAAACCGAAATTGATTTCATGGAAAAAACCAATTCCGGGGTGTCAAAACGCCAATTGCGCAGTGTCGACTCGTGAGTTAGCCGCACCGCACACAGGGTAACCTGTCGCCCGGTTTAAAATCGGACATACTCCGTGATAATTCCCTACCTCTGGGGTAGCCACCTATCACATCAACGCATATCTGCACATAGTCCCACGCATAGTGGTACACATAATGCCTACACATAATATCACACAACGCCGCAGAATGCAAGCATTTTTTTGCATTTTTTTAGATTTTTTTCAAAGAATTTTCACGCTTGTGGTTGGCGGTTATGTCAACCACAAAATATGGGATTTTTTGCAAAAAAGGGCACCGCCGATTCCGGCAGTGCGCTATATATTAATAATGTAAAAGCGAGACAAGAAAGCCGATGCCAATTAACACCTCTTATATATAATGTAAGGGAGATCCGTTAATCACGAGGAACTATGCATTCCTTTTCTTTCCCCAAACAAAGACGGCAACCGATGCGCCCCCACACACGCAAGCAAAAACAAGCCAAAGCGTAAAGGTTTCATACATTTCCTCTTTTACATCCTCATGCTCGCCTTGCTGCTTCACAATGCGATTTTGTTCACGGTGTATTTCCTCCATCAATTCATCGCTCTCATACACGTAGGCGTAAACCGCCTTCGAGGACACCTCATCATATTCCTCTTCCAAGTAGTTTTTACGGAATTCCCACCAGTCATAATCAAATCCGCTGATAGTCGTCACAGCCAACACCGAACACACTACACAAGCCAACGCCAAAATCACGGCGATCGCCTTGTAACTTTTGATCCATGACCCAAAATCTTTTGTTTCCTTTGTTATATCCATATCTTTTGCTCCTTTTTCATTAAACCGACCAACCGGTCCGCTTAATCGCATTCTTATCTTTAACACATTATACTTCATTTTCGTGTTATTGTCAAGAAAAATTCTTATCTTTAACACACTTCGGCGGCGATGGTATGGTAATTTCAAAATATACTATTTTAATGAGGCGTTTGGAAGGTTATCATGAAAATATACGATTACAATGGCCAAAAGAATATTTGCGGGGAGCGAATCCACGAAGCTCGGTGCCGCTTGCGTCTCACTCAAAGTGAGTTGGCGGCTCGACTGCAGGTTAGTGGCATCAATTTAGAACGCGACAGTATTTCGCGCATTGAGATCGGAACGCGTTTTGTAGCAGATTACGAATTGCGCGAATTGGCAACCGTTTTAAAAGTGTCACCTGCTTGGTTATTGGGAATAAGTGAAACGTAAAAGGACAACCTTGTGCACATGGTTGTCTTTTCTTCTTTACCCATCCTACCGCTTAGTCAGCAAGTAGCTTTCTTCTATCATCTGTTCAATATGCTCCCGCGGCACACCCTGCCCCAAGATCACCGAATTCCAATGTTGTTTGTTCATATGATACCCCGGTACCACCGCATTGGGATATTGTTCCCGCCAAAAATCACACCAACCCGGCTGGTTTTTTAGGTTCAACCAAATCTGTCCACGCCGTTCTATCAATAATGCAAAAATGCGCTTTTGCCCTCGTTTGTGGCGCATAGCGACAGTTTCATCGCCAAAAGGATAGTCTTCTATCACATTTTCTAAGGTTTTGCAAAAATCAATCACTTGTTGCCGCGCAATCATCGTACACCCTCCCTTACATCGCTTTAAGGGTATTTTATCAAAAAACGGTTTCCGTTGCAACCCTTTGACAGCCTCATCGTACTATACCATAAAAACATGGTATAGCACAGCAAGGATTTTATGACTTCATAAGGAAATCCATACCCACCGCAACAAGCAAACAGACCGCCTGCTCATTGCAAACGGTCTGTTTTTCTTATCCTTATCAGAACGGTTTTCCCACTACTTTTTTCAGTACGCACAAAGCGTCGTCCGCACCAATTGCTTCGTCCACGTTCATATCGCTGAGGATTCGTTTTCCTTCATGCTCCATGGGTTTATTGCCTACCACGTGCTTGAGGATTTCCAAAGCATCGTCTGCGGCTACCTTGCCGTCGGCATTGTTGTCGCCCATTTCAACCACGTCCATGCCTTCGGGAGCAGAATTTACCAATTCACCCATGGTGATTTCTTGGAATTTCGGTTGCTCTTCATCCAAACGGCAGAATCCAAAGGAAACATTATCTCCCTCAATCACCATGTCCAACAGAGCAAACAGCTCATTGAAGGTTGGTACACGGAAGTTTTTGCCGTGATGTCCCCGTTTGTGCAGTTCTACAACCACGTCGAAAACATCCTTAAATGCAGGCTCTTTCACGTCGGTATTGGTACCGAGATCGGTGTTGGTTTCAAGGTCGGTACCGCTTTCCACGCGATCGGTTCCGGGGCGTTGCGGCAGTTGAGGATGCACGGGTTTTTCGTTGGGGCATTCCTCGTTGGGTTTACCTTGTTCTTCTTGAGGTTTGTTGGGTTTTTCTTGGGGGCAATCGGTGTTGGTTTCCGGTTTGCCTTGTTGGTCGTTCGGTTTTTGCGGTTGCTCGGTTTCTTCATGGCCGAAACCATGATTCCAACCAAAGTCAAAATGTTGCTTGCCTTTGGCGCTTACCGCTGTAACTGTGATGGTGGCAATCAGCGCAAAAGCAATGACCAATGCCAAAACTTTTTTCATGAGTATCTCCTCCATAGCAATGAATTTTAATGCGTAGGACTTCCTACTATTCACAATTTACCACCCAAACCTTAATTCTGCTTTTAAAATTTGTATGAATTTTTCTTCGATTTTTGCTCAAAACCAACCCAATTCATACAAAATAGTAAAATCCGTTTTCTCGGAAACGGATTTTTGTTTGTTTTTCTGTTATGGTAACGCTTGACATAGTTGCCGATGTACTATAATATAATGACATGTCTTAATGCAGAAGGAGTGTCCGTAATATGTCATGGTTTCGTATGAAAAACCCGTTTTTATGGGTGAGCATTATTTTACTGATCATTGGTATTGTAACGGCAGTTTGGTTTGCACTGGATTCTTGTGATCACCAACAGGAAAACCCGATGAACACCACCTCAGAAGAACCCCTTGAAGCAGAAACCTATGCCGCCGGGCGCGTTTTACAGGTGTTTGACTATTCTGTTTTGGTTGAGCTGACCGCACCCGCCAATATGCGTGGACAACAAGCCTCGGTTTCATTGGCAAAGCTTGACCGTTGCCCTCAGCTTTTCCCCAACGACACCGTGAACTTTTATTTTGTCGGTGGCGTCTTGGAAAGCTACCCCTTGCAAATCGTCAACGTAACACGACTGGAAAAGGCTGCTGCCCCCGCCACAGATAAAAACGCCATTACCTTCCGTCTTGGTGATGACTATGAAAATGAAATCCTGCTCAACACCTCCCACATTGCCAATGCAACTTGTGAGTATGTAGCTGCCACGGGACATTGTGTCATATTGACCCTAACCCCCGAAGGAACCGCTTTGTTTGAAGAAATCACCACAAATCACCTGGGACAGGTCATTTCTGTTTGGGAATACGAAACCTTGCTGACCTCACCTGTTATTTCCACTCCCATCGTCAACGGACAGATGGTTATTGGGGGACACGATCAAGCAACCGCCGAAAGCCTTACCATGCGTATTCATCAATATATCGGGAAATAACCATTTTCGTTTCTCTCCAATAAAAAACAACTGCAGAGGATGCTCTGCAGTTGTTTTTTATTCTTCGATAATCAATAAAACGGTGCCTTCATGCACGGTTATGGTTGTTTGGCTATCAACCGGATGATTGCTCACACCCAAGGGGAACCAATTGGTCAAATTTCCCTTTTTCAACGAATAATACAAACCGTTAAGAGAAACGACCGCTTGCGGGCTGTATGCAAATACCGAGCAATGAGCCTCCGCAGGAAGGGAAAGAGACATGCTTTCTTCTTTTAGCAACCATATACGGGTCTTACCGCCAACCAGCAAGCCTTGTCCGCCTTGTTCCTTTAGGTAGGCGAGCAATTGCAGATTGGCAAAGGTGTGAGAAAAACGGGCACCACCCAGTCCGCCAAGAAGCACAAAATCCTTGTACCCGCGGGCAAGACCTTCTTTGACAGCGTACACCAAGTCTGTGTCGTCTTTTTCCACCGGCAGCACCAAGGTTTCTATGGGCAGATTCGGGTTGTTCATAGAATCAAAATCACCGATCAGTAAATGGGGCGTCATCCCGCTCTTTTGCAAAGCAAGCAACCCGCCGTCAGCGGCAATCACCAAATCCTCTTTTGTTGTTTCAAAAGGAAGATCTCCTTCAAAAATACTGCCTGCTCCCACAATGAAGCACCGTTTCATCACATATCATCCTTTTTGTGCGTTTTTCTTCTTAATTACCATCAGCACAGCGGCAACCGCTACGCAACCAAGAGTTACAAGCCCTACCGACAACCAATTCACTTGGGTCAGCCCCGTAATCATAAAATCACCGGTTTGGGCATTTTGCAACTTTGAAAAAATCGAAACCCCATCAAATACAGCGCCGCCCGCCAAAACCAATCCAATCAACCATTTGTACAAAGGATTTCCCGTGGCTTGCGTCCGCTCCAATCGTGCAGGCTGTTGTTTGCGAAAATCCAGCACACTTCCCAAATAATAAGCCGCTACCATTGTAACAATGGTTTCGGGAATCATGTAAGTCGCATTATATCCCAAGGAATAGATCAGCGCCGCCGAAGTGGGAATAGAAAGCCCTGCCCAAACGGTGCACCCCGAAATCACGTGGCAAGCATAGCGCAACACACAAGCAATCAACACGCCAAAGGTCAATGCCAAAGCCTGATTTTTCACCTTTTTACGGAACACGCCACCCAATCCGGTACCGGCAAACGCTACTACGTAATCCAACAAAACCACTGCCAAAATCGATTGCCAAGTGGTGACCCAAGAAAGGGTATTCAGTCCCATCAGTTGTTGAATCACGCCGTAAGCAAGACCGCTCATAAGCCCCCAGCCCAACCCATGTCGGTAGGCAAGCAACACGACCGGCAGCATAGAAGCCATGGTAATAGAACCGCCATACGGCAGGTCTAACAATTTAAACAAGCTAAGTACGGTGGCGATGGCAATAAAAACCGCACATTCCACCAGAATTTTTGTTTTGTTTTTTTTCATAAAAATTCTCCGTTCTCACAATCTTTGTTTACAAGTTCCAAGGCAACCAGGGCAGTTTTGAGCCGCTGTATTCCCTCAAAACGAGGTGATACGGCTTGCTCAAACCCGTTAAAAAGGCTTTCTTTTTGATGAACGGCGGTGGATTTTGTGAGATTTTTGCCCGAGGCGATTGCAGGAATGCTTTGTGCATTTCAAAATCGTCACGGGTGAAAATCACCGAAATACGCCCTTTTCAAATGAGTTTGAATGAGTCATATTACCTCAAAAAAAGAAACCGCAACCGGAAAATCGGCTGCGGTCTGAGTAAACAGATTGTGATCACGCTTCCTACGCCGGTATTATCCGTTTCAGGTTAAAGGGTTCGGAAAATTTGTTCCATCTCAGCCAAACCGACGGTCGACTACATCGGTTTAAGCACCCCTGCTGATTTTCTTATGCGGTTTTCTATAACGGGCGAACCCGTTACGTTTTATGTTATAACACCGAACAAACGGGTTGTCAAGCATTTTTTTACCCAATGCTCACGGCAAGGTATATTGCAACTCCACGGCAGGGTCGCAAACCACCTTCACCAAGGGGTTATAATACAAATTCAATTGGGTGATTTTGGTATTGGTGCAATCCAACAATTGCAGTTTGGGATTTTGCTGCAAATCCAAGGTTTCAATGGGGGTGTTGCCGCAATAGAGGGTTTGCAATTTGGGATTTTGGGTCACATCCAACGCGGCAATCTTGGTGTCTTGACAATTCAAATAGGTCAACGCAGGATTTTGACGCACATCAAGGGTGGTCAACCGAGTTTGATTGCACTGCAAAGAAGTCAACCGGGGACAAGCGCTCAAATCCAGACTTGCCAAAGGAGTGTTGCCGCAAGAAATTCCCGTTAAAAGGGTGTTTTCAGATAAATCCAAGTGAGTCAGTTTTTGCTCCGCCACCGAAAGAGCGGTGAGTTTTTTGTTGTGGGACAAATCCAGCGTGGTGGTTTGACCGGTAAACATAGACAACTCTTGCAAATTGTGGTTGCCCGACAGGTCAATGGTGTCCCACGCGGTATACCACGCCTCTAACCTTCGCAGGTTTTTGCACCCCGTAATATTCAGCGACTCCATGTAATTGGTATTTACGTTGAGGGTATCCAACTTGGTGTTTTTGCTTAAATCCAAATGCTTAATGTTGTTGTATTGCAGGTTAAGATAATAAAGATGTTGCAAGTCGCTGACATCCAGTTGGGTCAAATCGTTGCCTATTAAATCCAGATACACCACGTTAGTAAACCAATTCAGCCCCGTGGCGTTGGTAATGGTGGGGTGGTCGGAGAATTTTCTTAAATCCAACACCCGCACTTCACGCCGCTCGGCGGCCGAAAAAATGCCGTCACCGTCGGTGTCGTACTCGGCTAAATCCTGCCGTAAAACAGGGTCGGGAAAATTGGTTTCGTTCAGCGCCACCGATTGATATTCCTTGCCCTTGGATACCACTTTTTGCAAAATATACAAGGCATCCTCGGCGGTGAGCCGCTCACTGCGGTCCATGTCGGCGCGCAAAAATTCCACACTGCCGCCGCTTATATAATGCTTGCACACAATGGTTTGCAAGACTTGCAAAGCATCATAGGCGGTAACTTTGTTGTCGCCGTCGGTATCGCCCGGTTCATAAATGGTCACGTCGCAAGCGGCAACAACAGGGCCGTAGGTGTAGTCGCGGGTCATTTCTACTCTTGCCACACCGGGGGCTTTGGCCACCAGCGTGACCTGCTCAATATCGGTAAAAGCGCCCGACGTGTTGCCTTCCGACAGCCACTGGTCGGTCATAAAAATGGATAGCAAATCGGTGTTTTTCGAAGCCCAGTTGTGGGAGCCGAAATACCCCGTGGGTAACGTAACGTATTCCAAATTGCAAGACAAAATCCCGTGGTTGGCGGCAAGAGCGTTGATTATGGATAGATACTCGCTGCCACTGCGATGCAGTTTGGCAAAATACTGATGAATGGGACTCCCCTTGCCCAACGTTTCGGGGTCAAGCACGGGGGTTTCCGATTGAGGAAGATTGGAATAAGGTTGTTCAAGCCCATACACTTGGGTCAAGCCAAATTCCGCAAAGGTTTGGTCGGTCACTTTTTGGGGGTCAAACACCGCAGGGTCTGCGGTAAAGCAAATGCCGTAAAACTGCGAGCCACCCGTAAGCACAAATTTTTCTTCTTCAATGGCAAGGGTAACGGCATCGCCCACCCCAATCACCGCGTTTTGCGGCCCAATGGATACCGAAGAATGTTTTTCGGCATAGTCGGGGGCAAAAGAATTGCGATTGACCGATTCCACCAAAGGATTTTGCAACAGCGCCGTCATGGCCGCCTCGGTTTGATGGGCGGTGGATTGTGGGGCAATCAACATAAGGGTATAGCCAAATCCGTTAGGCGTTTGTTGCTTTTTTGTCACCAAAACCTCTTGCACCGCGGCAAATTCGGGGAAATCCGCCGCTGTAAAGGCGCGCTGGGTTTCCGCCGTCACGCTGACCAACAAACTGTTGTCATAGGTGTAGTGGGTGTTGGATGCGGTTGCTGTCACGGCGCAAGGCACCAACAGCAAAAGGGTCAATAAAAAGCAGAGAATTCGTTTCATAACACGCGTCCTTTCATGGGGTTTCACCTATTAGACGATCGAAACGTAAGATTTACTCACTTAAACTGTTGTTTTTATGAAATTTTTTCCAAAATCGCCAGCGCTACCCGAATGCCGTCGGCGGCGGCAGAGGTGATGCCCCCTGCGTAGCCTGCCCCTTCGCCGCAAGGGTAAACCCCTGCAAGATTGGCTTGGTAGCCGTCATTCCGCACCATGCGAACAGGGGATGAACTGCGGGTTTCGGGACCTGTGAGCACCGCATCGGCTCGGTCGAATCCCTTTAATTTTTGCCCTAAGATAGGCAACGCCTGCCGCAGGGAATCGGTAACAAAATCGGGCAGATATTCTTCCAATCGGCAAAAGGATGTGCCGGGGCGATAGGTGGGTTGCACCTCGCCAAAGGCGGTAGAATTTTGGTTTTTCAGAAAATCCCCCACCAACTGTGTGGGCGCAAAATAGTTGCTGCCTGCCGCGCGAAATGCCAATTTTTCCACATTTTCTTGCAAAATCACACCTGCCAAGGGGTGCGAATCAGCAAAATCCGCAGGGGAAATCCCCACCAGCAGACCGCTGTTGGCATTTTTGCCGTCACGGGCAAACAAACTCATGCCGTTGGTGCACACACCGCCTGTTTGCGAAGCCGACGCCACCACCTGTCCTCCGGGACACATACAAAAGGTATAGATCCCTCGTCCGTTCGGCAAGTGGGTGCTCAGCTTATATTCCGCCGCAGGCAGAGGAGGGACGCGCCACTTTTCTCCGTATTGTGAAAAATTTATCATGTCTTGGGGATGCTCTATGCGCACACCCAAAGAAAAAGGTTTTTGCTCCATAATAAGCCCTTTTTGGTGCAACATTCGCAAAGTGTCCCGTGCGCTGTGTCCCAAAGCAAGCACGATTTTGGTGCATGGCATGGTTTTTGTTCCTTGTGGTGTTTCCACCGAAACCGCAACCAGCCGACCTTGCTCAATATGCAGATCGGTCAATTGATGGCGAAATAAGACCCGCCCTCCCAATTTTTCAATCTCTTGGCGCATGGAACGCACCACCGCCACCAATTTGTCGGTTCCCACATGGGGACGAGTTTCCCACAAAATTTCTTCTGGCGCTCCGTGCTCTACAAAAGTTTCTAATACAAAGCGGTTGCGAGGATCTTTGGTGCCGGTGTTCAATTTACCGTCAGAAAAAGTTCCGGCTCCTCCTTCTCCAAACTGCACATTGCTGTTGGGATTCAGTTTGCCTTGTTCCCAAAAGGCGTTTACCGAGCGAATGCGGTCGTCCACCGCTTCGCCTCGCTCAATCAAAACAGGACAGCACCCTGCCCTTGCCAAAACCAGCGCCGCAAACAAGCCGGCAGGTCCTGCCCCCACGACTATGGGCGTTTCTGTGGGACAGCTAGGTATCTTGATCGGTAATTCATCTTGTTTTTGGCTGACCAACGTGGTCTGCTTGTGCTTGATTTTTTTCAGAGCCTTTTTTTCGTCAACCACCTCAATCGCCAAGGTACAAACAAAGACGACGTTCGGCTTTTTGCGAGCATCCACCGACCGCTTGACCAATCGGCAAGACAAAATCTCCGATTTGGGCAAACCGCTGACCTTGGCAGCCACAGCAACCGGATCGGTAAAATCGGTGTTGGGTAAAAGGGTTACGTTGCTTAACTGAATCATCTTATGCCTCCCCCATGGCTTTGCCCGCCAAATACCCGCTGGTCCATGCCCATTGCAAATTATAACCACCGCAGTCGCCGGTTACGTTGAGCACTTCGCCCATAACATACAAGCCCTTGTGTAATTTAGACACCATGGTTTGGGGATCAAAATCTTTGGTAAGTACTCCGCCGCAAGTCACTTGTGCAGTACTCCACCCCTTTGTTCCGTTGGCTTTTAAAGGGAACTCTTTTATCATAATCACAATAGTTTTCACTTCTTGATGGGTCAAACTGCCGCCAAGACGAGACAGTTTTTCTATCCCCGCCCGTTTGAGCACCGTTTGCCCCAGCCGCTTGTTCAGCAATCCGGTAAGTAAATCTTCACAAGAACGACTTGCAAACCGTGAACAACGTGATCGAATCTCGTCGTAAATCGCCTGACCGGACCAATCAGGCATAAAATCTATGGTCAGGTCGCCTCGTCCATAACGGGCAACCATGCCGGAAAGTTGCAATACGGGGGGCCCCGAAATGCCATATTCAGCAAATAGGATCTCACCCACTTCTGTGCGAGACTCCTTCCCACACACAGCGGTAATTTGGCCGTCCACCTTGATCCCGGTCAAGGGTTTGATCGGATCCCGTTCGGTGGTAACCTGCACAATTGCGGGGGTAAGCTTTGTTACCGTATAGCCCAAGTTCTGCAACAAATCGTATCCGGTAGGACCATCAAATTTACCAACACAGGATTTTCCGCCTGTAGCAACTGCCACAACGTTAGTCTGCCAAACACCGTGATTGGTATGCACCTCATACGGTCCTTTGGCATTAATGCGCTCTACCGTGGTTTCTGTCACAATTTCTACGCCGAAATCCGTTGCCGCATAACGAAGCATATCTACCACCGAAGAAGCTTGTAACGAGCACGGAAACAACTTCCCATGTTCCAAAGCCACCGTAGGAATTCCAAACTGTGCCATGGTGCAACAGGTTTGTTCCACGCCAAAGCAGGCAAATGCCGCCTCGGCAAACGCAGAATCGCCATAATAATGCCCTTCCAACCCACCAACATTGGACAAATTACACCGTCCGTTGCCTGTGGTCAACAGTTTTTTAGCAACCCGTTGTTCTCGTTCCAACACCACAACTCGCTTATGCGGGGCGGTTTTGGCAGCAGTAATTGCCGCAAACAAACCGCTTGCTCCGCCGCCTATTATTAAAATGTCACACGTTTGTTTCATGGTTCCACTCCAAATTGTTTCATGTGAAACAATTATACCATTTTTGATTCTCGGTTTCAATAGCAAACCACAGAAATGTCAAAACACAAAAAAATGTTTCACGTGAAACAAAATTCCCTCTTTATTTTTTGAATGTGGTGTGCTATACTTAAACATACCGATATATTCTGTGAATGGAGGTTCCCTTTTGGCTAAAATAATTGCAATTGCCAATCAAAAAGGGGGCGTTGGCAAGACCACGTCTGCGGTCAATCTGGCGGCAAGCTTAGGTGCCCGCGGCAACCGCGTCTTGCTGATCGACGCCGATCCCCAAGGTAATACCACCAGCGGCTATGGTGTGGAAAAACGCGGATTAGCCCATACTACCTATACCGTGCTGTTAGGACATTCTTCTGCAAGCGAAGCTGTGGTGGAAACACAGTTTACCAACGTTTCTCTTTTGCCGTCGGGGATCGATCTGGCAGCGGCGGAACTGGAACTGTCCGAAATGGACAAGCGTTATGCCCGTTTGCGTATTGCCTTGGCCCCTATTAAAGATTGCTATGACTATATTTTGATCGATTGTCCCCCGTCGCTGGGTCTGATCACCATAAACAGTCTATGCGCCGCTGACACGCTATTGGTCCCGATCCAATGTGAATATTACGCCTTAGAAGGGCTTTCCCAATTAATGGCATCGGTTCGGCAGATCAAACGGCTGTACAACGAACGTCTGGAATTAGAAGGCGTACTGCTGACCATGTTTGACAACCGCCTCAATTTGACCCGCCAAGTAGTGGAAGAGGTTAAAAAATTTTTCCCCGGCAAAGTGTTTGCTACTGCCATTCCTCGTGCTGTTCGCTTGTCGGAAGCACCGGGTTTTGGTATGCCGGTACTGTATTACGACAAATCTTCAAAGGGCGCCGAAGCATATCTTTCGGTGGCCGATGAAATCATAAAACATAACAAGTAGGTGAATCCATGGCAAAAAAAGGTGGCTTAGGAAAAGGACTTAATGCCTTGTTTGAAGAAAATCAAGCCATTGAGACCGCACCCGTACACGTGCGTCTTTCCGAAATTGAGCCAAATAAAAACCAACCACGTAAAAATTTTGATCAAGATGCCATCGACGATTTGGCAGAAAGCATTCGTCAATACGGATTGTTGCAACCCCTGGTAGTGCGTCCCATTGCTACCGGGTACCAATTGGTTGCCGGGGAACGTCGTTGGCGCGCCTGCCGTATTGCGGGACTGACCGAAGTGCCGGTTACCATTCGTGAACTGACCGATGCCGAAACCGCTGAGATCGCGCTGGTAGAAAACCTGCAACGAGAAGACTTGAATCCTGTGGAAGAAGCCGCCGGATATCAAGCATTAATGGATGAATTTTCTCTTACACAAGAGGATGTGGCCGAGCGAGTCGGTCGTTCTCGTTCCGCTGTTGCCAATGCCGTACGGTTGTTAGGACTGCCAAAAGAAATTTTGACAATGATCGAATCAGGAAAAATCTCGGCCGGTCACGGACGTGCTTTATTGGCATTTAAAAACAAAGACGAACAACTCAAAGCGGCACGTATTGCCTCCTTTGGCGCCAATGTACGTGAAATTGAGCGTCTTGCCAAAAAAACCGACGCTCCCACCAAGGTGGAAAAACTCACACCGCCGACTACCCAACCTTATTTCCGTGAAGTAGAGTTGGCTTTGCAGGAGCGGTTGGGACGTCCTGTCAAGGTTTCCATGAAAAACGGCAAAGGCCGTTTGGAAATAGAATTTTATAACAACGATGACCTGAAAAACCTGGCATTGAAATTTGAATAAGGAGTTTTACCTATGTTAGATATCAAACGGATTCGCACCAATCCCCAAGAAATTAAAGATGCTTTGCGCCGCCGTAACGGAAATTATGATGAAGCCATTGACCAATTGTTGGCCATTGACGAACAACGTCGCGAAATCACCGCCAAAGCCGATACCATGAAAGCGCAACAAAATGCCGCTTCCAAAAAGATTCCCATGATGAAGAAAAACGGAGAAGACGTTACCCCGATCATGGAAGAAATGAAGGTGCTTTCGGAACAAGTTAAAGAATGTAATGCCCAATTGTCCGAATTGGAAGAAAAACAACGCTATTTGCTTCTCACGATTCCCAACACGCCAAATCCCGATATTCCCGACGGAAAAGATGACAGCGACAACGTGGAAATTCGTCGTTGGGGCGAGCCTCGCAATTTTGATTTTGAAGCCAAAGCCCATTGGGACATCGGCGCTGATTTGGGCATTTTAGACCCCGAAACCGCAGGAAAGGTTACCGGTACTCGTTTTCATTTTTATCGCGGTTTGGGTGCCCGTTTGGAACGCGCCATTATCAGTTATTTTTTAGACACGCACGCCGAACACGGATATACCGAAATTTTGCCTCCTTACATGGTAAATCGTGCTTCCATGACCGGTACCGGCCAATTGCCCAAGTTTGAAGAAGATGCCTTCAAAGTAGAAAATACCGATTATTTCCTTATTCCCACCGCCGAAGTTCCCGTTACCAACATCCATCGTGATGAAATCATGGACGGTGCTACTTTGCCTGTAAAATACTGTGCTTATTCCGCTTGTTTCCGTGGTGAAGCAGGGTCTGCCGGTCGTGATACCAGAGGTCTGATTCGTCAACATCAATTTAATAAAGTGGAATTGGTAAAATTTGCCGATCCGGAGCATTCTTACGAAGAATTGGAATCTCTGACCAACGATGCTGAACGTGTTTTGCAAGGTTTGGGTCTGCCCTATCGTGTAGTTTGTTTGTCCTCGGGTGACATCGGTTTCTCCTCTGCCAAAACCTATGATATTGAAGTATGGTTGCCCAGCTACAACCGTTACTGTGAAATTTCCAGTTGCTCCAACTTTGAAGATTACCAAGCAAGACGTGCTTCTATCCGCTTTAAAAACGGCGCAGGAGACAAAGCCAAGTTGGTTCATACTCTCAACGGTTCGGGTGTGGCTGTAGGACGTACCGTTGCCGCAATTTTAGAAAATTATCAAAACGAAGATGGTACCGTTACCGTACCCGAAGCCCTGCGTAAATATATGGGTACCGATATCATCGGTTAAAAGAAGGTGTAACATTGCGTTTACAAGAATCGGGTCAAATGTACTTGGAAAGTATTTACGTGCTGACCAAAAAGAACGGACAATGCCGTTCCATTGACGTAGGCGAATATATGGGGTATTCCAAACCTAGCGTCAGTCGTGCTGTGGGTCTGTTGAAAAAAGGCGGTTTTGTTGAGGTAAACGACGATGGTACGTTATGCCTTACACCCCTTGGCACAAGTGTTGCCGAAACCATGTATGAACGGCACACCCTAATTACCGAGCTGTTGATTCGGTTGGGCGTGTCTGAAGATGTAGCAACCGAAGATGCCTGCAAAATTGAGCACGTAATCAGCGATTCTTCTTTTGAAGCAATCAAACAGTTTATATCTCAACTTTGATTGTCTGATCTATTAAGTTTTCAATAAAAAAAATAACGAGCTTTCGAAAAAACGAAAACTCGTTATTTTTTTATCATTTTATTTATTTTCTATCATTTATGCTACCAGTTGCGCTAAAGCAATAATAAACGGCATGGTAAGTATAGATAAAATTGTACTAATACTTACAAAACGAGAAGCATACACCTCGTTACCGCCAAACATAACCGCAAACAACGACGTATTGCTGGCACAAGGAGCGCACACCGGTACCATACAAGCAACCAACAACAAGCCTCGTATACCCAGCAAATACAAAACACCAAAAGTAATAAGCGGTACAACCACCAAACGAAGACCCGAGGCAAATAATATATTGCCGTCCCCTTTTTGAATTTTCAAGGCCATTTTTGACAAATGATACCCGGTAACGATCATGGCAAGCGGCGTATTTAAGTCGCATAGCATAACCATGGGTTCCATAATGATAGAAGGAAAATCTATGGTTACAAAAAATAAAGGAAGACCAAACATAACACTTATAACACCGGGATTAAAAATAACTTGTTTTACGGCCTTTTTAGGATCAAAACTGTCATAAATTTTAACCCCTAACGTCCAGCACAAACACTGAAATAGCGCAACGAAGATCGATACCACAAAAACCCCGTTATCCCCCAAAATAGCAGAAACCAACGGTAACGACATAAAGCCGCAGTTTGAAAATAAAACACCAAAACGCAACACGTTTTTTTGATCTGCGGGAGTTTTTTTAAACAATGGCAAAACGATCAACAGTCCCACCGCCGTACAAATTGCACAAGATGCGGCACCAACCAATAAATGAACTGCTTTTTCCGTAGAATAGTCGGTTACAATAAAGCTTTTTACAATTACACAAAAAGTAACGACTTTTAGTAAAATATTGGTCATTTGCTTCGCGCCAATCGTATCCATCCACTTACACTTACCGCAAACGACCCCTACTCCCATAAGAATAAACATTTGCCCCACAAGTTGTGAAATTTCCCATACACCGGACCATAAATTCAAATTGATTTCCCCTTTTTCGGTTCTCTTTGATAATAAAAATATACCAAAAAATCAACTTTGTCAAGTCCCTTAAAAAACCCCTTTTTTTTATAAAAACATCGTAAATTATGTTGAAAATTATAGGGTTTTATGGTATGATAACAAGGATAAACATAATATCAAATTTTTATATATTTTACTATATTTTTTAAGGAGGTAACGTTCATGAATTCCTTTAACGAAGTTTGGGAAAACGTCAGCATTTATTGCCGTAGCCGCATTCATGAAGTAGCATATAACACTTGGATCCAAACCCTGCAACCGGTAGAATTAAAAAACAGTATTGTAACCGTTCGAGCAAAAAGCGATTATCAAAAATTAATTGTGGAAAGTCACTATTTAGAACTCCTTTCCGACGGTTTTGAAGAAATTTTCGGATTTCCCATTACGGTAAACATTATTGTAGGTGAAACAGAACCGCAAAAACAAAGTTCATCGTTAGACGAAACTGAAAATAAATATACCTTTGACAATTTTGTTGTGGGTTCTTCCAACAAATTTGCTCATGCTGCTTCTCTTGCCGTAGCCAAAGATCCGGGGCACGCATACAATCCGTTTTTTATTTACGGAAGTCCCGGTTTGGGAAAAACCCATTTGCTGAATGCCATTCGCAATGAAATAAAAAAGAATAATCCAAATATGACGGTTGTTTATACCCAAGGTGAATCGTTTATGAACGAAATCTTGGAAGCAATCAATAATGTCAGTACGGTAGATTTTCGCGAAAAATACAGAAAAGCCGACGTTTTGTTTATTGACGACATTCAGTTTATTGCCGGTAAAGAAGCAACTCAGGTGGAATTTTTTAACACCTTTGAAGCGCTTTATCGTGACAACAAGCAAATCATTGTTACATCTGACCGTTTACCAAAGGATATTAAATCATTGGATGAACGCATTCGCGGACGCTTGGAAATGGGTTTAATGGCAGATATTCAACAACCGGACTTTGAAACACGGGTGCTGATCATCCGCAAAAAAGCACAAGCATTAAACTTTCATATTCCCGATATTGTCGTACAATTTATTGCCAATCAATTAAAAAACAATATTCGTCAATTAGAGGGCATTGTTAACAAATTATATGCTTATCACAATTTGGGTGAAGAACCTACTCTTTCGGGTGCCAGTACCTTAATTAATGAAATTAAAAAAGACGATATGCCCGAACCGATTACCATTG
Source organism: Acutalibacteraceae bacterium (assembly GCA_045661365.1). GTDB lineage: Bacteria > Bacillota > Clostridia > Oscillospirales > Acutalibacteraceae > UMGS1484. The sequence goes on along the minus strand of JAZRFL010000019.1, from coordinate 20,301 downwards.
ATCAAATTATAGAAAACGTGGGAGCTGCCTTTGATGTGACCCCTGCCGATATTTGTTCAGGTAAACAAAATGCCGAAATTGCCAACGCACGCCATATTGCTATATATATTGCAAGACAGGTTACCGGACTTCCTTTGAAAACCATAGGCAAAGGATTTGGCAGAAATCATGCTACGGTGAGCGCTTCCCTAAAAAAAGTGGAAAGCGATATTAAACGTAACACACGTATAAAAGCAACCATTGAAGATATTATTAAAAACATTACGGCAAAATAACTTCAACAGACTGTTTTAAAACCATTAACATCGTGTTGAAAACAGGCAAAAAAGAAAAGTTACCCTACTTTACATAAATCTGCCTTTTTTCAACAAATTATTTGATTTCATCATTGAAAAGTTTTTGATATCTATTTGACAACATTTTTCATAAAAACTTCATCATTATTTAATCATCGACAATTTATGCAATTTATCTTGATTTGTAACGTTTTTTTCCACTTTTAAACATTTTAACATCCCCTACTACTATTACTGTTAATATATTGTTTTCATACAAAGAAAAAAACGAAAATTGCAAAAACATCTTTATAATTTTATAAGTCTATTTTGAAAAAGAGGAATGAACGAAATGAAAATTTTATGTAAGAGAAAAACTCTGATCGAAGCAATTTCCAAAGTACAAGGTGCCGTAGGTAGTAATTCCACACTCCCTTCTTTGGAAGGTATTTTGTTTTCAGCCAAAAAAGGCTATTTAACTCTTACTTGCTATAATATGGAAATGGGAATCACCACCGCAATCGAAGCAAACGTGGAACAAGAAGGCGAGATTATTTTATCTGCTCGTTATTTTAGTGAAATTATTAAGAAAATGCCCGGTGATGACGTTTTAATCGATGTTGATACTAATTTAATGTGTACGTTAAAAAGTGGGTATTCAAAATTTGCAATTGTCGGTATGGCAGCAAACGAATTTCCCGAATTGCCTGCCCTGTCTGACGGCATTTCTTTTCAATTTCATTCCCAATTGTTTGCCAATATGATCCGTATGACACGGTTTGCTGTAGCAAAGACAGACGAAAAACCTATGTATACCGGTATTCTTTGCCAATTGGAAAAAGGAAAAATTACCATGGTTGCGGTAGACGGATATCGTTTGGCAATTCGTAAAGAAAATATTACCAACGATTTGGAATTAAAATTTATTGTTCCCGAAAAGACATTAAGTGAAATTTTGAAATTGTTACCCGAAAAAGATGAACCGATTCAAATTTCGGTTGGTAAACGTCATATTATTTTTGAAATCGGTCATATTTTGGTTGTTTCCCGTTTATTGGAAGGCGAATTTATTGATTACAAAACGGCAGTACCTCCCAACCATACAACCAGCGTTTTGGTATCCAATAAAACCTTGTTGGAAAGCATAGATCGTGTTGCCTTATTGATCAACGATCGCGCCAAGGTTTTTGTAAAATGTATTTTTGATCAAGATGAAATTAAAGCATCTTGTGAATCGGCAATTGGTAATGCAGATGACCGTATACAAGCAGAAATTGAAGGAGATCGTATTGAAATTGGCTTTAACAGCCGCTATTTGTTAGATGCTTTGCGTGCTGTGGAAGATGATATGGTAAAAATTGAAATGAGCGGCTCTTTGTCACCTATTAAAATTTTACCTGCCGAAGGCAATGATTTCCTATTTTTGGTATTACCGGTACGCATTAAATAAGGTGAGTAAATATGAAAATTAAATTGTCGGTAGCACCCAAACAAATAGCAATCAACACCCCTTTTATACGTTTATGTGATTTTTTAAAATTTGCGGCAGCGGTAGAAAGCGGCGGTCAAGCAAAAGAAGCAATCGTCACCGGTCGTGTGCAATTAAACGGTGAAGTTTGCCTTATGAAAGGAAAAAAGGTCGTCGTAGGGGATATTGTTAAATTTCAGGGTGACGTGTACGAGGTAATTGGTGAATGATCGTACAGCAGTTGGCTTTTCAAAGCTGGCGAAATTTAAAAAATAACGTTATAGAACCCTGTGAAACGATCAACGTTTTTTATGGTGATAATGGGCAAGGAAAAACCAATTTATTAGAAGCACTTTGGGTTTGCAGCGGTGCAAAATCTTTTCGTGGTGCAAAAGAAAATGAAATGATTGAGTTTGGCCAAAAACAAGCCAAATTGCAATTAAAATTTTATTCTCACGATCGTGATCAACAATTAGAATTGGCAATCGGTGAAAAAAAATCAATTTTATTAAATGACGTGGAAAAAAAAGCGTCGGATCTATACGAATCGGTTTTTTCGGTGGTATTTGCCCCAAATCACTTGTCTTTGGTAAAAGATGGTCCTGCCGCACGGAGAGGATTTATTGATTTTGCATTAAGTCGATTGAAACCGTCTTTTATTACCTTAGAAGAACAATATAATCGTGCATTAGATCAGCGAAATGCTTTGTTACGCGATCTAAACACACCCGGTTATATGGAAGGACTGTTGGACCTGTGGGAGGATTCTCTTGCTCGTCTTGGCAGTACCTATGCCAGACAACGTCAAAAATACGTAGAAAAAATCGAACCATTTGCCACAAAATTTTATTATGAGCTTTCAGGCAAGCAAGAAACCTTGGAACTACAATATGACGGTGTGGATGTTTCAGCTGATAATGAAGGATATGAAAAACTGGTAACGGCGCTAAAAAATGCCAGAGAAACCGATAAACGATTGGGATATACCACCGTGGGACCACATCGTCACGATTTGCAGATTACCATAAACGGAATATCCGCACGAAATTTTGGTTCACAAGGTCAGCAACGGTCGGCAGCGTTGGCATTAAAAATGGCAGAAGCAGAGGTTTTATCGCAGTATTTTGATGAAAAACCTATGATCTTACTGGACGACGTTATGAGCGAGCTGGACAGCAACCGACAAGATTTTATATTAAACAAATTTTCGGGACGCCAAATTTTTATTACTTGTTGTGATCCCGCTTCGGTTTTACGTTTAAAACAAGGAAAATCTTTTTTGATTGAAAAGGGTGAGATCCATGAGCAAGCAATTGAGTAATCGGTTTGTGAGCATTGGATCTGACCACGTTATAACACAAAACTCTATTATAGGAATTTTTGACTTAGACAGTATAACGGTCAAAAAAGATTCTCGCAGTTTTGTAAATATGGCACAAAAAAAAGGTGAGATCAACGACATTACCACCGATCTGCCCATAACGGTAATTTTATGCAGTGAAAAGGCAAAAAGACAAACGCTTTATTTGTCCTCTTTTTCATTGCCTACTATACACGGCCGTATTCGCCGTAAATTTCCGTAAATTATATGTAACATAAAAAATCCACCCCAAGGAAAGGAAACGAAACTTCATGGAAAATCAAGAAATGCTTGGTACCGCAGTTACCGAAAATTACGACGCGGAACAAATTCAGGTATTGGAAGGTTTAGAAGCGGTTCGTAAGCGCCCCGGTATGTATATTGGTTCTACCGGTGAGCGTGGTTTGCATCATTTGGTGTACGAAATCGTTGACAACTCAATCGACGAAACGTTGGCGGGGTATTGCGATCATATTGAGGTTGACATACTAAATGACAATATTATTCGCATTGCTGACAACGGCCGTGGGATTCCTACCGGTATTAACCAAAAATATAATAAACCTGCCGTTACCATGGTATTTACCATGTTGCATGCCGGCGGTAAATTCGGCGGAAGCGGGTACAAGGTTTCCGGTGGTTTGCACGGGGTAGGTGCGTCGGTTGTAAATGCCCTTTCCAATTGGCTTGAAGTAGAAGTGCATGACGGAAAACGGATTGTGAAACAACGGTTTGAAAAAGGGGATGAGGTTACACCTCTTACCGAAATCGGTCAATGCAGCGATACCGGTACCATTGTAACCTTTAAACCCGATCCCACGATTTTTACCGACACGGTAGAATATGACTATGATATTTTGCTTACCCGTTTGCGGGAACAAGCGTTTTTAAATGCAGGGGTTAAAATTACCTTGACCGACCGTCGAGACGAAAGCGAAGGACGGCAAGACCTGTTGCATTTTGAGGGTGGTATTCGTTCTTACGTAGACTATATTATTGAAAATTCAAAAAAAGAAAGCATTTTACCGGAAAATATCTACATTGCTACGGTAGACGGAGATTCTTCTGCTGAAATTTCTTTTTCCTATACCACCGGTTATGATGCTAAGATCATTAGCTTTGCCAACAACATTCATACCATTGACGGCGGTACCCACGAAACGGCATTCCGCACGGCATTGACTCGTGTTGTAAATTCTTATGCCAGAAAGTTTAAGTTTTTGAAAGATAATGACAATAACTTAAAAGGGGACGACGTACAAGAAGGCATTGCGGCGATCATCAGCGTGAAATTGACCGATGCACAATTTGAAAGCCAAACCAAATCCAAATTGGGCAACACCTCTATGGGAACCTTGGTCAATTCATTGGTCAGCGACAAATTGATGACCTTTTTGGAAGAAAATCCCGCTATTGCCAAAATTATCATCAACAAATCCATTGCTTCTGCCAATGCTCGTGAAGCGGCTCAAAAGGCAAGAGATATTCAACGCAAAAATGCCGGTGGCAGAGCAAAAATGCCCGACAAGCTGGCAGATTGTATTTCCAAAGACCCAAATGAAACCGAAATTTTCATCGTCGAGGGTGACTCGGCAGGGGGTTCCGCAGTCAAAGGGCGCGACCCAAAAATTCAAGCCATTTTGCCTTTGTGGGGTAAAATGCTTAACGTAGAAAAAGCGCGTATCGACAAGGTGTATTCCAACGAAAAACTGTTGCCGGTGGTGCTGGCATTGGGTACGGGAATCGGTGAAGATTTCGACATAGAAAAACTGCGGTACGGCAAAATCTTTATCATGGCCGATGCTGACGTGGACGGTTCGCATATTCGTACCTTGCTTATGACCTTCTTTTTCCGTCATATGCCCGAATTGATCGAACGGGGACATTTGTATTTGGCACAACCGCCGTTGTACAAGGTGTATAAGGGCAAAAAGCAAATGTATGCTTTTAGCGACGAAGAACGAGACATGTACATGGAACAATTGGGCGGTGGCGACGTGCAACGGTACAAAGGTCTTGGTGAAATGGACGGAAAACAACTTTGGGAAACCACCATGGATCCGGAAAGCCGTACTTGCTTGCGGGTTCGAATGGAAGATGCTCAAAAAGCCGACGAAATCTTTTCATTGCTCATGGGCGATGAGGTGGAACCCCGTCGTGAGTTTATAGAACAAAATGCCAAATACGTTCAAAATCTTGACGTGTAAGGGAAGGAGATATTTTTTATGGCAATCAAAACGGTAGTTTGTCCCGCTTGCGGTGCCGAACAGGCGATTATGCGAGACGAAGAAGGAAAAATGAATTGCGTATTTTGCGAGCAACCCATTGAACTTCCCGAATACGAAGAGGGAGAAGGAATGGACTACTCTTACGATGAGGAAAAACCGGAAGAAGTGTCCAAAACCGAGCCCGTAGGTGAAAAAATTGATGCGGTGTTTGTGTTAAACGAGCAAGAAGTAGGCGACGCATTTACTGTGTCGGGAAAATTGAAAGAACGCAAATGGATCTTGTACATAGAAACCGTTATTTTCATTTTGGTGGGCGGTGTAACCGGCACCATGAATGTCATTCACCTTGTCAAGGGTGACATGAAGGTCGGTTTTTCCGAATGGTTGATCGTAGCGGTCTGTTTGTTTATGCTACCTTTTATTTGGACCATGCCCAAACGTACCAAACGTAAAATCATTCAAAAATCCACATCCGGCAATCAATTGACGGTGTCGATTTTTGAAAATCTTATGAATATTCACGTTGCCGGTGCCGACGAAAAAGACGATTGGCAACAAGAATTTGACGGTAGTTATCAATTGTTACATGAAAAAGGCTTGTTTGTTCTTATTTTGAGCAATGGTCAATTGCTGGTAATTCCCGAACGAAGCCTTACCGAAGAACAAGTAGAAATTGTCAAGACAAGACTTACCACCAAACCGGAATAAAGGATTGGCTTGAAAGGAACGATCATTTATGAGTGATATTTTTATGAACAACGCAGGCAAGACCATAGACGTAGAGATTGTCAGCGAAATGAAAAAATCCTATTTGGATTATTCCATGTCGGTTATTGTGGGTCGTGCATTGCCGGACGTACGCGACGGGTTAAAGCCGGTACATCGCCGTATTTTATATACCATGTATGAGAACAACCTTTATCCCGAAAAGGCCTACCGCAAATGCGCCGACACGGTTGGTGCCGTTTTGGGTCGGTATCATCCCCACGGTGACGCGTCGGTGTACGACGCATTGGTACGTATGGCGCAGGATTTTTCTTTGCGGTATATGATGGTTGACGGACAAGGGAACTTTGGTTCGATCGACGGATATCCCGCTGCGGCATATCGGTATACCGAAGCCAAGCTTTCCAAGCCTGCTATGGAAATGCTCCGCGACATTGACAAGGAAACGGTGGACTTTCAACCCAACTATGACGATCGTCTGATCGAGCCCTTGACCTTGCCCTCGCGTATTCCCAGCTTGCTGATCAACGGTTCGCAAGGGATCGCAGTTGGTATGGCAACCAATATTCCTCCCCACAACTTGGGAGAAGTGGTAGATGCCATGTGTTATTTGATCGACAATCCGGAGGCGGAGATTGCTGATTTGTGCCAATACATTAAAGGCCCCGACTTTCCTACCGGCGGCGTAATCATGGGTCATGCCGGTATTCGTGCGGCATATGCCACCGGTCGCGGTAAGGTTGTTTTGCGGGGTAAGGCCACAATAGAAGAAAGTCACGGCAATTGCTTCCGTATTGTCATTACTGAAATTCCCTACATGGTCAACAAGCAAAATTTGATCAAGTCCATGGCCGACTTGGCAAAAGACAAGCGGATTGAGGGAATTGACGAAATCGCTGACTACTCCAGCAAGGAGGGTATGCGGATTGTTGTGGAATTAAAGGCTTCTGCCAATCCCCAAGTGGTGCTCAACCAACTGTACAGCTTTACCCAACTGCAAAACACCTTTGGTGTGATCATGCTGGCATTGGTCAACGGTGCGCCAAAGATTTTGACCTTAAAGGAAATGCTGCAACATTACATTGATTATCAATGTGAAATTGTAGAGCGTCGTACTCGTTTTGATTTGAAAAAAGCGAAGGAACGGGCACATATCTTAGAAGCGTTGAAAACAGCGTTGGATTTTATCGAAGAAGTTATTCGTCTGATTCGCGCCAGCCGTACCATTGCCGACAGTAAGCAAGCACTTGCCGATCGCTTCGGATTTGACGACCTGCAAACCACCGCAATCGTGCAAATGCCGTTGGGTCGGTTGTCCGGTTTAGAAAAACAAAAAATTGAAGACGAATTAAGCGAATTGCGTGTAAAAATCGCTGATTGGGAAGATATTTTGGCCAATGCCGCTCGCATTTTGACCATTGTAAAAGAAGAGGCTTTGGTAGTACGTGACCGTTTTGTGGATGATCGCCGCACCGAAATTACCGCCGTAAGCGGGGAAGTAGATATTGAAGATCTGATTCCCAACGAAGAATGTGTACTTACCCTGACCCACTTAGGGTATATGAAACGCTTGCCCACCGACACCTATCGTGCCCAACGACGTGGCGGTCGTGGTGTTTCGGGTATGACTCGCCGGGAAGAAGACTTTGCCGAGCATATGTTTACCTGCTTTGCTCACGACACCATTATGTTGTTCACCAACCTTGGTCGTGTGTATCGTATTAAGGCTTACGAGGTGCCGGAATCCACCCGTACCGCCAAAGGGATGAACATTGTCAACATCTTGCCTCTGCAAGAAGATGAAAAAGTTACGGTAATGCTTCGAGTAGAACATCCCGACGAGCCGCAATATCTGAACATGCTTACTCGTCACGGTGTTATTAAGCGGACCACCCTTGCCGCCTTTGACAACATTCGCAAAGGCGGGATCATCGCCATTGATTTGGACGAAGGTGACGAATTGCGCTGGGTGCGCCTAACCGACGGCAACCAAGATTTGTTGGTCGCCACCAAAAAGGGTATGGCCATTCGCTTCCACGAAACCGACGCTCGTTTGGTGGGTCGTACCGCTCGCGGGGTAAAAGCCATTACCTTAAGTGATGAAAAGGGCGATGAGGTGGTAGGTCTTGCCTTGGTACGAGAAAATGCCATGCTTATGACTGTTACCGAAACCGGGTATGGTCGTCGCAGTGAATTTACCGACTACCGTTTGCAAAATCGTGGCGGTAAAGGTCTTACCAACTATAAAACCGCTATGTATGGTGACGTTGCCGCTGTGGGGGATATTGACGAGGGTCAAGATATTATTATGATCACCTCAGCGGGTATCGTGATTCGTACCGCCGCCGATTCTATCAGTACCTACGCTCGTACTGCGAAGGGCGTTCGAGTAATGCGATTGGATGATGGCGACAGCTTGGTCAATATGACCTATGCGGAACGGGAAAGCGACGAGGAATCCTCTGAAGCAGGAGAAGAACAATCCACCGAGCAATCCGAGCAAACAGAAGAATAATAAAAAATGTCTTTGGGGTTAACCTCAAAGACATTTTTTTATGATAAATATAGTTATTGTTTGGCACGCGGATAGGCAAGCGGGATATCGGTGACACCAAGAATATAGTCTACCGATGTATTATAAAATAAAGCAAGAGAAACCAGTGTGTCGGCAGGAATTTGTCGATGCCCTGTTTCATACTGAGAATAGGTGTTTTGCTTAATGTGTAAATAGTCAGCTACTTGCCGTTGGGTCAAGTCTCTATCTTCTCGTAAGTCTCGAATCCGCATACAATAACCTCCTATACCATTATTATATGAATCACAAAACGAGATATTGACAAATATCGCAAATTGTGATATAACTGTAAATGCGAAAGCAATTTCGCAAACAGTATCATTTTGGAGGTAATACTATGAAAAAGGCAAGTAAATTAATGTGTTTGCTGTTGGCGTTGGTTTTGTTTTTTGTGGCTTGCAGCAGCGAAGAAGCGGCAGCTCCGTCATCGAAACCGAGTGAAAATCAATCAACGGCATCCACGCAAAAAGAAGATTCCGGCAATTCGTCGGACGAACAGGCGGAGGGATCACAAAACACTCCTGCGGACGCAGATTTGTTGTCCGCGCCGGAAAAAGTATTGAATGATGACAAAGTAAAATTGGACTTCCATTGTACGGTGTCCGGGGCTGAGGAAGTATCCGGCAACCTTACAATTGTTAACAACGCATCCCCTGCCATTGTATATTTCTTCGACGGCACCGATCGCACCACCTATGAATTGAGCGATACCGGGGAATTGAGCAAATATGTGGAAGCCGGAGACAGCGGCATCGAAACGCAAGTGACCGACATGACGCAGGAGCAGATCCAAGAAGAGGTTGATATGTTGTTTGTATATGCGGCATGCTGTGGATGGAAATTTACCGAGCTCAATCAAGATATCCGTTTTAAGAAAACAACCAAGCCGGATGATGTTAATATGTTTGCCTCTACGTATACCGATGAAAACTCGCTTTGGTACGAGTTGGTTAAGAACGGTGAAACGGTTGGTATTGTTGCAGTAGATCCCGAAACGGGCGCTTTCCAATATTTGGAAAATGATAAGATCTTTTGCATTACCAGCTATGTAGTAGTAGGGGACGACGTTCATTTTTCCCGCTAAAGACAAAAAAGAAGGACTGCTTGATGCAGTCCTTCTTTTTTTTACAATGAATGATTAACCGTTTTTCAAAATAACGTCGTGAGAGCCGCCTTCCACAATGCTGACCGAAGAAACCAAGGTAAGTCTGGCATCGCGTTGCAGGTCGGGAATGGTAATAACACCACAGTTGCACATGGTAGATTTTACTTTGTACAAGCTCTTTTCTACGTTGTCGTGCAAGGTACCGGCATAGGTAACGTAAGAGTCAACCCCTTCTTCAAAAGACAATTTGGATTTACCACCCAAATCATAACGTTGCCAGTTGCGAGCACGGTTAGAACCTTCGCCCCAATACTCTTTTACATAAGTGCCGTTGATCATAAGCTTGGGAGTGGGACTTTCATCGAAACGAGCAAAGTAGCGACCCAACATAATGAAGTCGGCGCCCATAGCCAAAGCCAAGGTCATGTGATAATCGTGTACGATACCACCGTCGGAGCAAATAGGTACGTAAATACCGGTTTCTTCAAAATATTCATCACGAGCAGCGGCAACTTCGATCAAAGCGGTGGCTTGACCGCGGCCGATCCCTTTGGTTTCGCGGGTGATACAAATCGAACCGCCACCAATGCCGACTTTAATAAAGTCGGCACCGGCATCTGCCAAAAAGCGGAAACCGTCACGGTCTACTACGTTACCGGCACCTACTTTTACGCTGTCGCCGTATTTTTCACGAATAAAGTCAATGGTTTGCTTTTGCCAGCAAGAGTACCCTTCAGAAGAGTCGATGCACAGCACGTCTGCACCGGCTTCTACCAAAGCGGGAACACGTTTTTCATAGTCTAACGTATTGATACCGGCACCCACCATGTAGCTTTTGTTTTTGTCCAACATTTCATAGGGGTGTTCTTTGTGTTGGGAATAATCTTTGCGGAATACAAAGTATTTCAGATTTCCGTTGTCGTCTACCAAAGGCAAGGAATTGAGCTTGTGTTCCCAAATAATATCGTTGGCTTCTTTCAAGGTGGTGGTAGCGGGAGCGGTGATCAATTTTTCCAAAGGAGTCATGAAAGTAGATACCTTTTCGTCGGTGGACATGCGGCTGACGCGATAGTCGCGACCGGTCACGATCCCCAACAACTTACCGCAAGAAGTACCGTCTTCGGTAACGGCAATGGTGGAATGTCCGAATTCTTCAACCAATGCCAAAACGTCTGCCAAGGTTTGGTCGGGTTTTACGTTGGAATCGCTGACCACAAAGCCTGCTTTGTAGTTTTTTACTTTGGCAACCATAGCGGCTTCGTCTTCAATGCTTTGGGAACCGTAAATAAAGGACATGCCACCTTCTTTTGCCAAAGCAATTGCCAACGTGTCGTTAGAAACCGATTGCATAATGGCAGAAACCAACGGAATATTCAGAGAAATATCCGGCTGTTCCCCTTTGCGGTATTTCACTAACGGGGTTTTTAGCGAAACATTGGCAGGAATGCATTGGGGTGAGGTGTATCCCGGAATCAATAAATATTCGCTAAAGGTGCGGGAGGGTTCGTTGTAATAAAAAGCCATAATGATTTCTCCTTTGCAAAGGTATACTATTTATAGTATTCTACCACAAAAAAATCTCGGTGTCTATTAAAATTTTTAAATTTTAATAAAGTTTTTAAAAAAACAACGCGATGCATCGAAAAAAAGCATCGCGTTGTGCGTAATCTGACGAGGGTACGATTACATGGGTGTCAGTTTAAATTCATTGGCTTTTTTGGCAATGGAATTGGCGGCGACCATAGCGAGAATGGCGACGACAATAAGGAGAACGTCGGTAACACCGAAATTCAGTTCAGCCTCGCCCTCGGAGGCGATTAACGCAAAGATCGGAATAGAATATAATGATACCAGCATGGTAACCAGGGTACCGATGATGCCACCTTCGCTATAAAATTGGCGTACGCCGGGGCGGTACATCCCTTCGTTCATTAAATTGATGTTGTATGCGGTAGCACGACACATACCGGACAACTGGGTAGACAGTAGGGCAAAAGTAAAGAGGAAGGCACCCGTTGCAAAAAAGCTATACAGTAAGTATGCTACATATTCGTCTGAGAGAAAGGCGGTGACAGTGTCATATTCCGAAAAAACCATTAAAACCCCAATACAATATAGCACAAATATAGAGTAAAAAAAGATACCGCAAAAGATTGCGCCCACGCGGGTTAAAATGGCTGAGCCTTTTACTGCGCCGTATGATCGGCTAAATCCGCCAATTACAGTAATCCACAATCCAATAACTACCATCGCTAGCCCTATGAAGAACAAAATGACAGAAAATCCTAACATAAGTCCAATAGTTTCTCCGGCATCGTCAAAATCCATGTAGCGATAGGTGAGGCCAAACAACTTGACTAAAGCTTTGGTTCCGTCATCGGTAAACAGGGCGATCAAAGAGAACAAAAAGTAGGTAAGAAAGCAATTTAAAACAATCAGCGCAATTGAACCAAAGCCGGAAGCAAACCGCTTTTTATCTTCTTCTGAAGCGGGCCAAATTTCCGGTGACATAGGGGGTACGTATAAGGGTTGCGGCATAGTGGATACAGGCGCGGAATACATAGGTGGCGCGAACGGGGGTTGGATTGGTTGCGGTGCAACAGGTGCAGGCATAGGCTCCACGTCGGGGGCGGAAGCACTTGGAGTGGCAACCGAAGTCTCGGCTACAGGGGCAACCGCTTGCGAAGTGGTTGGTTGCACGAAGGCTTGGGTACCGCATTTGGGACAAAACTTGGCGCCGTCGACTATTTGGGCGCCGCAGGTTCGACAAAACATAGCAAAACCTCCAGAATTTTGATGTTTCTATTATACAAAACAAACGGATTTTTGTCAATCGTTAGTTGTTTGCCTTGCATTTCACTACATGATATTGTATAATGAGTCAGATAAAAGGGGGGGTATACATGGCGGTATTAATTACCGGTGGGTGCGGATATATTGGTAGTCACACTTGTGTGGAAATGGTCAAAGCAGGATTTGACGTAGTAGTAGCAGACAATTACCACAATGCCAAATCGGGCGTACACCAACGCATTGTTGCTTTGGCAGGAAAAGAGATTCCGTTTTATACCTGCGACATTCGGAAAGAAACCGACTTGATTCCGATTTTTGAACAACACAACATTCAAGCGGTAGTGCATTTTGCCGGCTGGAAAGCGGTAGGGGAGTCTACCGTCTTGCCGCTTGAATATTATGACAATAATATAAGCGGAACGGTTACTTTATGTAAGGTGATGCAACGGTTTGGGTGCCATCGGTTGGTGTTCAGCTCATCGGCAACGGTGTACGGAGAGGAAAATCCTTCACCGTTACAAGAGCAAATGCCGGTGGGTAAGGTGGCAAATCCTTATGCACGAACCAAACTGTTTAATGAACATATTTTGCAAGACGTGTGTGCTGCCGACCCTCACTTTTCGGCAGTGATCTTGCGGTATTTTAATCCCATTGGCGCACATGAAAGCGGTACCATAGGCGAAGACCCCAATGGAATCCCCAACAATCTTATGCCCTATATTTCTCAGGTTGCGATTGGTAAATTGCCGTATTTGCAGGTGTTTGGAGACGATTACCCCACCCACGACGGAACGGGGATCCGCGACTACATTCACGTGGTAGATCTGGCAAACGGTCATGTGGCGGCAGTTAAATATGCCATGGCGCATTGCGGAGCACAAATTATCAACTTGGGTACAGGTATGGGGTATAGTGTACTGGACGTAGTAACGGCATTTGAAAAAGCAACCGGTATTAAAATTCCTTATCAAGTGGTTCCACGCAGAGACGGAGACGTAACCATTTATCTTGCCGATCCCACCAAAGCCAAGGAATTACTCGGCTGGCAGGCGAAATATGATTTGGAAACCATGTGTCGCGATACTTGGCGCTGGCAACAAAACAACCCCAACGGTTACGAGGAAACATAATATAATAAAAAGATCCCGAAGAGAACTTGGTTTTCTCTTCGGGATCTTTTTACATTAACACGGTGTTTCGGGGGAAGAGGATTCTTGCATAGCGGCTTCTTTTTGGATCAACTCGGCGTGGGTCAAACGGATTTCTTTCATCAATAGTCCCATAAGCAACCAAAATAAAGGAGCCACAATTACCACACCGAAACTGAAGAATACTTGTATGCTATACCCCAAAACGGCGGCACCCAGTACGAGAATTCGTGGATTTTTGCAGTAATATTTAAGGGTGAATACAAAAGAGGAAAACAAAAAGCCCAAATAGGATAAAAGTCCCCATAACCCTAGGGTACACAAGTGATGAACGTATTCGTTGTGGGCAAAATCCAAAATACGGGAACCGTCGGCATAGCGTTCGTACCCGACTTTTGCGGCGTATTCACGGAAGGTTTCGGCAAAGGTGCCGCAACCGGTTCCGAATACGGGGTTTTCTTGGGACATACCCAGCGCATGTCGCCAAATACCGATACGGTGGGTACCTGCGGTGTCCGAAAGATTCAGCCGTACCAATTCGTAAAGGTCGTTCATTAATCCGGGCGCGGGAGGATCGGCAGGCTGGTAAACAAAGCGAAAATAGCAAAATCCCATAACGAGCAACCAGCATTCGCCTATAACGAATCCGCGGCGCAACCATTTCCACGAGAAATTTTTGGGGATCAAAAACCAAAGGCCGACTAACATGGCCAACACTGCTAACAAGACAAGTGTCGTTTTGTCAAATCGCACGTAGGCAACGGTTTTTAGCGCTTGGGGATAATATTGGTAATCAATGACCGAGGAAAGCAACCACCCGCCAACGATCGTCCAAGAAAGCTCCAACATTTTTTTTACGTAGGTTTGGTTACGAATGAGCATGGGGGTGACAATAGCGATCAATGCGATAAAGGTTAGGATCGAAATGTCAACGTTCATGGAAAACATAACGTAAACGGCAAGAGTATGAGAAACCAAGAAAACGGTTCGGTAAACTGTATTAAGTCGGAAAACGATGTACCCCACACCAACCAAAGGAGCGGCTAAACACAAAAAGCCACCCATAATATCTACGTTGCCAATGGTGGACAAAAAGTCATGGTGGGTTCCGTTGTGGGTAGAGGGCGGGTACATTTGTAATACGTTAATACCTGCCAATTGCAAAACCGCAAACAGATTCATAACCAAAACGATGATTGCAAAATATTTTATGTGGTCGGTGCGAAGGTGTCCAAAATGAGCAACCAAAACATATAACAGAGCATAGGCAAAATAAAAAGCCAGTCCATCAAACCGCCCGCCGCCCAGCCACATGGCAGACTGACTGTTACGGTTTAACATATCGCCGTAAGGGGCGACACACCAGGTTATGATTCCTCCCACAAAAAAAAGAAGCAAAAACAGGTCGGGTAGGTACAGCCAAGGAAACCCGTTATCTTTACGCCATTGAGCAAAGCTTCGTCTGGGGCGTTCATCGGGTGCGTCCGGGGCAAAGGCGTACTTAAATAACAGCATGATCGCAAAGGCCGCCACGGCAATGACAAAAAACATCATTTTATTGGCGGTCAATTCCACGTAGGGCGATTTGCTCGCAACGGAAATATCAAAGGGATCGTTGGTAAATGAAATACGAAACGGCCATACAAATAAAGGAAATACCAACAAAAACACCGAAACAAAGGTTCGTCCGATTTTGTCGTAACGGGTGGGAAAATTCAACGCCGTTCCCTCGCTTTCAAAAAAATTACATTGTTATTGTATAGCAACAACCCAAGAAAGTCAAGGTTTGCGGCAGTTGTGTTATGAAAATTCCTTGACACCATATCAAAAAGACAGTATAATAAATTAACATTATGTGTTTGGAGATTGTATTATGAATTATAAAATTGTTTCCGATTCCTCCTCGAATCTTTGGTTTGTGGAGAATGCGGACTATACTTGCGTTCCTTTGACCATACGTACCGATGAAAAAGAATACGTTGACAATTCCGAGTTGAATGTTGCGGGTATGGTGGATGAATTAAAAACCTACAAGGGAAAATCCGGTACCGCCTGTCCTTCGGTGGGAGATTGGTTGACTGCTTTTGACGGTGCCGATCGCGTGTTTGCTGTAGCTATTACCAGTGGCCTTTCGGGGAGTTACAATGCCGCCTGCGAGGCAGCCAAAATTTATAAAGACGAAAATCCCGATAAAGATGTTTTGGTGATCGACTCCTTGTCGGCGGGTCCCGAGCTTGCTTTGATCATAGAAAAATTGCAGGAATTGATTCAGCAGGAATTGTCTTTTGAAACCATTTGCACCAAGATCACCAAATACCAACGGCGGATCCATTTGCTCTTTTCGTTGGAATCGGTTAACAATCTTGCTCGTAACGGGCGGGTTAGCCCCGTGGTTGCCAAAATGGTTGGTTTGCTGGGGATTCGTATTGTCGGCAAAGCCAGCGACGAAGGTACGTTGGAGACCCTGAGCAAAAGTCGCGGCGAAAAAAATGCCATTGCTAAGGTATGGGAATACATGAAAGAAATGGGATTTTCCGGCGCCAAAGTGCGAATTGCTCATTGCTTTAACAAAGAAGCCGCCGAGGCGTTAAAAGAAATGATTTTGTCAGCATTCCCCAAATCCAATATTCATATTTGTGCTTGTACCGGATTGTGCAGTTTTTATGCCGAAAAGGGCGGACTGATGATTGGGTTTGAACACGGAACAAACGATTAATGGCAGAACAAAAAAATAAAAGCCGTTTTGGAATTTCCAAAACGGCTTTTTTGGTGCCAATATTTACCCGATGAAGGGGCATTTGGAAAAACGCCAACCCTTGTCGGTTTTGACAATGGTAAAGTTGAGGGTCGCAGTAGTAAATGCTTCGGGATTTTGTGGCGCGGTGTAAAATCTGTCGCCGGTCCAAGCATCGTTGGAAAAATACACCGTTGCCGTCAATTCGATTTTGTAAGGGGTTTGATCGGTTACGGTAAATACGTGACCTGCATAAGTAATGTCGTCGCCTACACCGGCATCGATCACGCAAACCAACCCGTCAGAAGAGGGTTGAACACAGCTGTCTTTGGTCAACAGGGTTTCGGTAATAAAATCGGTGGTAAAAAGGGTTTGCAGATAGGTGATGAATTGCTCGTAGTCAGGGAAACGACTATCACTCACCACCAAATAGTTCATGCCGTTGATCTCTCTGGTCAAACCGGGAACAATAGCAGAAAATCGACATTGATTAAATGCGCGTACCATTTCTTGGGCACCGGCATACAATTCTTGCAGATTTTGGGAAAGGTTAGGGCAACCGTTGGCGGTTAATTCGGCATTGGGAGTCACCAGCTGCTCCATTTCATATTCTTGGTTGGGGGCATAGGTAGAAGCCAAGGGATATGGCACGTCGGTGTACGATTGTTTTTGAGCAGTTTGTTGTTCGGTTGGCTCAGAAGCACAACCGACTAAACATAACACAAACGAAATCACTAAGAAGAGGCAGATGGTTTTTTTCATAAGATCACTCCTTTACAAATTCGCAAAGCACGTCACGCAAAATCGTCAATCCCTGCTTGAGCAATTCGGGCTCTACTGTCAAGGTGGGCATTAATTTCATGACGGCATTGTCACGTCCCACCCGTTCCAACACCAAGCCTTTTTCAAAGCAACGGTGCATTACTGCTTTGGAAAGATCGTTGCCGCCCAAAGCCGACAGGTCGACCCCCCACAACAAGCCTACACCGCGAGTGGTGATTTGGGGATGCAAGGATTCAATTTCGTTTTTCATAAAATCGGCGACGATCGCTTCTTTTTCGGCCACTTGTGCGGCGACATTTTCGTTAATAAATACTTCCAACCCCGCTTTGGCGGAAACCAACGACAATTGATTGCCGCGGAAGGTGCCGGTATGTTCGCCGGGGGTCCAAATATCGTAACAGGGTTTCATGAGCAACAGTGCCATGGGCATGCCGATTCCGCCTATGGATTTGGAAACGGTCACCAAGTCGGGAACAATGCCTGCGTGCTCAAAGGCAAAGAAGTTTCCGCTCCGTCCGCAACCCGCTTGAATATCGTCGATTACCAGCAAAATTTCATGACGGTCGCACAAAGCACGGAGATTTTTCAAAAATTCGGCAGACATGGGATAAATGCCACCGTCGGCTTGTACTGCTTCCAACACAATGGCAGCAGGCTTTTCCACACCCGAGTGGTCGTCGGTAATCAGGGTTTCCATATATTCAATAACGTCCAATTGGGGGTACATATAGGGTGCGGGAATATGGGTAACGCCGGTCAAGGGCATGCCGGCACCGGCACGGGAAGAGCTGTCGGTGGTTAACGACAACGAACCGGCAGTCATGCCGTGAAAAGCACCCATAAAGGCAAAAATATTGGTTCTGCCGGTATATTTACGTGCCAATTTCAAAGCGGCTTCTACCGCATTGGTACCGGTCGGCCCGGTAAACTGGATTTTGTAGTCCAAGCCCTTTGGCTTTAAAATATTGGTTTGAAAATATTCGATAAACTCCGCTTTGGGTTGGGTATACATATCTAACGCATGAATAATCCCGTCGCTTTGCAGATATTCGATCAGTTTTTGTTTAATGTATGGGTGATTGTGCCCGTAGTTCACACCACCGGCACCGCTAAAAAAGTCAATGTAGGTTTTGCCTTGGTCGTCGGTCAGTACGCCCCCTTTGGCGGAAACGAATACCGCAGGAAAACTACGGCAATAAGACCGAACGTTAGACTCAAAGGTTTCAAAGGTATTTGCCATGTTGCATATCCCCTAACAAAAATGAATTATTTTACAATATCTACGCCATTGCGGTGCAAACAAAATCCGCTAACAGGCTGATCGGCGTGTTCGATCAATGCCATGGCGATCTTGTCTTCTACTTGACGACGCACCGTGTTTCGCAGATCACGAGCGCCGCGACTGCCGCCAAACGCTTGCTCTGCCAAGTGGGTGGGCAGTTCCTCGTCCCAAGTAAGGGTGTAACCCTTGTCGGCCAAGGAATCTTGTAATTCTTTTAACATAAGCAACGCGATTTGTGAAAAATGGATCTGTTCCAAAGGCGCAAAACAAACCACTTCATCTACTCGCCCTAAAAATTCGGGACGCAAAAATTCTCGTAGAGCTTTATGGGTCTTTTCGGCGGAAACGGTAGATTGATCTTTGCCAAAGCCCAAAGAATTGCTTCCTGTACTGCCTGCGTTGGTGGTCATGACAATGATGGTGTTTTCGAAATTCACGTTGCGCCCTTGTGCATCGGTAATATGACCGTCGTCTAAGATCTGCAACAAAATGTTCATGACGTCGGGATGGGCTTTTTCAATCTCATCAAACAGCAAAACGCTGTAAGGCTTGCGACGCACCTTTTCGGTCAACTGCCCCGCTTCGTCGTACCCAACGTATCCGGGAGGAGAACCGATAATGCGAGAGACCGAGTGCTTTTCCATAAATTCCGACATATCCAATCGAATTAAGGTTTCGGGAGAATCAAACAATTCGGCCGCCAAAACCTTGACCAATTCGGTTTTTCCAACACCGGTAGGTCCTGCAAAAATAAAGGATGCAGGTCGTCTGCGGGGGCTGATCTGCACCCGTGAACGGCGAACCGCCATGGAAACCAAAGCAATGGCCTCGTCTTGCCCTATGATCTTTTCTTTCAATCGATCTTCGATCGATGCCAACCGTTTCAAATCACTTTCTTTGATCTTGGCGGCGGGAATTCCGGTCCACAATTCGATCACGTGTGCCAGATCCTCTTGGGTCACGCGGCTGTTTTTGGTGACGGCGCGTAGTTGTTCGGCTTGGTGTTCTTTTTGCGAAAGATCGGTTTTGACCAAGGCGATTTGCTCGTAGTCAACCTGTTGATCATCCGATTCGGGTTGATTCAATTGTTCCAACTGTTCTTGCAGGGCAAGCAGTTCCCGCTCTAACATAAACAAACGGTCAGCATTCTTGTTCCGCAAGGCGGCACAGGCACATGCTTCGTCCAGCAGGTCAATTGCTTTGTCGGGCAAAAAGCGGTCATTGATGTACCGTTCGGACAAAATGACTGCCGAAGAAATAATGGATTTTGGTACAGTAACCTTGTGGAACGCTTCGTAATATTCTTGAATTCCGCTAAGCACAGCAATGGTATCTTCCACCGAGGGTTCTTCTACCTTGACCGGTTGGAAACGACGTTCCAAAGCACTGTCTTTTTCTATGTGTTTGCGATATTCGGTAAAGGTAGTAGCACCTATTACCTGAACCTCCCCGCGAGAAAGAGCGGGCTTCAAAATGTTGGCAGCATTCATAGAACCTTCGCTGTCGCCGGTTCCCACCAACGAGTGTACTTCGTCAATGAATAAGATAATATTTCCTTCGGCTTTGACCTCGTCGATCAAACCCTTTATGCGGTTTTCAAATTGTCCGCGGAATTGCGTACCTGCCACCAAAGCAGTCATGTCTAACAAATGGATCTCTTTGTCGATCAGTTTGGCAGGAACGTCGCCTGCCGCAATTTTAAGCGCTAAGCCTTCGGCAATGGCGGTCTTCCCTACCCCTGGTTCCCCGATTAAACAAGGATTGTTTTTGGAACGGCGACACAGAATTTGAAAGTCGGGTCGTAGCCATGTCGTTCTGTGAGCC
>JAZRFL010000018.1:0-20595 GCA_045661365.1 Acutalibacteraceae bacterium | reverse complement strand
GGTACATGGGCGGCGTGTTTGATGCTATTTCAAGCGCTTTGGTTTTTAACACAAAAACAGGAAAAACCGTAACATTGACAGAGGTTATGGGGCTTGATGCCAAAACATTGGAAAAACAATTGAAAGCAAATGCATTGAAAGATATTACCGAAAGAATCGGTCAGGACTTTGCGGTATCTCTAAGTGATTATATTAATCAATATGAATTGGATGAAATGGCATTTTCGATTGAAAACAACGAAATTATTTGGTTGTTTCGTCCCGATGAAATTATTCCCGATTCTTTTGAAGTTTCTACTGGTATTTTCATCGGTTAAAACACGGCATCTTAAATACAAAATTTTACCTGTACAACTGCCAAACGATTTTAAATGGTTGGCAGTTGTTTTTAGTTTTATAAAGATGAAGAAAACCCCCACCGTACGGTGAGGGTTTCTTTGGCGGAGAAATGGGGATTCGAACCCCAGATACGGCTGTAACCGTATACACGATTTCCAATCGTGCTCCTTCGACCAGCTCGGACATTTCTCCATGGTCAAATTGGGTGCGCTTTTTAGGCGCCTATGTATTATAACGAATTACTTCCAAAAAATCAACCCCTAAATGCAAAATTTTTAAAAAATATTTTTCTAACGAAAAAAGGTGGCAAAATTTCACCTTTTGTGTTATTATTTATCTGTATAGTTATGTATGGGGAAGTAAATCTTCACAGGATACGGAAAAAGGAGCGCAAACATGGCTGAAATTATGGCTCCCGCAGGGGGATGGGAACAACTGAAAGCATCGGTGCGAAGTGGTGCGAATCGCGTATATTTTGGTTGTGGCGGATTAAATGCCCGTCGTAATGCCGATGGATTCAACAATCCCACCGAAGTAATTGAATATTGTCATGCCCTTGGTGTTAAAGCAACAGCCGCTTTGAATATTTTACTTACCGATCAAGATCTGTCGACTGCGTCCGATTTGATCCGTGAAGTGGCAGCGGCAGGGGGCGATGGTATTATTGTGCAAGATTTCGCCGCTTATCGTCTGGTGAAAGAAATTTGTCCCGAATTGCCTTTGCACGCCTCCACGCAAATGACGATTCATAACGTAGAAGGGGCGATGGCACTAGAACAAATGGGGTTTGCTCGTGCGGTGCTTGCCCGAGAGCTTTCTTTGGACGAAATTGCTCAAATCCGCAAAGCCACCAAAATAGAGCTGGAAGTATTTGTGCACGGAGCTTTGTGCATGAGCGTTTCGGGTCAATGCTACCTTTCTTCTTTGCTTGGGGGACGAAGCGGCAACCGTGGTCTGTGCGCCCAACCTTGTCGGTTGGAATTTACCCGTAACGACGGGAAAGAATACGCTCTTTCTTTAAAAGATATGAGCCATCTTTCTTATATTAAACAGTTGTCTGATCTTGGCATTGATTCTTTTAAAATTGAAGGACGGATGAAACGTCCTGAATATGCGGCAGCAGCGGTGACCCAAACCCTTATTGCCTTGGGCGGCGGACAGGTAGATTTAACTTTGCTTGCCGATGTGTTTTCACGTAGTGGATTTACCGACGGTTATTTTACCGCCAAACGAAATGAAAGTATGTTTGGTCATCGGGTAAAAGAAGATACCGCCAACACCGATAAAGTGTTGCCTACCCTTACTGCTTTGTATCGAAGCGAGCGACAACAAGTGCCTGTGGATATGGCATTGACCGTAAAAGCAGACCAACCAATTACCTTGACTTTGACCGCTGACCGACACTCAGTTACCGTAACAGGTGCAATTCCCGACCAAGCGGTCAATCGCCCTTTAACCGAAGATTTTGCCAAAGATTGTCTGTTTAAATGTGGCGGTACACCTTATTTGCCCCAAACGCTTACTGCTACAATCGAGAAGGGTCTAATGGTTCCGATTCCTGCTTTAAAAGGCTTGCGAAAAGAGGGATTGGAACAACTTACCGCCTTACGTGTTGGGGCACTAAAACGCCAAACTAAGCCATATGATTTGGTTGACATAACGCCGTATCGACCGATTAAAGCCATGTCCTTGGTGGTATCGGCACAATCGGCGGCGCAAATTGATGGTATTTTGGGGTGTCGTTTGATTTTGCCCGCGGGAGAGATTCTTAAAAACCCCGATTATGTGGCAACGTATGCCGACCAACTGATTGCTGATTTGCCTGCCTTGTCATTCGGTGAGGGGCAATGGCGATCCATGCTAACCAAATTGAAAGACTGTGGCATTAAAACCGTGCGGGTTCATAACATTGGTGCTTTGTGGCTTGCCAAACAAATGGGCTTTTTCACCATGGGCGGCACAGGACTGAACATCACCAATACCATGGCATTGGCAGAATACCAATCTCTAGGGTTAAATGAGGCAACCCTTTCTTTTGAATTAACCAAAGACGCCCTGAATGGACTTGGTGGCACTTTGCCTCGTGGTGCGGTAGTATACGGTCGATTGCCATTAATGCGACTGCGGGCTTGCCCCTTGAAAAAAGGTGATTCCTGCGGCGGTTGCCAAGGGCAGGGGAGTCTCACCGATCGCAAAGGGGTGATCTTTCCTTTAAGTTGTACCGACCGTAAGTTTACCACTCTTTATAACTCGGTACCGTTGTATTTGGGAGATAAGCGATTGCCTATTGACTTTGGCGTGGTGGAATTTACCAATGAAGATAACGCCACTTGCCGACACGTTATTGACTTAATAAATAACGGCGAAAAACCCGATTTTCCTCGCACTTGCGGACTATATGAACGAACATTATTGTAGGAGATTGTTATGACAAAACCCGAACTGTTAGCCCCTGCAGGGGATTTAGAATGTGTAAAAACCGCCTTGCGGTTTGGTGCGGATGCCGTCTATGTCGGTGGTCCGCAGTTGCAACTGCGAGCTGAAAGTGCAGGCATGACCATGGAAGACGTAGCACAAGCGGTAGCCCTCGCCCACGAGGCAGGCAAAAAACTGTATGTTACGGTCAACTGTTTTGTAAAAGATGGCGAAATTGATACCCTGCCTGCCTACGGCAAAGCTTTATACGATTTAGGAGTAGATGCGGTCATTGTTTCTGACCTTGGTGCGGTGGCAACCTTGCGTGGGGCTGTCCCTGAACTTGCGGTGCATATCAGCACCCAGGCTAACTGCCAAAATACCGCCGCCGCTCTTGCTTATTACCAAATGGGTGTGCGCCGTGTGGTACTTGCTCGTGAAATGACCTTGACAGAGCTTGCCGAAATGCGGTCTCGCTTGCCTGACGATATGGAAATCGAGGCTTTCGTGCACGGTGCTATGTGTATGGCATTTTCCGGTCGGTGCTTTATCAGTAGCATGCTCACGGGACGAAGCGGCAATCGGGGGGAATGCACCCAACCTTGCCGTTGGGGCTATGCTTTAATGGAACAAAAACGTCCCGGTGAATATTTCCCCTTGGAAGAAACCGAGCAGGGTACCAATATTATCAGTTCCCGTGATTTGAATTGCCTTGGCATTTTAGATAAACTGCAAGCGGCAGGGGTTGCCTCTTATAAAATTGAAGGACGGATGAAAACCCCCTTTTACGTGGCTACTGTGGTGGGTGCTTATCGGCGAAAAATTGATGGTACCGCCACCGATGAGGAACTGATGCGAGAACTCAACGCCATCAGCCATCGTCCTTATTGCACAGGATTTTACGAGGAATATTTGTTCAAATACACCCCCGATTTGCAACTGCCCTACGTCACCGAGTGTTCCTTTGCAGGCACGGTGCTGAAAGCCGAACTAGGTCGATTTTTTATGGAACAACGGGGCAAGTTTGAGGTGGGGGACACCTTGGAAGTGGTTTCGCCCAATTCTCTGGGGCTTTCTTTCACGGTTACTCATATTGAGGACGAAGACGGCAATTCAATGGAATCGGCTCCCCATGCCATGCAAAAGGTGTGGGTGGAATGCCCCCATAACCTGCAAGCAGGAGATTTGATCAGGAAGCGATTGGTTTTTGATGAAGAAAAATGATGAAATCCAACTGAATATCATTGATATGACCAGCGATGGCAACGGCATCGGTCGGTTTGAGGGACAAGCAGTGTTTGTGCCTCATACCGCCGTGGGGGATGAGGCCAAGGTAAAGATTATCAAAACCGCAAAAAACTACGCGGTTGGACGATTGACGGAATTATGTAAACCTGCCGATTGCCGCATCACTCCCGATTGCCCTGTGTGCGGACCTTGTGGGGGATGCACCTATCGGCATATCACGTATGAAGCGGAGTGCGAAATTAAGAAAAAACGAGTGAATGATTGTTTTGCCCGCATTGGCGGTTTGGATGTGCAGGTGGAGGAAATGGTTCCTTCCCCCAAAGTGGACCGCTACCGCAACAAAGCCCAGTTCCCTGTGGGAATAGATGCTGACGGTCAACCGATTTTGGGCTTTTATGCCCCTCGCAGTCACCGTATTGTAGAAACCGAAGGGTGTAATTTGCAACCTGAGGTTTTCGACCGCTTGTGTGAGGCTTTTCTTACCTATATGAAAGAACAAAGAGTGTCGGTTTATGATCCCGAAACAGGGAAGGGGACGGTTCGCCACTTTTATTTGCGGATTGGATTTACCACCGGTCAGTTGATGGCTTGCGTGGTGGTAGGAAAAGGGAACTTGCCCAATCCAAACCGATTGGTAGAACTGCTCAAAACCGCATATCCTCAAATTACAAGCGTGCTAGTCAATCATAACCATAAACCTACCAATGTGATTTTGGGGGACAAAACCCAAACCCTCCATGGCACTGATACCATTGATGACATATTGATGGACGTTCCCTTTACCTTGTCTCTTCATTCCTTTTATCAGGTCAATCCCGCTGCGGTGGAAAAACTGTTTACCCGTGCCGCCGAATATGCAGGTGTAGGCGAGGGCGATACGGTGGTAGACCTGTATTGCGGTGCAGGTGCCGTTGGTTTTTGTGCAGGCAAACAGGCAGGAAAACTCATTGGGGTAGAAATTGTGCCTCAAGCGGTAGAAAATGCCAAGCAAAATGCAAAACGCATCGGTCGCAAAAATTGCGAGTTTATGTGTATGGATGCCGCTGACGCCGCCAAGGAACTTGCTCGCCGAGGGGAAAAACCCGACGTGGTGTTTGTTGATCCGCCCCGCAAAGGGTGCGACCCATCGGTACTGCAAACCATTGCCAACGATTTCGCCCCCAAGCGAGTGGTGTATATTTCTTGCGACCCTGCCACCCTTGCACGAGATGCCGCCATTTTTGAGGATTGGGGATATCGTATGGAAAAAGCCACCGCCGTGGACTTGTTCCCAAGAACACCCCATGTTGAGACAGTCTGTCTGCTGTCAAGAAAATAAACTTAGGAGGATATTATGGCGAGAGAAATTCACCCAAAAGACACAACAAGGAATATGGCATATGAACTTTGGATGAAAGCGCCGAATCCGATGGTTACTTTCTTTAAGACTTTAGACGTAACAAATTTAGTAAAAGTCAGCAAGAAAAAGAATATGAAGTTCAATATGCTTTTGGATTATTGCATTGGAAAAGCAGCGGTGAGTGTAAAAGAATTTTATATTCTTCCGGTTGGTGATAAACTGATGCAGTATGACATGATTGCAGTAAACACTATTGTGAAGAATAAGAATGATGAAGTAAGTTCTTGTGATATTATGCAAACGGATGATTTAACTGCATTTAATCAGGAGTATTTGAAATACACAACACAGGTTGCCGAAACTGGCAGGGATAGAGATTTGTCCGAAGATAGTATGGTGATTGGCACATCAGCCATTATAGATACCGAGATTGATGGTGCTGTTGGTATGAATAGTGGAATTTTCAACAATCCATTTATAATCTGGGGAAAATATAGAAAGAAGCTATTTAAATATGAATTGCCAATTTCGTTTCAGTTCCACCATACGCAAATGGATGGTGCACATGCAGGCAGAT
Source organism: Acutalibacteraceae bacterium (assembly GCA_045661365.1). GTDB lineage: Bacteria > Bacillota > Clostridia > Oscillospirales > Acutalibacteraceae > UMGS1484. The sequence goes on along the minus strand of JAZRFL010000018.1, from coordinate 14,677 downwards.
TTTTAGCAAATCTGCAGAAAGAGATTGACGGGCTGAAATGAGCAATATACACCATATGAAATTAAATCCCACTCCTTTTGAAATGATAAAGAGTGGAGAGAAAACCATAGAACTTCGTTTGTACGATGAGAAGCGCCAACAAGTAAAAGCAGGCGATAATGTTATTTTTACAAATACCGCTACCGGCGAAATGCTTCATACCTCAGTTTTAAAGTTGCATAGGTTTGACACGTTCGATGAGCTATACCACACCTTGCCCTTGTTAAAATGTGGATACACAACTGAAAATGTTGACAATGCAAAGCCATCTGACATGGAACAATATTATTCCGTTGAAGAACAGAACAAATACGGTGTTGTCGGAATAGAACTTGAATTATTGGATTAGAAAGGGTACCCTATGACCTACATTCAAAAAGAACCTTGTCCCATTTACAAAAAATGCGGCGGTTGTCAAATGCAGAATCTGCCTTACGACCGCCAACTTGCCCATAAACAAGCCACTGTCCGCAAACTGTGCGGTCGGTTTGGTAAAGTATTGCCCATTATCGGTATGGAAAATCCCTATCATTATCGCAACAAGGTGTCGGCGGCTTTTGCCGAAGATAAACGGGGCAAACTGCTTTCGGGGGTGTACCAGTCGGGAACACGCAGGGTGGTGCCGGTGGACTCTTGTCAGTTAGAAGACGAGATTGCCGACCGCATCATTGTGTTCATCCGCAAACTGATGCCTTCTTTTAAAATGCACGCTTACGATGCCAACACTCGTCGGGGCTTTTTGCGTCACGTGTTGGTCAAACGTGGCTTTTCCACCGGCGAAATTATGGTGGTGTTGGTAACGGGCACTCCTGTGTTCCCCGGCAAAAATGCATTTATTGCCGAACTTCGTAAGGCTTTTCCCGATATTACCACCATCATTCAAAGCATCAATGCAGGTCCTACGGGACTGGTGCTTGGTAAACAAGAAAAGGTGCTTTACGGTAAGGGGTATATCACCGATATTCTGTGCGGATTGCGGTTTCGCATTTCCGCCCAATCTTTTTATCAGATTAACCCTGTGCAAACCGAGGTGCTGTATCAAAAAGCCATTGAAGCGGCTCACCTTACCCCCGAATCCACCTTGCTGGATGCCTATTGTGGGGTAGGGACCATTGGCATGGCGGCATCCAAATATTGCGGCTTTGTCACAGGGGTAGAACTGAACCCCGATGCGGTGAAGGATGCCATTGCCAACGCAAAAGAAAACCAAATCAAAAACGCCCGTTTCGTTTGTGGCGATGCAGGGGAGTTTATGGCGGATCTTGCCCGTGAGCGGGGTAAAGTAGACGTGGTGATGATGGACCCACCCCGAGCGGGCAGCAGCAAGGCTTTTATTGAGAGTTTGTGCACCCTTGCGCCAAAACGAGTAGTGTACGTTTCTTGTAACCCCGAAACCTTGGCACGGGATTTGAAATATATCACCGAGGGCGGTTATGCGGTGGAATCCATTCAGCCTGTGGATATGTTTCCCCACACTTCTCATGTAGAATGTGTGGTGTCTATGGCGCTTGCTCGATAGTCTGCAAAAAACTTTTAATTTTTGAAAAAAAGTGCTTGACTTTTTATGAAGCCTATGGTATAGTATCACTTGCGTTCAGGAGTACTTGCTGGTGTAGCTCAGTTGGTAGAGCAGCTGATTTGTAATCAGCAGGTCGGGGGTTCGAGTCCGTCCACCAGCTCCACCAAAAACGCCAAAGTGAATATATTCGGGAGTGTACCCAAGTGGCCAAAGGGGGCAGACTGTAAATCTGTTGTCAGTGACTTCGGTGGTTCGAACCCACCCGCTCCCACCAAAAATCCTCGTAACGAAAGTTACGGGGATTTTTATTTTTTCACTTTTACCTCATCACTCTTCACTTTTCTCTTAGACACTCGGATTTTTGGGAAGTAGTGACTCAGCGAAAACTACCATACGAAAACAGCACCTGATTTCCAAAAGAAGTCAGGTGCTGCTGTTATTTTACTTCGCTATTGTTGATTGCGTAATCAAGTAAAATATTTATGAGTTCGTTTCTGGAACGATTGGTTTCCTCTGCCAATTTGTCAAGATTCGCAACCGTTTCTTCTTTGATTCTGATTGAAAAGGTTTTATAACCATCTTCACCTTTTAGTGCCTTTTTGTTTATAATCAGTTTTTCTTCCATACTATAATCACCTCACCAATATTATGACTTGACAAGTGTTATAAATATATGTTATAATTTATAACATAAAGGGAGGTGATAATAATGAAAAAGGCATTGGCACTTATTTTGTTTCTGATGTTGTTAGCTTGTTTGATGGGTTGCGCTGCTTCAGACTCTCCAGAGGAAACAAATGCGAAATCGATTTTAAATTTAACGCAGGCCACTGATCCTCCTAGTGAGGAGCCAATCGACGTCGAGATTAAGGATATTAGTTTGGTTAAAACCCAGAAAGCATACAATCATGATTACGAATATTACTTGGTTGAAACGGAATCTAACGAATGGGGTTATGCTGAACTTCGAAATGGGGAAGTTCTTTGTTTCTATGTAGGTTATCCTCGTTCGGAAGCAGAAACACGCTGTAATGATACTGCAGCGTACAGACTTAGCAATTTAGGCGGCTTGGGAGAATAAATGTGTTTGAAAAATTGTTCCCCGAGCTTAACTAGTCTCACAGCAATCAGAATCCTTGTACCATCGGTACAAGGATTCTTTTTTTACATTTTTTCTATTTGATGCGGTTTTATAAACATCTTCGAAAAGAACTTGCATTTTTTAAATTCAATGGTATAATGACTCTTGTATAATTTATGAAAAGGGAAGCTTGGGGTATGAGTCAGGAAAAACCCTCGATTTTTTATAAGGGTATAAAATCGATTGTCAAACTTGTTTATAAAAGGTATACCGTCGAAGGTCTTGAGCATTTGCCCGAGCAACCATCCATATTGGTTGGCAATCATAGCCAATTGCACGGTCCGCTCGCTTGTGAGCTTTATTTACCACATAAGCGTTATACCTGGTGCGCAGGGGAGATGATGCGCTTAAAAGAAGTGCCCGCCTATGCGTTTCAAGATTTTTGGTCGCAAAAACCTAAACGTAGCCATTGGTTTTATAAAGCAGCATCTTATGCGATCGCCCCAGTGGCCTCTTTTTTGTTCAATAATGCACAAACCATTTCGGTCGATCGTGATGCGCGCATTGTTTCTACCTTTAAAAAGACGGTGAAAAAATTGTGCGAGGGGAATCATATTGTAATATTTCCCGAACACGACGTAAAGCACAATCATATTGTCTATGATTTTCAAACAAATTTTGTTGATGTCGCGCGGTTGTACTACAAAAAGACCGGGATCGTGTTGCAATTCGTTCCCATGTACTTATCTCCCAAGTTAAATAAAATTGTGTTTGGTGAGCCCGTGGTTTATCAACCGGAAAATGATAAAGATCTGGAACGGCAAAGAATTTGTGATTGCATGATGTCTGAAATAACCAAGCTTGCCGAGTCTTTGCCGTATCATCAAGTGGTGCCTTACCGAAATATTCCCAAAAAATTGTATCCGTATAATCGTGTTGAAAAGGAGTAGTTATATGCGTAAGCCTGTTGTGGACTATCGCCAGTTTCGCTTTTCTAAATTGACCGACCCGCAATTTAATCATTTGTTATTTTTGTTGGGTTGGGTCGGGTATTTTTCGCTTTATTTTTTAACCGAAAATTTCATCCCCGTGGAACAATGTCATGTGGTGCACAATTGGTTAGATGATGTAATTCCTTTTTGCGAATGGTTTGTGATTCCCTACGTTTTTTGGTATTTGTTGATCGTAGTCACATTGTTGTATTTTGCCCTGTATAATCCAAAAGGGTTCAAACGGTTCCAATTGTTTATTATCATTACGCAAGTGGTTGCCATGGCTATTTACATAGCTTATCCCAATATGCAAGATCTGCGCCCTGACACCTTTGAACGTGATAATGTGCTTACTCGTGTAATAGGGTTGATCTATTCATTCGATACCGACACGAATGTTTGCCCATCTTTGCACGTAGCATATTCTGTAGGGATTGCATCGGCATGGTTTAAAGAAAAATGTGTTTCTAAATGGTGGAAGACATTTGTTTTAATTTCGGTGATTTTAATATGTATGTCTACTGTATTTATTAAACAGCATTCCATTGTTGACGCTTACGTAGCGATTCCTGTGTGTGTGTTAGCAGAGGCTATAGCTTACGGTGGTTATTGGAAAAATAAATTACACAAAGAAGCGATCAAAGAATAGATGTAAACCCCTCAAGCGTTTTGAGGGGTTTTCTATAATATTTTGACAAATTTTGTTGCTTGTGGTATACTTAAAGATAATCTGACATGTTGAGGTGTGCATAATTTGAATCGCATATTAAAAGATGGCAAGCGGCTGTTGACAGTTGGCAAATGGTTGGTGCTCAGTGTTACACTGGGTGCTGTTTGTGGTTTGTTGGGTGGTTTGTTTGTATTAGCAATTTCTGCTGTTACCAAAACACGGATTGACAACAGTTGGTTGATATATTTGTTACCCCTTGCAGGGTTGGCAACCGTAGGTATATACCGGTTGCTTGGTATAGAATCGCTGGGTACAAATCAGATTTTTGACATGGCTCGTACCGGTAAAAAAGTTTCCTTTTGGTTAGCTCCCGCTATATTTGTTTGTTCCGTATTCAGTCACTTGTTTGGTGCGTCGGTTGGCAAAGAGGGGGCGGCATTACAGCTTGGCGGCAGTGTGTCAGGTATGGTTGGTAGTTTGTTTCATATTGGTGAGCAAGAACAACAAAATCTTACCATATGCGGTATGGCGGCATTGTTTTCTGCGGCTTTTGGTACACCGATCGGTGCGTGTGTTTTTTCGCTAGAAGTATTAACCATAGGGAGTTATTCGTTTCGCGCATTTGCTCCCGCTCTTTTATCCTCAGTGACTGCCCATATTACGGCTACGGCTATAGGAGCGCATGGCGAATCATTTGCCGTTTCGGTTGTTCCTTCCGTTTCTGTGCTTAATATTTTTGCAGTAGCGTTGCTTGGCATTGTCGGTGGAGTTATAAGTGCAGTCTTTTGTTATTTTTTACGAAAGGGTAGCAGAGTAGCACAAAAACTGATTCCCAATTCTTATATTCGTGTTTTCTGTGGAGGTTCTTTTATTGCGATTGCAGTTGCTCTTATGGGAAGGTATGATTACAACGGCAGTGGTATAGGGGTAATTGAAGATATTTTTCACGGACATACGGTTGGTGTTGAAGCGCTTTTGCTTAAACTTTTGTTTACGGTTATTTGCGTTTCGGTTGGCTATAAAGGTGGCGAAATTGTTCCTACCTTATTTATGGGTGCGGCTTTGGGATGCGCCTTGTCGCTTGCTTTGGGTTTTCCTGTCGCATTCGGTGCGGCGATTGGTATGGTTGCTATGTTTTGCGGGGCAACTAATTGTCCTTTGGCAACCATTGTCATTGCGGTAGAGCTGTTTGGCGGGCAAGGTTTTATATTTTTCGGTATTGCGATTGCGGTTGCCTCGGTGGTTTCGGGGAAAATCAGCCTATATAGTTCTCAAAGGTTTTCCCAGGAAATGATATAAAACACAAGCATTTGTTAAAAACTGCTTTACAATTGCAAGATATTGTGGTATTCTTAATGTGGTTATACCTCAAATATATTTTTTAGGAGGCTGTTTTTATGGAATCTGTAAGAAAATATGTGGCAGAGTTTATCGGTGCTTTTGTATTGGTTCTCTTTGCTTGCGGCACTGCAGTGGTTGCAGGTTGTACTGCCGATGCAAATGTAGCATATTTGCTGACTGCTTTGGCATTTGGTTTGGTGATCGTGGCCATGGCATACTCAATTGGCAATATTTCCGGTTGCCACATTAATCCCGCTGTTTCCATCGCTCTGTTGGTAAGCGGAAAAATGTCGGTAAAAGATTTTATCGGGTATATTGTAGCTCAATTTGCCGGTGCCATTGCCGGTGCGGCTGTTTTATGGGCTTTGGTTGGTGACAACAAAGCTTTGGGCCAAAATGGCTTGTTTAAGGGTGATGTTCTTTTATCCATGGTGGTAGAAGTGATCTTGACCTTTGTATTTGTAATCGCTATTTTAGGAGTTACCTCCAAAAAAGGATTTAGCGGCATTGCAGGTATTGTAATTGGTTTCACGTTGACTTTGGTGCACATTTTCGGTATTTACTTTACCGGAACCTCAGTGAATCCTGCTCGTAGCTTTGGTCCCGCCTTGTTTGTTGGTGGTGATGCCCTTTCCAATGTATGGGTATTTATTGTTGCTCCGTTGGTTGGCGGTGTTTTGGCGGCTTTGGTTTATAAATTCTTGGCTACCGGTCAAAAAGAAGAATAGTTTAAAAAACAATTTTGCCCTCTCGCAAAACGAGAGGGCTTTTTGCTTTAATGAGATATCGATTTAAAGTAGTAAAATATTTGTATTGACATTGGTGACAAGTATCGATATAATAAAGAGGTATTGTTTCATATTCAAAGGGTATGAGATTTTTGTATTTTTTGAGAAAGAAGGAGACAAAATGTCTACGACAACATGGATTATTTTGGGTACCATTGCATTTTATATGGTAATGATGATTGCAATTGGTATCAAAGCTTCCGCTAAAACAAAAAGCTCCGGCGATTTTTTCTTAGGCGGTAGAAAACTTGGTCCCTATGTTACTGCAATGAGTGCGGAAGCCTCTGATATGAGTGGTTGGCTTTTGATGGGTCTGCCTGCGGTTGCTATGATGGGTGGTTTGGCTGAAGCTTCTTGGACTGCTATTGGTCTTGCCATCGGTACATATCTCAACTGGCTATTGGTTGCAAAACGTTTGCGTGTATATAGCCAACGAGTTGATGCCTTTACGATTCCTGATTTTTTCAGCAAACGTTTTGGCGATAAAACTCGTATTTTGACTACAGTTGCCGCATTGTTTATTATTGTGTTTTTTATTCCTTATACCGCTTCCGGCTTTGCAGCATGCGGTAAGTTGTTTGCCAGTTTATTTGATATGGACTATATGACCGCCATGATTATTAGTGCGGCTGTTATTGTACTATATTGCACCTTAGGTGGCTTTTTGGCAGCTTCGACCACCGACTTTGTTCAAAGCATTATTATGACCATTGCTTTGTTTGTAGTTGTTGGCTTTAGTGAAGGTTTGATCAACGGTTTTGATTCTGTATTTGCCAATGTACAAGGTATGGATGGGTACTTGAATCTTTTTGAAGGCTTTAACGTTGCCAAGGGCGAAACCGGTAGTTACGGGGCATTGCCTGTTGCTTCCACTTTGGCCTGGGGTCTTGGTTACTTCGGTATGCCTCATGTTTTGCTTCGATTTATGGCAATTGAAGACAAAAACAAATTAAAAGTTTCTCGTCGCGTCGCTTCTATTTGGGTCGTTATTTCCATGGGTGTTGCGGTATTGATTGGTGTTGTTGGCTATAGCCTTATGAAAGAAGGCGTTCTGCCTACTTATGCCGATGCTTCTGCCGCTGAGACCATTATTGTTGACATTGCCAAATTTTTGGGTGCTTTCGGCTGGGTTCCCGCTGTCACAGCCGGTATTATTTTAGCAGGGATTTTGGCTTCTACCATGTCTACGGCTGACTCTCAATTGTTAGCTGCTGCTTCCAGCGTTTCTCAAAACGTTGTCCAAGAAACATTTGGTGTCAAAATGTCGGTAAAATCCTCTATGTGGTTGGCACGTATTTCGGTCATTGTAATTTCTGTAATTGCCATTTTCCTTGCGCGCGACCCTGAAAGTTCTGTGTTTGATATCGTTTCATTTGCATGGGCAGGGTTTGGTGCCGCGTTCGGTCCTGTTATGTTGGCTGCTTTGTTCTGGAAACGCGCCAACAAGTGGGGTGCAATTGCCGGTATGCTCTCTGGTGGCGCTATGGTATTTATTTGGAAATTCCTTGTCGCTCCTCTTGGCGGTGTATGGAGTATATATGAATTGTTGCCCGCCTTTGTTTTGGGACTTGTTGTTATTGTGGTTGTTAGTTTGCTTACAGGGAAACCGGAGCAACAGATTGTTGAAACCTATCAAGCGGTTAAAGCTGATAAATAATTGATTTGTCTACAAGTAAACACCTTCGCATAGTATAATGCGGAGGTGTTTTTTCTATGAATTGCCGAATTATAGAAATGCGAAACCGAGAGGTGATCAGCATAAACGATGGTCGTAGATTGGGTGTCGTTTGTGACGTTGAAATCGATACGTGCACCGGGAAACTAACGTCGATTATTATTTATGGCAAGCCCAAGTTGTTTGGTTTGTGGGGTAGGGAAGAGGACATAGTGATTCCTTGGGAAGAAATTCAGGTGTTTGGGGAAGAAACGATTTTGGTATCGGTGTGAATCGTGTTGACAATCACCTCAAAGTATGGTACCATTTACCTATAAATACAGAGATATTTCAATGGTTCTATTTCGCTTGTACCAGAACAGTTAGCAGCAGCTGACGTAAATTGTGATGGAATCGCAACGTATGGAGACAGAGATATTATTAGCCAATATGTGTGTGGGTTTGTTGATTCTTTGTTTCTACAATAATAAGGGGAAGATAATTTGAAACGCTTACTAATAGCCGTATTAATCATCAGCTTGACAATTGTTTTGGCAACGGGAGCTGTTGCCGAGTCTGTTGCGAGTCCATTACTGGGAGACGCAAGTCTGGACGGCGTGGTTGAATCAACAGACGCCCTAACCATCTTGCAGTATGTGGTAGGAAAAGTCGATTTGAATGATGTCGTGTTGCCATCGTCAGACGTAGACGGCGATGGGAAAGTCGATGCCGCCGATGCATTGGATATTCTGAAAAAAGTAGTAGGCAAGATCCTGTATTTCCCCATGGAAGAACAACCGATGGATTTCGATGTCGGCAAATTTGAGGTAACGTTGGGGTACGCATTTGCCGACGATTATTTACGTTTGAATTACAGCGGGGAAGATGAGTACGTCCCCACTCAACTGATACATTGTAAATCGTTGGAACAGCTTGAGCAAATTGTGATGGCACAAGGTTCGTCTTTTGAAAATGAATGGCAACTGCTGGAATCCAAATATTCCGACCCCTATTTTGCACAGCAGGATTTGTTACTCTTGTGTGTGCAAATGCCTTCGGAAGGCGGTTCGTTTGTAGAATTCCAACCCATGCTTCGCGAAGGCGAACATATTAAAATCGACGCGAACGTTTATTGGTTTGGTTCGGGCTTTTCCTCTATTTCAGACCGTATGTATTTTTTAGAATTGCCTCAAAAGTATAACGCCCTTACAACGGGTACGGTAACCTATCACTGCTTTGACGATGAAAAAGAAACGGTTGAGCTGACTCCTGATTCGTTAGCCGACGAAATCCTTGTAAGAGAGTGCAACATTCAATTCTCTTGACTTGTCCCCTAGGGTACGACTTATAATATGCATTGTAATAGGAGTGGCCTGTATTTGCCAAAAAATTATTATAAAATGCATAAAATTCATTGCGTTGGAGGGATTTGTGTGAAAAAAATATTAAGTTTATTGCTGGTTTTTAGTATGGTATTTACCTTGTCTTCTGTTCATGCAGTATCGGGAAATGAGACTGCCGCCACAGCAAGCCAGGGGGAATACGTGTATCAAACGGGTGTGAATATGATGCCCGTCGACCATCTGATTTCTTTTCAAAACCAACAAATTGCGTTGGCAGAGGGCAGCGGACTTATGCCTGCGGAAGAAATGGGCACCACCGAACCCTTTAACCTGATTGCTCCCCAGGGTGGGGCAACCATTCTTTTGTTTATGGAGTTTAACTGTTATAAATTCCCCATGGTAAAACAGTTGCTTTGCGATTTAACCACTGCCGGTTGGTTGGATGACTCCCGCCTAAAGATTATGGCGGTAAACACCGGTGAGCCACTTTCGGCAGAGTTTTCAGACGTGATTTCCAACTATGTTGGCAGTTATAGAAATAGTATTCAGTGGTATGATAACGGCAGTTTGTGGCTTTCCTATTTTCGCGATGATATCAAAAATATTGAAATCCCCTCCAATTCTTCTCCTTGGTGTGCCATTTTCCAAAATGAAGGAACCATGGAACAAGAAGGGTATACCGGTTGCACGGTTCCTGCCTACACGATGAAATATTTTGATTGTTCCGTTACCGTAAACATGTTGGAAAACACCCTTGACTATATGTTCCCGGGAATTGTCCGACAAAACGAATCCTTTACCGTACCCCAAAATGAAATTTGGAACATTTCTTTTGAAGGGAATCGGCACAACGATTATGTTTATGAGGTGTACGATTTGGTAATGGATCTTCGTTACACCCAAACTTCGTTTTCCAATGAAGCAATGGCAATGGATTTGGACCCTTATTTAACCGAATGCGCCATGCAACGGGCAAAGGAACTTGCCATTTATTACAGCCACACACGGCCAGACGGTACTACGCCTGAAACGGTTGCCGATGAAATGGGATATTACAGCAAACATGGTTTTGGGGAAAACGTTGGTTATACCGAAGGGGAGGACAACGAAAAAAACCATGCCCAACGGATGGTGCAGGGTTGGTATGACTCCATCGGCCATAGGGAAAATATGCTAAACAATGACTTTGACCGAATTGGCATTGGTTGTTTTGAAATAGGTGGCGTTTACTATTGGGTGCAATTGTTTGATTCTAATGCAGGACCTTCCCAAGCTACCTACCAAAAAACAGGAATTGAAAAGGTTGTTGCCAAGGTTCGCACCAACACCAACCTTTTGAATTTGCAAGTGAGAAGCGCTACCTATGTGGAAAATGGAGAAACCCTGCCCTACCGTGTGATTCATATGCCAACAAGCAAGAATGGGTTGGAATTCTCTAACCTGGTAGGGTTCCCTTTGGCGTTTGCCGAGTTTGACACCGGTGTGAAAGATAAAAACGGTAAGGTTGTTGCCAACGTGGCAGCAAGTGCCAATAATATCACCTTGAATATTACCCAAAACGCCGTGGAAAGCGGCACCATGACCTATAAAATTGCATCGGAGCAAAAGGAAGCCATCACTTTAACCATTCACGGTAAAGAGCCTCACACCGAACACAACTATTTTTACGGTGGGTGTTTTGTGCATCCCACTTATTCCAAGAACGGGTATAACCGCTTCTACTGTTTCTGCGGAGCGTACACACAAGAAGAAATCCCCAAACTTGAACATGAAGAGGAATACACATGGCAAGACCGTGTGAATATGATGCCCACAAATGACATGATTTCTTTCCAAAATCAAAAAGCCGCTTTAGCTGAGGGCACCGGCCTTGTGCCTGTGGAAGAAATGGGAACTACTGAATCTTTTAATCTCATTGCTCCCGAGGGGGGCGCAACTGTTCTTTTGTTTATGGAGTTTGACTGCCATAAATTCCCCATGGTTAAACAATTGCTTTCTGATTTAACCACCGCCGGTTGGTTAGATGACCCTCGCTTAAAGATTATGGCGGTAAACACAGGGGGTGCATTGTCGGCACAGTTTAAAGATGTGGTTTTTAACTATGCAGGTAGTTATATAAACAGTATTCAGTGGTACGATAATGGTGATACTTGGCTTACCTATCTTTATTCTTATGCTCAAAGCACCAACTTCTACCCCGGCAACTCTCCATGGTGTGCTATTTTCCAAAATGAAGGAACCTTGCAACACGAAGGCTATGATGTATGTACGCTTCCCGCCTACACCATGAAGTATTTTGATTGCATAGTTACCAAAGAAATGTTGGAAAACACCCTTGACTATATGTTCCCCGGAATCGTGCAGCAAAACGAAACCTTTGCCGCGCCTCAAAATGAACTCTGGAATATTTCCTTTGAAGGTACCCAACACAATGACTATGTTTACGAAGCCTATGATTTAATTGTGAACCTTCGTGACACCGAAACCGGTTGGTCTGATGAAGAAATAGCAATGGATTTAGACGCGCACCTGACCGAATGTGCCATGCAACGAGCAAAAGAACTTGCTATGTATTGCAGCAATACACGTCCTGACGGCACCAAGACCATCACCATTACCGAAGAAATGGGATATTCCCTTAAATATGAAAATGGGTTTGGGGAAAATATTGGTGCTTTCACAGGGGAGGAGGAAGGCAAAACTCCTGCTCAAACAATGGTACAAACCTGGGCGGAATCTACCGAATACCGAAAAAATATGTTAGAGGACAACTATGATAGAATAGGCATTGGTTGTTTTGAGGTAAACGGCATTTACTATTGGGTACAACTGTTTGATTCTTTTGCCGGTTCTTCCCAATCCATATACCAAAAAACAGGAAGCGAAAAAGTTGTTGCCACCGTTCGCACCCGCACCAACCTTTTGAATTTACAGGTGCGAAACGCCGCTTACCTGGAAAAAGGAGAAACTTTACCCTATCGCGTGCTTCATATGCCAACAAGCAAGAACGGAACCGAAACCCTTAACCCCGCAGGACTGCCGTTGATGTTTGCCCAGTTTGATGCTCAGGTAAAAGATAAAAACGGAAATGCTGTTGCCAACGTGGCGGCAAGTGACAACAATACCACCTTGAATATCACCTATAACACCTTGGAAACCAGTAGTATGACCTATAAAATTGCGCCGGAGCAAAAGGATGCCGTACTCTTAACCGTTTACGGAAAAGAATCTCACACGAAACATCATTATTTTTATGGTGGATGTTTCGTGCATTCTAACTGTTATGAGGGCGGATATGACCGATGGTACTGTTCTTGCGGGGCATATAAACAAGGGGAAATCAAGCCCATTGAACACACCCGATTGTTCACCCAAGAAGGAAAAGCTGCTACCTGTCAACAAACGGGGTTAACCGAAGGCGTATATTGTCGTAATTGCCAAGTGGTAGTAACACCTCAAGAAGTCATTCCCAAAGCACCGCATAATGAAGTGGTGTATTCTAAGGGATACCCTGCTACTTGTACCAAACCCGGTTTAACCGACACCATGCTGTGTTTAGATTGCGGAGGCTTAACCACCTTGCCTACCGATATTCCTAAATTGGAACACAAAGAAATTTACGTTCCCCCTGTTCCCGCTACTTGCAGTCAACAAGGGAGAACCGAAGGGAAAAAGTGTGAAAATTGCGGCAAGGTGTACGAAGGGTGTCAAAACATAGGCTATGGTGGACACGTAATGGCAGTGATCCCCGGCGAAGCCCCCACTTGCGAATCCCCCGGATATACAGACGGATATGGTTGTACCGAATGTGGATATATGCAAACCAAACAAGAAAAAATACCCAAGAAAGGTCATACCGTTGAAACCATTCCCGGCAAGGCGGCAACTTGTTTCGCCCCGGGTTACACCGCTTCATATGTTTGTAGCGATTGCGGTTTATTTATTGGAGGAGGCGATGTGCTTCCTCAAATGATGCATCATTTTGTAGCCGTGGAAGGGGATAGCCGTAAAAAATGCACTCGTTGTGGATCGTTTGATGGGGAAAAACCTCCCGAAATAGTGGACCCAGACCCTGTAGATCCTACGCCTCCTGATATTTCTACCGATATTCCCAAGGCCGGGGATACTGACGGTGATACCAAAGTCACCGCCGCCGATGCTTTGGAGGTATTGAAATCAGTAGTAGGTAAGGTTACTTTGAACGACGAGCAAAAAACCGTTGCCGACGTAGACGGTAACGGGAAAGTCGATGCCGCCGATGCATTGGATATTCTGAAAAAAGTAGTTGGTAAAATCGAGAAATTTGCGGTAGAACAATAGGTTTTATAATAAATATCCCCCCGTTTATGCGAGGGGGTATTTCATTTTTACTAAAAAACTTAAAAAATCGAGCGAAAAACACTTGCAATTCCATTTTCCCTGTGATATAATTCGTCAGTACGGTAAAAATCTATAACTATGCCGTATGGAATTCGCACATTTCGGGATTGCTTGCCCACGTGGCGCCTTCAGCAGGGTGTTTGGTAAGCGAGATGATCGAAATGGAGGATTGAAACGAAAGGAGAAATGAATCATGAGTGTAGTATCCATGAAACAACTGCTGGAAGCCGGTGTTCATTTCGGACACCAAACCCGCCGCTGGAACCCCAAAATGGCGGAGTACATTTTTACGGAACGCAATGGTATTTATATCATTGACCTGCAAAAAACCGTAAAGAAATTAGAAGAAGCCTATATGTTTGTACGGGAAGCAACCAAAGACGGCGGTGAAATCCTGTTTGTAGGTACCAAAAAGCAAGCTCAACTGTCGGTGAAAGAAGAAGCCGAACGTTGCGAAATGCCTTATGTTGATGCTCGTTGGTTGGGCGGTATGTTGACCAACTTCCGCACCATTCGTCGTCGTATTGACCGTTTGAACCAATTGCGCAAAATGCGTGAAGACGGTACCTTTGATTTGCTCCCCAAAAAGGAAGTAATCAAACTCAACGGCGAAATCGAAAAATTGGAAAAATTCCTGGGCGGTATCCAGAACATGAAAAAAGCTCCCGTAGCTATGTTTGTTGTTGACCCCCGCAAAGAAAAAATTGCTGTAGCTGAAGCTCACAAATTGAACATCCCCGTTGTTGCTATCGTTGATACCAACTGCGATCCCGATGATGTTGACTATGTAATCCCCGGCAATGACGACGCGATCCGCGCTGTTAACTTGTTGGTTGGTGCCATGGCCGATGCTGTAATCGAAGGTCGCCA
>JAZRFL010000017.1:0-19771 GCA_045661365.1 Acutalibacteraceae bacterium | reverse complement strand
TGTCATGGGTACCGGAATAAGCCACACAATTTTTAATGTAGTTATGGGGCAAATGAGGATTGTCGCCACCCAAAAAAGCAAATTGAAACACCCGCATACCGGGAAATTCGCTATCTTTTACTAACTGCTCTACTTCAGGCGTAATGTCCCCCAAATCTTCGGCGATGATAAGCTTATCTCCCGCTACCGATTTCATAGCACGAACAAACGCCATACCGGGACCTTTGAGCCACCGACCGTTTACCGCCGTTTTTTCCGAAGCAGGAACCGCCCAAAAAGATTCAAACCCACGAAAATGATCCAATCGAAGACCATCTAATCCTAACAACGAAAACGCCAAGCGTTTTTTCCACCAAGAAAAATCATCGGCTTTCATTTTATCCCAATCGTACAAGGGATTCCCCCACAGTTGGCCGTCTTTCGCAAAATAATCGGGCGGACAGCCTGCTACATGAGTAGGGTAACCTTTTTCATCCAACATAAACTGTTCGGGATTGCTCCATACGTCACAACTGTCAAAAGACACGTAAATCGGTAAATCCCCAATGATGCGAACACCATTTTTATGCGCGTATGCTGTCAAATCATGCAACTGCGAGAAAAAGTGATATTGGGTAAACTGCCAAACAAACTCGGTGTCGGCATCGGGGGTATTGTTGATCCATTCCACCCAACATTTACCGTCATTCGCTTCTTTGAGTGCCATAAATCTGGCAAAATCCCCTGCATAGGTTTCTTTCGCCCAATCGGCAATCATTGCACGTTCTACCGTCGAAACCCGCATAGCCGCTTTTTTGAGCAATGCCATGCGCTCTTCTTCCAACCGTTTGTATTCACAAAGGTAGGGGGATTTCTGTTTGGCCTCAGCCAACTCCTCTTTGGTAATCAACCCTTGCTTTGCTAAGGTAGGCAAATCTATAAAATAAGGATTGCCGCTAAACGCCGAGTAGGACTGATACGGCGAATGAAAGGAGTCGGTAACGCCGTATGGCAAAATTTGCCAATACTTAAACCCGTTTTCTGCAAGAAAATCCACAAATTCCTTTGCTTCACAACCAAAACTACCAACCGAATATTCACCCGGTAAAGAGAAGATAGGCATCAAAACGCCGCTTGCTCGTTTCATTATGCTTTCACAGCCTTATGATAAGTCTTTTTACCCTTTTTGATCATTGCGTAACCTTCGACAAAAGCGTCGACCCCCACAACAGCAAAGGGATCGGTAATTTTTTGCTCGTTTACCGCTACACCGCCTTGTTGGATCAACCGTTTGGCTTCCCCTTTGGAAGGACATAAACCACAACGAATAAGCAGATCGGTAATGACGATACCACCATCGGTAAAGTCAGCATCGGTCAAATCGGTAGTGGGAACATTTTCTAAATTTCCGCCACCGCCAAACAATGCCTCTGCTGCCGCTTTGGCTTTGTCGGCTTCTTCATTCCCATGCACCATGGCGGTAAGTTCATAAGCCAAACGTGCTTTAACCGCATTGAGCTCGCTACCTTCTGCCTTGGCCAATTCATTGATTTCTTCCAACGAAACAAAGGTAAGCATTTTCATACATTTAATTACGTCGGCATCGTCCACATTGCGCCAATATTGATAAAATTCATAAGGTGTGGTTTTTTCGGCATCCAGCCATACCGCACCTTTTTGAGTTTTACCCATCTTTTTCCCCTCGGAGTTAAGAAGCAACGTAATGGTCATGGCATAAGCATCTTTCCCCAGCTTTTTGCGAATCAATTCAGTACCGCCAAGCATGTTGGACCATTGGTCATCGCCGCCGAATTGCATATTACAACCATATTTTTGATATAAAGCATAGAAATCGTAGCTTTGCATAATCATATAGTTGAATTCCAAGAAAGACAAGCCCTTTTCCATGCGTTGTTTATAGCATTCGGCACGAAGCATATTATTTACAGAGAAGCAAGCCCCGACTTCACGAAGCAATTCAACATAATTCAAGTCAAGCAGCCAATCGGCATTGTTAACCATCATAGCTTTGCCTTCGGAAAAGTCAATAAAGCGGCTCATTTGCTTTTTAAAGCATTCGCAGTTATGAGCAATGGTTTCAGGCGTCATCATTTGGCGCATGTCGGTACGACCCGAAGGGTCACCGATCATGGCTGTACCGCCGCCAATCAATGCAATGGGGCGATTTCCTGCCATTTGCAGGCGTTTCATCAGGCACAACGCCATAAAGTGACCAACGTGCAAACTGTCTGCAGTGGGGTCAAAACCGATGTAAAACACCGCTTTCCCATTGTTAACCATTTCTTTGATTTCATCTTCGTCGGTTACTTGGGCAATCAAGCCACGGGCAACCAGTTCTTCATATACTGTCATGTTAGTACCTCCGCACATGATAATTTATTGGTTCATAAGTTCGAGAGCAGTTTGTAACGAAGCTGATGTAACAGTCTCGCCACCGATGATCCGCGCTAATTCTTGCAAACGATCATCACATGACAATTGTGTTACAGTGGTAACCGCCTGCTCTGATTTAACATTTTTTTCAATTAGATAATGGGTATTTGCTTTGGCGGCAATTTGCGCCAAATGGGTAATACAAATAATTTGATGTTGCTCTGCCGTTTGTCGAAGCTTGTCCCCTACTTTCAACGCAGCTCGTCCGCTGATCCCTGCATCGATTTCATCAAAAATCAGAGTATCTACCTTGTCTTGTCGTGTTAATACACTGATAATTGCTAACATAATGCGAGAAAGTTCCCCGCCCGATGCAATTTTTGACAACGGTTTTGGCATTTCACCGGGATTGGCAGAAATATAAAACTCCATTTTTTCCTGTCCGTTGGCATACATTTCGCAAGGAGTAATTTGCGTAATAAACCGAACGTTTGGCATATTTAAAAACTGCAATTCATCCTGCACCGCTCGATCTAAGACCTCGGCCGCTGCTTGACGTGCTTTGGTCAAGTGGTCGGCGGCTCGAAGAGCCGTTTGCTTTGCCAACATCATTTTTTGCGAGATCTCCTGCAACAATTGGTCGGATGATTCCAATTTCGCCAATTCCGCTTTGGCTTGTTGCAAATAGGTCAACATAGCGGTCTCGTCCTGTCCGTATTTACGAGACAATCGATACAGCAGATCCAACCGTTCTTCAATTTCTGCCAATTCTCTTGGATCAAAAACCAAATCTTCTGACAAGGTTCGTATCTCATCGCGTACCGCATCCAATTCATAACCCAAAGAACGTAACCGTTCATCGATACCGTCCACCGACATATATCCGGCGCAATCATCCATAAAATCTGCGGCCGATTGTACCATGTCAACCCCACCGCTTTGATGTTCGTCACCTTCTAAATATGCCAGTGCCGTTTGCAAAGCGGTTGCGATTTTTTCGCTGTTAGCGGCAATTTTTTTACGAGCAGAAAGTTGCTCATATTCGCCGACCTGTAAATTGGCGGCAGAAAGTTCATTTACTTGGTATGTCAACATATCAATCTGCCGTGCTTTATCTGCCTCATCCATTTGCAATTGATCGTATTTTTCAGTCAATTGTTTATAGGTCTGATACGCATTTTGATACTGCGCCAAAACATCGGTATCTTGTAATAATTGGTCCACAAAAGCGCCATGTGAAGTTGAGTCTAACAAAGAATGGTTGTCTTGTTGTCCGTGAATATTGATCAATAAAACTGCCAACTGACGAAGAATTGCCGTATTGGCGGGACACCCATTAATACGGCAGGTGGTACGACCATCTGCCGTGATCGTGCGGTGTAACAGTACGCTGTTATCGTCGTACGGAAATCCCAATTCCTCTAATTTGTCGAGGACCTCATGAGAGCAATTTTCAAACAAAGCTGACACCGTTGCCTTATCACTACCGTGACGCACCAAATCCTTGGACGTTCGACTTCCCAAAACAGCGCTCAAGGAATCGATCAAAATCGATTTCCCCGCCCCGGTCTCACCGGTCAACACACAAAAGCCGGGCGTGAACTCAATCTGTGCTTTTTCAATTACCGCTACATTTTCGATTTGTAAAGTGCTTAACACCGTCGATCACCTATCGCGTAGCATCATGGTAAATTCATGTGCTAAATTTTGTGCTTGTTGTTCTGTACGAGTAATTGCCAAAATGGTATCGTCTCCCGCCAACGTGCCTACAATAGACGATAAATTCATATTATCCAACGCGGCACACGCGGCGTTAGCCATACCGCTGTGGCATTTTAGTACCACGTTATTCATGGCATAATCCACGTGAACCACCGCACCCATAAATATGTCGGAAAAATTCATACCCAATTTGGAAATCTCGCTTTTGGGACTCATATATCGGTAATTTTCATGGGAATCCAATGCTTTAATCAACCGCAACTCTTTCATATCTCGTGAAACGGTTGCTTGCGTTACTTCATATCCTGCCGATTTTAGATACCGCAACAGATCCTCTTGTGTTTCAACCACATACTCGGCGATAATTTCTTTAATTTTTTCATGACGTTGCTTTTTCATGCTACACGTTCCTGTTCATCATTTTATTATTATATACATCGAAAAAAGTGTCCTTCTTGATTCGAATCAACCGAACCGCACGGTCGGTTGATTTTTGCACCATAATTTCGCTTCCCGTAATATCAATAGGCGTTTCACCGTCCATACAAACAATGGTTTGTCCGTTGTCGGGACAGCGAGCGTTAATATACAAAGGATGTGCCGGTGAAAAGACCAGCGAGCGAGAAGGCGACGAATACGGACAAATAGGAGTGACAATAAGTCCTTCAATAAACGGATCTAAGATGGGACCACCCGCTGACATAGAATAAGCAGTAGATCCCGTGGGAGTAGCAACGATCAAGCCGTCGGCACGGTAATTAACTTGCCCCCCCTGCAATCCGTCTCGCAAACAAATATCCATCATTCGTGCAGGGCCATTGCGGGTTACAACCGCTTCATTTAATGCATAATGATTTTCAACTACTCCGTCTTTTTCAAACGAAATCGACAATAACATGCGAGAGTCGATCGTATATTCACCATTTGGAATGCAGGAAAGCAAATGTGCTTCATCAGGCTCAAGGCCCGCCAAAAAGCCTACCCGCCCTGAATTGATTCCCAAAATAGGTAAATCATATTCTGCCGCACGCTTAGCGGTATGCATAATCGTACCGTCACCACCGACAACCGTTACCCAGTCGGCTTGTTGGAAATAATCAACAGGCAGAATCTCAATCGACAACCGCTGCAATACTTCACGGATTTGATATGCGTTTTCACCTGCTTTGTAATCGTCCGGCTTGGCAATAAGCACTGTTTTCAATTTGTGTCACCCAATTCCTGATAGGCGGCTTTTACCGTTTGCTCGGGCACTACCAAACATGCTTCCGCCATTTCTTTGGTTATATAAACTAAGTATTCTATATTCCCGTGAGAACCTTTAACGGGAGAAAACGTTAATCCTAAAACAGTAAAACCGTTATCGTTTATTATACGTAACAAATGATACAACACTTGAAGATGAACGTTTTGATTGCGTACAATACCATTTTTTCCTATATTCTCTTTGCCGGCTTCAAATTGAGGTTTGATCAAACAAACAGCACGACCGTTTATAGATAATATCTCATACAGAGGGGGAAGGATTTTATCTAACGAAATAAACGATACGTCAACCGACGCAAAATCAATTGATTCCGGAATATCGTTGGAAGTCATATATCGAAAATTAATCTGTTCCATACTGACAACTCGTCGATCTTGACGCAATGAATCGACCAATTGATTGGTTCCAACGTCGACCGCATACACCTTATCTGCTCCATGTTGCAACATGCAATCGGTAAAGCCGCCGGTAGATGCTCCCACGTCCATGCAAACCTTATTTTGTAAATTGATAGAAAAAGTTTCGATTGCCTTTAATAATTTATAGCCGCCACGGCTGACAAAGCGCGTTTCTCCCCCGCGAATTTCAATTTCATCCACATCGCTCACAACAAGTGAACATTTCTTGCAACACTTACCGTTTACGTAAACATTGCCGCCATCAATCAGTACCTTAGCTTTTGCGCGGCTAACAACTAAATTGCGATCAAGCAATTCTTTATCTAATCTACTCATACCGATGCTCCTTGCGACTCAACAAACGAAACAATCTGATCGACAGTCAAACCACAATGTGCCAAACATTGCTCTGTCGATGCATGGGAAACAAACTGATCTCCCAATGTTACCGTATAAGCAGAACCATTATAACCCATTTTGCATAAAGTTGCAAGAATTTCTTGCGAAACGCCGCCGATTTCCACATTTTCTTCAAAAAGATACAATTCTTTGTATGAAAGCATTTCAGAAAACAGCACATCGGGCAATGGCTTGATTTGATTGATCGTGATAACGTCTGCGTTGCAAGCAGTAGCCGCTTCTATACAAGCACCTGTCAAACGTCCATAGGTTACCAACGCACGGTTGTTTTCCCCTTTTTTCAGGACGGTCACGTCATCGTTTAATTTTATGTTATCAAGCAGTTTATGTTGACTGCCGCGAGGATACCGAATGGCAATCAAGCCATTGGGCAAAGCCAAAGCACGTCGCAAGGATTCTTGTAATTGTTCAAAGTTACATGGCGAATACACCACAGCGGAAGGAATGGTGCGCAAATAAGAAGCATCAAATATACCATGATGAAGTTCACCGTCCTCCCCCACCAATCCTGCTCGATCAACACACAAGACAACCTTGACACCTTGCGCAGAAACATCATGAATCAACTGATCATAGCCACGCTGTAAGAAGGAAGAATAAATAGCAACAAAGGGAATCATACCTCCCTTGGCAAGACCTGAAGCAAAGGTTACCGCATGTTCTTCGGCAATCCCTACATCAAAATAACGTTGAGGGAATTGTTTTGCAAACTCGGTCAGGCCGGTACCGTCACACATGGCTGCAGTAATTGCGCAAATCGATGGATTTTCTTTTGCCAAATCACACATTGTTTTTCCAAACACGTGAGAAAAACTGTCCGCCGACGGTTTACATTCTCCTGTATCAATATCCATACCGGAAGAAACGCCATGATAATCCTTTGGTGTTTTTTCTGCAAAAACATATCCCTTACCCTTACATGTACATACATGCACCAAAGCCGGGCGATGAGTCAATTTGGCTGATTCAAAAGCCTGCTCCAATTGGTGCAAATCATGCCCGTCAACCGGACCGATATACGAAAACCCCAAATCTTCAAACACCGTACTGTGATATAACAGATTTTTGAGAAAAGTCTTTCCGCGGTAAACAATGCGATGTAACCATTTTCCAATGAACGGAATATGCAACAAACCATTGGCAAATCGGCTTTTTGCCTTTGAATACCCCGGACGTATGCGAATCGCCGCCAAATGACGTGCCATACCTCCCACATTGCCTGAAATAGACATTTTATTGTCGTTAATCACCACAATGTGCTTGTTATTTTTCATGCGTCCCGCATTGTTAAGACCCTCGTATGCCAAGCCGCCGGTCAATGCACCGTCACCAATAATCGAAACGGTATAATGGGCTTGTTGTTGTAGTTGTGCCGCGACCGCCAAACCAAGCCCCGCGGAAACCGACGTACTGCTGTGCCCGGATAAAAAAACGTCGTGCTCGCTTTCTTGCGGGCGAGTAAAACCGGACAAGCCCCCTTGCTGACGCAAAGAGGCAAAGCGGTCGTAACGACCGGTAAGTAATTTGTGGGTATAGCATTGATGTCCAACGTCAAACACAAATTGATCGACAGGAGAATGAAAATGTCGATGCAACGCTACCGTTAACTCTACCATTCCCAAATTTGAGGCCAAATGCCCACCGTTTTGAGAAACGGTTTGCATCAGTTCTTCACGGATTTCTTGACACAAAACCGGTAAATCCTTGGGTGATAAAGCCTTAACATCGGCAGGACTGTTGATTTTTTCAAGAAACATAACCAAATCCTTTAATGCTTGCGATGCAATAAATAGTCAGAAAACTGCGCCAAAAACGCGCCTTCTTCTCCAAATAAAGACAAAGTATTGAGCGCTCGTTTATGATGTATAGCGGCATATTCCATGGTTTTCTCCACCCCAAACAAGGTCACATAAGTGGTTTTACCACACTGAACGTCACTACCAATGGGTTTCCCCAATTCCTCTTCGGTGGCGATCACGTCCAACACATCGTCTACCATTTGGAAGATCATCCCCAATTCCAAGGCATATTCTTCCGCCGCTTTTAACTGTTCTTCGGTTGCACATGCCGCCAAGCAACCCATTTTGGCAGCCGCAAGAATCATCATACCGGTTTTCCCGGTGTGAATTTCTGTCAGCGTTTTAGCGTCAGCAGGATTCTCTTCTGCGTCCAAGTCCATGGCCTGCCCACCGCACATACCTTCATACCCGCAACATTTAGTAAGTAATTCAGTAGCTTTTACCACTTGTTCGGCAGGAATGCTTGACGCATTTAAAGCGGTCTTAAAGGCGCAGGCTTGCAAGGCATCGCCCGCCAACAGAGCCATAGCCTCACCATAGGCAATATGACAAGAGGGTTTACCGCGGCGCAAATCATCATCGTCCATACAAGGCAAATCGTCGTGAATCAATGAGTAAGCGTGAATCATTTCCACCGCACAGGCAAATGGTAACGCATCATATATGTTCCCACCGCAAATACGACAAAATTCCAGGCACAACGCGGCACGAATCCGTTTGCCGCCGCCAAGCACAGAATAGCGCATGGCTTCCACCAAACGATTATAGG
The DNA here is from genome assembly GCA_045661365.1 of Acutalibacteraceae bacterium. GTDB lineage: Bacteria > Bacillota > Clostridia > Oscillospirales > Acutalibacteraceae > UMGS1484. The sequence continues at coordinate 11,023 of JAZRFL010000017.1, read as the reverse complement.
CATCATAGGGTGTGTTAGCCACAGGTAATGCTTTTTCTAACGCTTGTTCGGTCAAGGTTGCATATTCATTTAAACGTTCTTTCACATTCATTGAGCATGCTCCTTCCCCAATTCTTCGATTTTTAGACGAGCTTCTGTCAACGTTTTTTCGCATAATTTGGAAAGGGATTGACCTTCTTCATAAAGGTCAATAGATTCTTCCAAAGGGCGACTGCCTTCTTCTAACAAACGCACAATTTCATCTAATCGTTCCATCGCTTCTTGAAAGCTTGGTTGCTTTGCAGTTGCCATTTACACTTCCTCCTTTTGTTCCACCACACAAGTGGCGTTGCCTTGTCCAAACACAAGGCGAATGCGATCTCCTACCGTCAATTGCTCGGCAGACCGTATAACCAGTTCATCTTTTTTTGCCAAAGCATATCCTCTTTTTAACACCCCTAACGGCGAATAAGCATTCAGCCGTGCTGAACAGGTTTGAAATTGATTTTCTTGCTTGGCAACCTCCGATCTGATTGCCGAAGCAAATCGTTGTTCTAACAAATCCAGCCGTTGCATATAAGGTTCTATTATTGTTTGTGGGGTCGTTAGTTTGGGATTACTTGACAACTGTTTAAGCATTCGTTCTTCCATATCCAAACGTCCCACAAGGCGATTTTTCATTTGTTCTTTATACCAAGCAAGGGATGCCAACAAATCGGTCAATTGGGGTACTGCCAACTCTGCCGCCGCCGAAGGGGTTGGCGCTCGCAGATCAGCTACAAAATCGGAAATGGTAAAATCGGTTTCATGTCCAACCGCCGAGATCACGGGAATCGGACAATTATAAATGGCAAAGGCTAATTCTTCGCTATTAAAAGCCCATAGATCCTCCATAGAACCACCGCCCCTGCCAATAATTATCACGTCAACGTCATCACGCAAAGACAGCGTATTAATCATTTCGGTCAGCTGGCCTGCCGCCGATTCACCCTGCACTTGCACGGGACACATAAGCACTTTAGCTACAGGATACCGACGAGTTAAAATATTCAGCATATCTTGTACCGCCGCACCCGTAGGAGACGTCACCAAAGCAATCGTTTCAGGAAAGGCAGGTAACGTTTTTTTATGTTGCTGATCAAACAAACCGTTTTTTTCAAGTTTGTCTTTTAACTGCTCAAAAGCGAGACTGAGGGACCCCAATCCATCGGGTTGCATATCTTCAATATACAATTGATATCGCCCGTCTCGGTCATACAAGGTCACCCGCCCGCGGCAAATCACCCGCATTCCATCCTGCGGGACAAACCGCATTCGCTGAACGGCAGAACGGAACATCACCGCACCAATCAATGCATTTTCGTCTTTTAAGCTCAAATACCAATGTCCAGAACGATAATGATTGGTAAAATTAGAAATCTCCCCTACTACAAAAACATTGGCAAGGTAAGGGTCTTGTTCCAAGAGATTTCTGGTGTAAGTATTTAATTGAGTAACTGATAATACAAGTTCGTTCATTGCAATGATTCCAATCGTAAAGCAGCAAGGTAAGCTACCCCTGCAGCATTGTCAGAAGAAAACGCAGGCGGCGCAAAAAAACCACCAAATCGCTCCGACAATTGTTTTTGTAAAATAGAGTTAGACATCACACCACCGGCATACAACAACGGTAAATTGCCATGTTCCGCAAGCAAGGCTTCGGTCATTGCCGAAATTGCCGCGCCGATTGCTTCAATACAATAACGCGCAATTTCTTCCTTTGCTGTACCACGTTCCAATAATTGACGACATTGGTTCTCAATCCCGGATAAACTGCAATCGGCCCCCTTCATGGTTGCCTTTGGTTTACGGGGCAAAATACCACTTTGGGCAAGTTTGTCCAGTTCTTTTCCTGCCGGGAAAGCTAGATCAAGCATACCACCTACACGGTCCACAGCTTGGCCCGCTTTTAAATCCAAAGAAGTTGCAATCAAAGATACTTCAAAGCCATAGTTCGCCTTAGGTTCTACCAAAACTGCTTCGGTTGTCCCGCCCGAAACATGAAACGCAATGAACCTTTCGGTCAATAATTCCGTATGTCCCGAGCCAAAAGCGGCAGCTGCAATATGACCTTCTTGGTGAGAACATTCCACAACAGGAATATGTAACACACTTCCTATAGAATAGGCAGCCATTTTTCCAACAGTAAAACAAGGCATATAAGATCCCGTCGCCGTTCTTGGCGCAACCGAAACGCCAATAGCTTTCGGAGATTTTTTCCCTTCGCACACCGACTCAATCATTTGATCCAAGGCTTGTGTATGATGAAAAACCGCCTCACTTTGCCGCAACCCCATGTTCCCTTTGGGAACGGGCAACAGTCTTGAGGCGGTATCCATTTGAGAAAGGGTCGGTTGCCAAAAAGCAGCCGAAGTAGTATAGTTACTGGTATCAATTCCCAAGATTCTCATTGCTTAGACAGTTCCTCCTTGCGAGAAACAGAGCCCAATACACCGTTGATATATGATGCATCATCGGCAGTTGCAAACTTCTTGGCTAATTCTACCGCTTGGTCGATTGATACCCCAACAGGAATATCGGGGCGGAACAATAATTCAAAACAACACAGGCGCAAAATCGCAAGTGCGACACGGGAAAGTCGTTCTCGTTTCCAACCAATGCAATGCTTGTCAATTAAAGCGTCGATTGCTTCCAAATTGTCAAAAGTCCCGATTGCCAGTTCGTTCATAAAAGAATCTTCTTCCAATTGACGGGCAATTACGGCAGATTCAATAATTTCGGGAATGGATTCATCGCGAAAACTTTTTTCAAATATTAGTATAAATGCCTGTTCTCTGGCTACACTTCGTTTCATAATTTACTTCCTACCTAATATACTCAACGCTATTTGATTTTTGGTGAAGCAATATTTTTGACCAAAACATTGACACGAGACACCGGACGACCAATCATGTTTTGTACCGAAGATTTTACTGCACGCTGTACATTTTTACAAACGTCACTTAATTTGACAACGGGAGTGGCAATAATAGCAATATCAATGACCATGGCTCCGTCAAGAGATTTAACACGAATTGCTTTGGCCTCTAACGTACGCTTGGTAAGACCTCTGAAATCGGAACCGATTGGCGTCAAATTAGCGACACCCCGTACTTCCAATGCGGCAACACCCGCAATTTTTGCAATAACATTTTCCGACACAACCACACCGGCTGTTTGTTTATTGGTAATTTTCGGATTCATGGAATCATCTCCTTCAAGGGTATTATACCACATTTTTTCAACTTCTCAACTATTTTACTTCAATTATTTTAATATTTTGCAAAGAAAATCGACTTTCTTGTCGTGCAATCTCTTGAATTTGTACTGTTTCGTCAGCAAGAAGCCCATTTGTTTGCACGATCACCGTTACATCACTCTCGCCGATAATGGCTACACATTCTGTGAATCCTTTTGCTTTTACCAGTTCCTCTATGTTCCCTTCGGTTTCTATATTTTTCGCTATAGTCACCGAATGATCGGTTGCTTGAGCAACAGCAGATGCTTCAGATTTTACGTTGTCGATGATTTCCTTCAATTCTGCCAGCGCAGCATCTCTCGCCTGTTTGCGGTTGGTTCTGGCTTTTGTGAAATAATTCTCTTCTGTCGTTTCTGTGGCATCGGCATTAACATATAATGCCTGCCCCATAGAATTCCCACTCAATACGTTGGACACCGAGGTCGGTTGTTCGGCAGACAAATACCAATTCAGATAAACTGCCACACCCAAAAAGAGCACCAAAACACCTAACAATACACTCCGTTTTTTTGAAAATGTTTTTTGTTTTGACATAAAAATATTCATCCTTTCAAGAAATTGTACCTTGTATCACGCAAATACGTGTTTCACTGATATGCAAAGCAGTTGCTACCGCTTTGCATACTTTCTGACATACAGCAGGATTATCTCCCCCGCCGCACACGACCACCACTCCTTTCACCTTGGGAGATAATTGTGTAATCAACAACGGTTGCTCTCCGTTGTCGGTTTCAACCATGATATACGTTTCTTCGTCAGCAGATTCATTTTCTGCCGAAAACTTGTTGTCCTCGCTGGTTTCGATAGTGTTTTTACTGTTCTTTTCTTGCGTAGCGTAAATGTATTCGGTCCCTTGATCAATGGTAACCATAACCTTACATTTTCCAACGCCATCAACATGTTGCAACATATCGCATAACTGATTTTCTAAATTTGCGGCATACTGCTCTGACGAAACAGTAACCGAAGACGTTTCATTATTTGATACCTCACCGCCAGACAATACACCTGATAAACCGATTAATAAAATCCCCAATAAACCTATGGCAAACAACCAATTATATTTTCCTTTACTCTTAAAAAAAGCAATCGCCTTATCCCATTTCATTTTTTAATTTACCACCTCAACCATAGTTTGAATTGCAGACTGCACCTGTGTTTTTATTTTGTTTTTTTCGGACACCGTACCCTGAACAGATAAAGAAACACGATCGATAAACACCCGATAATCTTTCACCGACGTTTCTAAAGACTGAATCGTTACAGGGATTTTTTCTTGGCTTGCAATCAGGGCTACCGTTGCCTCAACCTCTTTGACAGCTGCTTGCTCCAATTGATATGCACTTTCCTCGGAAAGTTCAGCCGGTACAAACTTCTCAACAGGGTATGTCTCTAACTCAAATTGTTCACCCATGGGGCTTATTAGCATAACAACCAAATATACCGACACAACAAAACCGGTGATTTTCCCGAAATTACCTTGCGGAATCATATACCGTAGCACACCAACAATTATTGAAATCACGCAAATGTTTAGTACGATTTCTTTTGCCGTATTCATAGATTACCCACCCGCTGAGGCCATAACACCAAGAGAAACAACATAAACTACAAAACAACAAACAATCACCGAAAAAACAATACCAATCGTATCGCCAATGGATTGTAGCAAACCCGTAAGCAAAGATGTGTCCATAATTTCAGACAATGATGTCAATACCATAACGCCCAATCGCCATAATACAATCTCCAAAAAAACCGGTAACAGCATAACCAATACAACACCGATTCCAATCATTCCGCTCCCGGTCTTCACAAGCGACAAGCAACTTTGTACCATGCCAACCGATTCAGAAAGTGCCCCACCTACCACCGGAACCATATTCCCGATAAAATAGCGTGTTGTACGTTGTGATAAGGAATCCGCCGCACCTTGTACTCCCCCTGTAATCGCCAACACAGCAGAATACAATGTGGTGGAAATACCCAGCACCCAAACGACAACCTTTTTGATTGCCGCGGTCATGCTTGTCAATTTATTACCCGGTGAAACCCACCGACACAACGAAACACCCATAAACATTCCCAAAAGCGGCATCAACAAATGGTTTGCTAAATATACGATTATTTGTGAGCAGCCAAACACGACTCCTCCTGTGCTGCCGGCCATGAAAATATGTCCTGCCTGCATTAAAATCCCCACATATATCGGTATAAATGCAAGCATAAATTGTCCTACGCCGCCAATCGCAGTCGCTGTCTTGGTCAATGTTTCACCAAGAGGAACAATTAAGACAGACGTTAGGCAAACGGTAGCAAAAAAATGCTCCATCAAGTCGTGTTGCGTTTCGGTTGTAAGTGATATGTTTTTGACAAAAGAACTAAGCAAAATAATACAACTGCCACCACCGACCGCCAGTAATATGCCGCTCATCGCTTCTGTAAACCAAAATGACATTGCTTCTCCCAGTGACGAAAAAGAGAATCCTTTTCCGGAAAACACATTTTTTGGTGAAATCCCGAAGTCTTCCAACAATTGCTTGGTTTGCGAATCCAATTGGTCAATCGTTTGCTGTAGTCCACTATTTTCCCATTGTTCTTGTATCAACTGTGTCGGATCTGTTTCACCTTGTACCCATACGGTAAAAATCAAACAAAATAAAAGAATTGTTCCTATGTATTTCATAATTCCATCAACTTCATAATCGTTTGAACGATTTGTGTGAGCATCGGCAACGCCAAAGTCACAATCATAATCTTTCCTGCCAATTCTACGTATCCTGCTATCGCAGTTTCGCCAGCATCACAACACATATCTGATGCAAAACGACAAACATACCCAATTCCGATTGCTTTAACCAATAATTTAAGCCATTCGCCATGACTGCCCGCCCGCCGAGACAACTCCTGCAAAAACTCGGTGGTATGCTGCAACAACGACAAACAAGCCCCCAAAACAATACCTCCGCCAACCATTGCCAAAACCAAAGCATATACGGGATTATAACGACGAAGCAATAAAACACCAACCACCGTTAACATAGCAATCCCCACAACAACAGCTACGTTCATAGATCAAACACATCTTTAATCATGTCAAAAAGTTCGGCAATCTCTTTGGTCATCATAAATAAAACCACAATCAGCCCCGCTAACGTGGTCATAAGGGCTTGTTCTTCGCGACCCGAACGAATCAGCAATTGGTTAAGAACCGCTACAATAATTCCGATTGCGGCGATTTTGAAAATCAGATCCACGTCCACGTCTTCATCATCCTTCTCTATATCAACAAAATCCCGATGCCTATTGAGGTCAAAACGCATAATCGTTGATAAAGTTTTCCTTTGCTCTGTTTGTCGTGTTGAGCAGTTTCAAGCATTTCTTGAAATCGAATACCGTAATGCTCCATGTGACAAAACTGTCCTTCAGCATCAGTACAGCCAACCCCAAATGCGTATGATTCAATTAAAGATCTCTGCTCCTTGGTAATTGCCAATTGAACTAAAGTAGGCTGAATCAAACACAAAAAAAGTTTGTGAAACTCTCGTTCTTCCCCATCATTAAGACACCAACCGTCATAGGGATATTGCCATAAAAATCGAAGTAAAATTTTATACGGTGAATCAGACGTGTATCGAATTTCGTTTGCAAAATATTTGGTTAGTTTTGTCATTTGTTGCCAAAATACAATTCGTTTGTTATATTGTAATAAAATTTGTATACCGATTAAATTGATGGTCAAAATCAGTAATACGATCCCCATAAATCTCAGCCAGCCAATCATTGGTTTTTACAATCCTTTCTACCCTGCCTTTTCCTTGGTTACCGTCAAGCAGTACAAGCGTTTCAAATACATTTGACCGAATCAATGCCATTGCCCACGATTTTCTCTGTATTTCTTCTAAACTATTTGCATGCAAGCTTGCCACGATACGAATGCCGGCATGAACGCACACAAGGATTTCTTCTGCCTCTTGTTGGGAACCAATTTCATCACAAATCATAATCTGTGGTGACAAACTGCGCGTAGCCAATTCCATGGCAGTTGTTTTGGGGAATCCGCTTAAAACATCGGTATTCACACCAATATCATTTTGCGGTTTTCCGTTATACAATGCCGCCAATTCACCTCGCTCATCAATCAACACCACTTTGTTTCCGGGTATTTGCTCACCTGATAATTGACGTGCCATATCCCGTAAAACAGTAGTTTTTCCGCAGCCCGGGCAACCGATAATCAGCACTCCGCCTTTTTCTGCCAATGATACAATCTGGTCTGCCAAACCTTTCACTTGACGTGCAACCCGTATATTGACCGAAGATATTTCTTTGACAGAAGTTATCTCGTTCTCTTTTACCACAGCAGTAGAAGCAATTCCCACACGATGTCCGCCCGGTAAGGTAATATAACCCTTGGTTAATTCTCTCTGATATGTATGAATAGAAAATTCACAAATCATTCGAACAGTTTGATCTAAATCCGCCTTAGTACATACCAACGTTTGATTTTGGCGGCAATTATGAAGATGTCCCTCAAAATCGATAAAAAAGCATCCATCGGCCATGGTTAAAACCACAGGCATTTCCGCTCGCAAACGAATTTCATGTAATTGTTCTTTTTCTCCGTTTGATAAACGGTCGATCGGCTCATGCAACCAACATGGCAAGTACGAAAAAATCTGCTGTAGATTTGTCACGATATCCCCTCTCCCTATTAGTACACCATATGTATGTTTGTCCGTAATTATACTTGTCATAAAAGGAACGAAACTACAAATGCGCTACTTATCACCACCGAAAAATCCGCCACCAGTGCCGCAAGTAACGTATGTCTTGCTCGATTTACACCAACAGAACCATAGTAAACGGTTACTGCATAGAAAGTTGTCTCGTCCGAGCCACACATGACCGATGCAACCCGTCCAATATAACTGTCCGGTCCGTATCGCGTAAACAAATCAGATAAAATCGCTGTTGCACCACCGCCGGAAATAGGATGTAAGAGTGCAAGAGGAATCACTTCGACCGGTGTGCCCATAAAATCAGCAACGGGACGAAAAGCAACCATCAACATATCCAATGCCCCCGAAGACTGAAACATTGTTACTGCTGTAATAAATCCAACCAAAGTCGGCAACAAGCGCACCATGGTCCGCATACCTCCGCTTGCACCACTTAAAAAAGTGTCCAACACAGGTACTTTGCGAAACATACCGTAGCCGATTATCACCAAAACCATACATGGGACCACATATGCTCCTATATCAGTCATGCCGTTTTCTCCTTTGATTGAGCAAAACAGCCAACCCCACGCCAACTATTACACTAATAATGGATACAACCCAAATGGGTATCATTACTTCCATGGGGGCGGCAGAATGATATTTATTTCGTAATACAGCAATCCCGGTCGGAATCAATTGAATCGAAACCGAATTCAAAACCACAAACGTAACCATGCTGTTGCTCGCCACAAAAGAATTGTGGTTGATTCGTTGCAGTTCATCCATGGCTTTGAGTCCCAATGGTGTAGCGGCATTTCCTAACCCCAAAACATTAGCCGCCATGCTCAATGCAATGGCATTTCTAGCCTTGTTGTGATATTTCAATTCAGGAAACAACCACTTTACCACAGGTGAAATCAATTTTCCCAGCAAATCCGACAATCCTGATACCTGCATAATCTCAGTCAAACCACCCCACAACACCAGCATGCCCAATAGCGTTACGCACAACTCTACTGCTTGTGTCGCTCCGGAAAGAATCGATTGTGAGACTTGGTCCACGCGATCGGTAGCAATCCCGCTTAAAACAGAGACCACCATTATGCTACCCCAAATGTAATTCATCATTTGCGCCACCTCAAACAATGGTATGAGAAAACGCATCAAATTATGTGTATAAAAAAATGACTTCGTCAGATAACGAAGTCATTTTTTTATAATTAATATGGTCAATACTACATGGTAACCATGCCCAGCAAACCGTACACCAACATTGACGACAGGCAAAAAACGCCTGTACCTATACAAACGACCACACGGAACCATTTGGTAGTGATCATGCCGCAATACCCGATTGCAACAAGTCCGCAAAGTAACGTGGGAACGGCATAACGGAAGTTTTGCGTACACGCTTGAGGAAACGAAAAACAAAACTGTACGTAACTCAATACAACAACCAACCAAATCAAGGTAAAACACCAGGTCAACGGATGTGCCCACCGTTTAAACCAACACCGAACACCTGCATACAGCGAGGTGACAATCAAACCGATATTGCTCCAAAACAAAATATGACTGCAAACCGTACCAAACTGATGAATCTCTTGTTGATCGGTTGATTCAGTTAAAAACAGAGTAAACTCACCAAACACAGATGTTTTAAACAACGATAAAAACATATTATATTCGTTATACGAAGAAGCGTATTCCTGATTATTCCAAGCCATAAATATTCGTTCTAAGCTTTCTCCGCGCACCTCAAACCATCGTTGTGAAGCCGTATATTCGCCCAAGTACTGACCACTAAACTCATTGAGTGCAGGAACATAAGTAAAGGGCATCTCATACAAAACCGCGTTGCGTATTGGCCACCAAAGAGCCAAGGGAAAACACACGACGCCAAACAAAAGAAACTGAAAAAAAATCGTTTTTGCCAAAGAGTGTTTATGGTATATGACAAAGAACCATTTCCACAAAAACACCAAACCGATTCCAACCGCTACCAATCCACCCGACAATTTTGTCATCATAGAAAAACCGATCGCCAATGCCACAGTAACAATATGGTAAGCAGTTGGTTTTTGATACCAACGAATTGCGCCATAAACCCCATACAACGCCAACGTGATAGACAGCAGATCGTTATTGATACTGCCGGCCATAATAATAAACGTAGGATGAAACACTACAATTGCCATAGGAATCAATAATCCCCACTTTTGACAACCCAACAAGCGTAAAATACGGTAAACGATTATCATACACGCAACAGAATAAAACAGCGTCAACAGCTGAATATTTTCATATGCCATATAATGAGGAATACCCAATTCCAAATTGAGACGCAACCATAACCCTGCAACAATGTGGTGGAACGGCGGATGATACAATTGGGACAGAGCGACCTGCGTAGGATCAACCGACGGCAACTCCAAATGGGTTGCAATATATTCAATATACTGGGCATGTCGCTGATCGGTCAATCCACCGAAATCGCCGTAATAAAAATTCCAAACGTCGTGTTGACGCACCCAAACGTGGGTATACAGAACATAACTTAACCGCAATAAAAAGCCAAAAGCCAATAATAAAACAATGCAGCGCTCCCAGGTCATTTGCTTGGTCAAGCACCAATACACAGCCAAAACGGCCAAAAATACGCTTCCCATAAACAGCAAAGTAACCGCAACATGGTCAGAACTAATCAGCAAATAACCAAGCGCAATTAAGGCACCCACCGATACCACCGTGAGCAATACCGTGTGGGGCATAGAACAACCAGAGCGTTTGTCAATCACATAAACAAACAAAACCGCTCCGATCCCGATCAATAGCATGGGACTTACAACAACTACATCACTTTGGGTAAACACCCCGCAAAGCATAAGACAAACCAATCCCATAAAAATTATGGGATTGGTTTTGATTGCTTTTGTAACACAATTGACTGATTGACTCATGAAGATTCACCGCTATTTTGTTCGTGATATTCTTGTTCGGTATTGACCTGCCAAATACTGTT
>JAZRFL010000016.1:0-29940 GCA_045661365.1 Acutalibacteraceae bacterium | reverse complement strand
CAATCATTTTTCTTGCGTCGATAATTGCCGAAGCTTGTTGACGTTGCAGCATAACCGCCGCAATTTCGGGTGCGTAGGCCAAATAAGTGATGCGGGCTTCTATGATTTCCAGACCGGCATCGGCTACCTTTTGCTGAATCTCGTCCCGAATGCGCTCGGCTACCACCTCGCTGGAGCCACGCAGACTGCCTTCGTCGGCAATTCCGTCGCCGGTGGTGTCGATTCCGGGCGCTACGTCATAGGGGTAAATACGTACAATGTTACGCAGAGCGCTGTCGCATTGCAAGGAAAGATATTCCTTGAAATTGTCAACCTGAAAAACCGCTTGGGCGGTGTCCACCACCCGCCACATGACCGCAATTCCGATTTCTACGGGATTCCCCAAGCAATCGTTGATTTTTTGGCGGTTGTTGTTTAAGGTCATGATCTTTAAAGAAATGCGGCGGTCGACACGGGTAGGATTGTTGGTGGATGGCGAGGCTTTTTTGACCTGTCCGCCTACGTCTCCGCTTTGACTCAGTTTGGTTTCGGCGGCGGGATTGACCGCTACGCAAAAGGGGTTAACGGCATAAAAGCCCTCTCCCTTCAGGGTACCGATGTATTTGCCGAACAGCGTGAGTACCAACGCTTCTTGGGGTTTTAAAACTTTTAATCCAAGCAGGGGGATCCATCCTGCACAACACCACAAAGCGCCAACCGCTACCGAAACGATTCCCAACGTGGTGACGGTGGTTTCCAAGGTGACTGCTCCGTAAATAAACAGAGCGATTCCGCAAAGATAAGCCAAAACGGTTAAACATAATACCGGCAATCCGTTTTTGCTGTGTTTCAATATTTTTTCTTCCATGATAAATCCTCCTTAGGTTGATATCAAAATGATATCGCATAATGGGCGGTTTGTCAAGATTCCCCCCTATTTTTTTAGAAAAAAGGACAAAGGTCTTTTTTATTTTGGAAATTCGTGGTATACTAACCAAAAACATACGGAAAAGGAAGCGTAAACCATGAAATTGATGATTGCGTCAGATATCCACGGATCGGCATATTATTGCCGTCAACTATTGGAAGCATATAAGCGAGAAACTCCGGACAAGCTGGTGTTGTTAGGCGATATTTTATATCACGGTCCTCGCAACGACTTGCCGAAGGATTATGCACCCAAAGAGGTGATTGCCATGCTGAATCCCTTGGCAGATCAACTGCTTTGTGTGCGAGGCAATTGCGATACCGAGGTAGACCAAATGGTGTTGGATTTTTCGGTGCTGAGTGACTACGGTGTGATTTTTGACGGAAACCGTACCATTTATTTGACCCACGGTCATGTGTATTCTCCCCAAAATCCCATGAAATGTTGCACCGGTGGATTGATGTTGGGCGGACATACCCACGTGCCTACGGTTGTGAAAGGCGACGGTTTTGTTTATGCCAATCCCGGTTCGGTTTCAATCCCCAAAGAAAACAGTCCGCATAGTTATATGATGGTGGAAAACGACCAATTGATCTGGAAAGATCTGTCGGGCGAGGTTTATCGCTCCTATCAATTGTAATTTTGTAAAAAAGGAGGCAGGAGCAATGCCGGATTCACAATTACCCCAATTACTGGCAAAGGCATTGTCCTTGCCTTTGACCCCGGGTGTGTACATCATGTACAACAAGCAAGATACGGTGATCTACGTAGGCAAAGCCAAATCTTTGAAAAACCGGGTTTGCCAATATTTTCGTTCGGGGTCAGACCATACCCCCAAGGTGGCTCGCATGGTAGAGCAGGTGGCACGGTTTGAATATATTTTGTGCCAAAACGAGTTTGAGGCCTTGGTGTTAGAGGCTTCGTTGATCAAACAGTATCAGCCCAAATACAATATTTTGCTCAAAGATGACAAGGGTTATCACTACATTAAGATCACGCCGCCGCCCTACCGCAAGATCACAGCGGTCAAACAGTTGGAGCAAGATGGCGCAACCTATTTGGGACCGTACTATTCCGCCGCGGTGGTACAGCAAGGAGTGGACGAAGCCAACAAGGTGTTTGGTCTGCCCACTTGTCACAAACAGTTTCCAAAAGATCTGGGCAAAGGGCGTCCTTGTTTAAATCATGCCATGGGGTTGTGCCGCGGTGTTTGTAATCGACGGGTGACGTTGCAAGAGCATGAGGAAGCGGTAGAAGGCGCTATTAATTTTTTAAAAGGCGGCTACCGTGCTTCCATACAGCGTTTGAAACAAGAAATGGAACTGGCGGCAGAAGCCATGGCATTTGAAAAAGCCGCCACCTTGCGAGATCGGATCCGTGCGATTGAAAAATTGGGGGAAAAACAAAAAATGGTGGCAGGGGGCATTGCTCACCAAGACGTAATTGCCTATGCCGCCACGGTAGACACCGGTTGTTTTGAGGTGTTCCATTTTTCGGGAGGCAGTTTGACCGATCGAGAGCACTATTTGGTGGATCCTGCTACTGAAGATCTACGCGCCGCTTTTTTGTTGCAGTATTATGACGGAACACGCCACGTTCCGCCAAGGATCATGATGGACGAATTGCCCTCTAACGTTGAAGGCTTGACAGACTATTTGACTGGGCGGCGAGGCAAAAAAGTGACCTTGTTTGTACCCAAACGAGGGGAACAACGGGCACTGATGGATCTGTGTATTCGCAATGCCGAAGAACGATTGGTCAATACAGCGGGACGAAAATCCCGTCAACAGTCGGTATTGGAGGAATTGGCGGCGGTGTTGCATTTGCCCGCACCACCGCACCGAATCGAGTCGTATGATATTTCTCATACTGCAGGAGATCAAAACGTGGCGGGCATGGTGGTGTTTGAGGACGGACGTCCTGCCAAAAGTCAGTATCGGCGGTTTCGCATTCGCAGTTTTGCGGGGCAAGACGATTACGGCTCTATGCGAGAGGTGTTGACTCGTCGCATGGCAGAATACGAAGTCCAAAAACAGTCCCAAAAAGGGTTTGGGGTATTGCCTGACTTGATTTTGTTGGACGGCGGCAAAGGACAACTGTCGGCAGTATTACCAATTTTGCGCCAAAAGGGATACGACCTGCCTGTGTTTGGTATGGTAAAAGACAGTCGACACCATACCCGTGCACTGGTGGGAGAACAGGGAGAAATCGAAATTAAAGCCAATCGGAGCTTGTTTACTTTAATTACCACCATTCAAGACGAGACCCACCGATTTGCCATAACCTATCACCGAGAGCGGTCGTCGAAGAAAATGGTACGTTCTTCGTTGCTTGCCATTCCCACGGTAGGCCCCACACGTGCCAAGGCGTTGCTAAAAGCCTTGGGTGGTATTGAGGCGATCGAGCGGGCTACGGTGGAGCAACTGCAAGGAGTGGCAGGGATGAATGCTTCATCGGCACAGGCGGTGTATCAATATTTTCACCCAACTGCTGAGTGAAAAAACCATAAATGTGGAAAAAAACAAAAATTTTTGTTGACATAACCATGAAAAAATGAGATAATACACATGGTTATGCGGTAAGGAGGGAGGAATCCCCGTGCGTGTTATTACAGGGGTTGCCCGTGGTCGGGTATTAAGAACCCTTGCGGGTGAAACCACCCGTCCCACCACCGACAAAGTCAAGGAAGCTATATTTAGCGCGATTCAGTTCGATCTGGAGGGCAGGCGGGTGTTAGACTTGTTTGCCGGTAGCGGTCAACTGGGGATCGAGGCTTTGTCACGGGGTGCTAAACATGCCGTGTTTGTAGATTCTGACCGACAAGCGGTGGCAGTAGTCAATCAAAACCTGCAAATCACCGATTTGACCCGTCAAGCAACCGTAGTCTGCCGTAAAGCGCAGGATTTTATCGGTACCGCCGATCAAACTTTTGACGTGGTATTTTTAGATCCGCCTTACGGTCTCAACCTGTTACCTGATTTATTGCCTCGGTTGTTGCCTTGCTTGTCTGACTATGCGATTTTGGTATGCGAACACGCATATGACTGCCCCTTGCCCCCGGCGGTGGATCGTTGGGTCGCGGGAAAAACCAAAAAATACGGTACGATCGGCGTGACTATCTACCGCAAAACAGAGTAAATTTATATGTTGTTATAAACGGAAAGGACGAGAGTTATGAATATCGAAGAATATTTGGATCAATTAGATGATATGCTGGAAAAAGGCTGGAGTTTCCCCGGCGGCCGCCGTGTGCTGGATGTGGAAAAAATCCGCAATTTGGTAGACGATATCCGTTTGTCGATTCCCACCGAAATCAAGCAAGCCAAAGGTATTGTATCTGACCGTGCCGATATCATTACCACCGCCAAACGTGAAGCCGAAGGCATCATCAAATCGGCTGAAGAACGTGCTCGTGCTATGGTAGCACAAGAAGAAATCACCAAATTGGCACAAGCCAAAGCACACGAAATCATTGCCCAAGCCCAAGCCAAGAGCCGCGATATGCGCAAAGCCGCCCAAGATTTTGTTGACGACCTGATGCGTCGCTCGGACGAAAGCTTGACCCAAAACCTGTCGGATCTGCGCAAGACCCGCGCCTCTCTCAAACAATCCATTCCGGCTGTGCAACCCAAAAGCGAAAACTAATGCAACTGTTTTCAAATGACCGACCAAATCTGGTCGGTCATTTTTGCTGTCAAGGGTCGTTTTGTCCACAACTTTTCTTGGCAAAACCAACGAAACACTTGACAAAAAGGGTGGTTTTGGATATAATATATGCTATGTAATTATGGGGTTTTGTCCCCTTGTTTGAAAGGATATGAGATCATGGCAGCAAAACAAGTTATGCTTACCAAAGAAGGTCTGGCGAAATATCAAGAGGAGTTGGAAACTCTTCGCAACGTAAAACGGAAAGAAGTTTCTGAAAAAATTAAGGTAGCCCGTTCTTTTGGCGACTTGTCTGAAAACAGCGAATATGACGAAGCCAAAAACGAACAAGCCAAAATCGAAGCCCGTATTGCCGATTTGGAAGTAATGCTCAAAGACGTGCAAATCATTTCGGAAGAAGACCAAGTAGGCGACAAAGCCCGCATTGGCGCCAAGGTTAAAGTGTTAGACATTGAGTTTAACGAAGAAGAGGTATACCAATTGGTAGGCTCTGCCGAAGCAGACCCCCGTCAAGGTAAAATCTCCGACGATTCGCCGGTTGGCCGTGCCATTATCGGTCGCGTGGCAGGCGACGTGGTAGACGTAGAAGCCCCCGGCGGTACCATTCAAATTAAAATTTTAGAAATTCTGTAAGAGTAGGGATAATATGGCAGAAAAAATTCAAAACAACCAAGCACCCGAACAGGATTTAAGCGAAATTCTGCAAGTGCGTCGGGACAAGTTGGCCGCTTTGATTGAAGCAGGCAACGACCCCTTTGTAAAAACCAAATATGATGTAACCGGCTACTCTGCTACCATTAAAGGGGATTTTGAAGCCTTTGAAGGTAAAGAACTCTCTTTGGCAGGCCGTATTATGAGCCGTCGTGTTATGGGTAAAGCAAGCTTCGTGGGTCTGCGTGACTGCGAAGGCGATATTCAATTGTACGTGCGCCGTGATGACGTGGGCGAAGAAGATTACGCTTCGTTCAAAAAGTGGGATATTGGCGACGTAATCGGGGTAAAAGGTGTTGTGTTCCGCACCCAAACCGGTGAAATCTCCATTCACGCCACCCATATTGAATTGTTGGCAAAATCCTTGTTGCCCCTGCCTGAAAAATTCCACGGCTTGACCAACAACGATTTGCGGTTCCGTCAACGGTATGTGGATTTGATTATGAATCCCAACGTAAAACGGAACTTTATCATCCGTTCTCAATTCATTAAATATATGCGTCGGTATCTGGATGACCGCCGTTATATCGAGGTAGAAACCCCTGTGCTCAACACCATCGCAGGCGGTGCGTCTGCCCGTCCTTTCATCACCCATCATAACACCCTGAATTTGGATATGTATATGCGTATCGCCACCGAATTGCCCCTGAAACGGTTGATTATCGGCGGTATGGACCGTGTGTACGAAATCGGTCGCATCTTCCGTAACGAAGGCATGGACCCCAAACATAACCCCGAATTCACCTCGGTGGAACTTTACCAAGCCTATGCCGATTTCCACGATATGATGGATATTGCCGAAGGCATTATCTCGCGTGCCGCCAACGAAATTCTGGTCACCTATCAAGTGGAATGGATGGGCGAGCAAATCGACCTGACCCCCGGTTGGCGTCGTATGACCATGGTAGAAGCGGTTCGGGAATACGTGGGCATTGTTTTCGATGCCATCTCCGATGACGCCGAAGCCGTTGCCGCTGCCAAAGCCAAGGGTGTAGAGCTGAACGAAGCCGCCGAACCCACTTGGGGCAACGCTTTGTATGCTTGCTTTGACCAACGGGTAGAAGAACACCTCATTCAACCTACCTTTATCACCATGTATCCGGTTGAGGTTAGCCCTCTTACCAAAAAATCCCCTGTTGACCCCCGTCTTACCGAACGGTTCGAACTGTTCATTTGCCATAGTGAGCTTGCCAATGCTTACTCCGAGCTGAATGACCCCATCGACCAACGGGAACGGTTTATGAAACAAGTGGAACAGCGGGAACGTGGCGACGACGAAACCGAAATGCTGGATGAGGATTTCCTCACCGCCATGGAATATGGTATGCCTCCCACCGGCGGTATGGGCATTGGTGTAGACCGTGCCGTGATGCTGCTCACCGGCGCCGATACCATTCGTGAAGTAATCTTGTTCCCCACAATGAAGCCGTTAGACTAAAAATTTTAACACCCTATGACCGCCAACAGTCATAGGGTGTTTTTTATTTTCTTATCAAACTGACCGACAAATTGGAATTTGATTAATTAAACAAAAGTTGAATATCAATATTTGACAGTAATGCATCAAGTTCTGTGCAACTGTTCCAATCTTCTTCTGTTGTACCAAATTTTATGGTATGCAGTATAGCGTTATCGCTCGTCAACACATTGTGAGCAATACCTGAAGGAATAGAAAAACTATCATTTTCACAAAACTTATCAATTTTAATCTTGGTATCAACCAGCCGTGCAAGTAATACAAATCCTCGTTCAACAACATAATATTCATTTTTATGATAATGAACATGCGATTTCTGCCAGCAGTTATTTGTATTGCTTTGGGTTAAGATATATGAACTGCCGTGTTTGCTAACCAATCGAAAACGCTTTTCGCCATTATCCATTTCATGATGAACTGTATAAATCCCATGTTGACTCGCGTCCTTGTCAGATAATTGTTTCATTTTGACACTTCCTTTCTTGAGTTGTTTCTTGTGATATAGCTTTCTCCAAATTCAAGTTTATCTAACGAATTGTATTATACCATAAATTACTAAAAATCGCAATGTTTTGTAAAAATATGGGTTTTGGACCATTTTTTAGACCATTTCAGAGGTAAGATATGTACTAAAAAGGTAAGTTGAGGCAAGAAAATTTTCAATGGGTAAAAATAGTGTGCTTTGCATGGGCAAGAAAAAACACAAAAAAGCAAGATTAGGTAAGATATTTGCTTGAGCGTTTTTAAGCCTTTTCATACTCCCCACAATGAAACCATTGGACTTAATAACAAGGTATAAGAACTTATAAGAAGATATAAGAACTTGCCGAAATCTTCTCACCACAGTTTAACTGATAAAGGGCTATGACAACAGTTGTCATAGCCCTTTTTGTACGTGATATTAGAAGTATCGTGCATTCATCATAGTTAAGAAATAGGCAACCATACCAATTATGGTCAAAACGGTAAAGAATACCACGCAGTTTTTAATTGTTCGAATGAACCGTAATTGTTTGTATGTAAGATACTCTTTTATTTCAGCTTCGGTTAAATCTGTTTCGCATACGGTATAAAACTCGGTTGTAGGTAGTTCTCCCGTAGGATCATCACCGTAAGCAAAGACACCGTCGGGGAGAGTTTCACCATTTTTTAACAATTGTTGATATTTCTCGTTTTCTTGTTTTGTGCAGGGAATTTTTTGCAGTAAATCAAATTCCGATTTGTAAGCACGCAACTTATCTCGTAGGTCGATTTTTTCTTTTGCCATTATTGATACCCCCGTTTCTTATATTCTCATTTTACCATAATTTACCACAGCTTTCAACCAAATTAAAAGAATTTATAAGCAGATATAAAGAGCGAATGAAAAGATGTTGAATTTTTGCGGACGAAGGTCTATAATAAATACAATATCTGCCGGTGGTGATAAGCGAGTTGGGGTTGCTCGGTTGCCAAATGCAACAAAGCAATCTTTGGCAGAGAACTTTATAAAAAACGTGTGTTATGGGAGGTAACGCAAATGGCGTTGTTTGATGCAAAAAAAGTAAAAGACCAATGTGTTTTGTGGATTCAAAAGTTTTTTGAGGAAAACGGTCCCGATTGCAATGCTGTATTGGGGATTTCCGGTGGCAAAGACAGTTCTATTGCCGCGGCTTTGTGCGTAGAAGCATTGGGTGCCCACCGCGTGATCGGGGTACTTATGCCCAAAGGGGAACAACATGACATTGACATGGCATATTTGCTGGTCAACCATTTGGGAATCAAGCACTACGAAATCAATATCCAAGCTGCGGTAGACGGTATTTTGGGTAGCATTCCCAAGGATTTTCCCCTCTCTGTGCAAGCCGAAACCAATTTGCCTCCTCGCATTCGAATGGCTACCGTATACGCCGTTTCTCAAAGCTGCAACGGTCGGGTGTGCAACACCTGCAACCTTTCGGAGGATTGGGTGGGGTATTCGACCCGCTACGGAGATGCCGCCGGCGATTTCAGTCCGTTGTCGCATTTGACGGTAGCAGAAGTCAAAGAAATCGGCAGAGAGCTGAATCTGCCTGCGGTTTTGGTAGACAAAGTACCGATCGACGGCTTGTGCGGCAAAACAGATGAAGAGAATTTGGGCTTTACCTACGCCGAATTAGACCGATACATTCGCACCGGGGTGATCGAAGATGAAGCAAAAAAATTGCGTATCGATACCTTGCACCAAAAAAATCTGTTCAAATTGCAATTGATGCCGTCATTTGACCCTTCCGATTTTGAACAATAAAGCGTAGTCAAAACAAGGAGCAGATCTTATGAAAAACGTAAAGATCACCGTAATGCGCCGCGCGGAACATACCGATTTGATGGTGCAATATGAAAATCCCATCGAACACCCTTGTGACATGGTGATTGGTCAGGTGTTTTGTTGCCGTGACGGACAAAAGCCCGTGGGATTTTGTGACAGCGCATGGGACAGCGTTGCACCGTTTGCGGTGGCGTTGGCACAGGGCGGAGGTAATTTTTATGACGGCTGGATGAAAAATCCGCATTCGGCCATGATTTCTTGCAACGATGGATTTCGTCCGGTGAGTTTTTATCTTGAAACAGAAGAGGAGTAGCCGCTATGATCCAATTTATTTGTTATCCTAAATGTACCACCTGCCTTCGGGCAAAAACGTGGTTAGAACAACATCAGGTTCCATTTACATTGCGCGATATTAAATTGCAACAGCCCACTCTTTCCGAGTTGACCGAATGGGTTGCTCAAAGCGGGTTGCCCATGAAGCGATTTTTTAACACCAGCGGCCTGTTGTATAAATCGCTGAATCTCAAAGACAAGCTCCCCACCATGACACAAGAGGAGCAATTGGCGTTGCTTGCCACCGACGGTATGTTGGTTAAGCGTCCTTTGTTGATCGGCGACGAGTTTGTATTGGTTGGGTTCAAGCCGGACAAATGGGAATTGTCGGTATTATCATGCGATTTCTGATATCGTAAATAAACAGCTTACGTGTGCTTCCTTTGTGGATTGGATCGCAGCCATAGCGTTTCTTCTCAAAAAAATGCCCTCTGCATGGTTAAGATGCAGGGGGCATTTTTTTGTATGGGTATGGATTAGGCTTTGGTAACGGTGGTTTGGAATACAGCGTGACCTGTGAGTTGCTTACTGCGGGCATCGGGACCGCAAAGACCTACATACAGGTCAAATTCTTTATCATCTACTACACGTTCGCCCTTCTCATTTACTACCGTAAAGGCATTGGCCTCCACGTTGAGGGTGACCGTAACGGTTTCCCCTGCCTTGGTGGGCACACGGGCAAAGGCACACAAAGCGGGATTCACAGGGGCAAGCGCCGATGTTTTTCCCTTAATATATACCTGTACCAAGGGAGCGTAGTCCCAATCCCCTTGGTTTTGCAGGGTAACGGTAATGGGTAGTGTGTCGGTTACGGTATCGGCCATTTCCACCTTGCTGATTTCGGCTTTTCCGTAAGTAAGGCCGTAACCAAAGGGATAAAGAGGTTCTCCTTCAAAATACCGATAGGTGCGTCCTTTCATATTGTAGTCGTGGTAGTGAGGGAGATCGTCGGCACTTTTGTAGAAGGTGACGGGCAAATTCCCTTGGGGACAAGCTTTGCCAAACAGCAAATTGGCTACCCCCTTGCCACCCCGACCACCGGGGTAAAAGGTGTGCAAGATCGCATCGCAATTGGCATCTTCAAAGGTCAGGTCGACTGCGCCACCGGCACACAGTACCACCACGGTGGGTTTGCCCAATTTTACCATTTCTTCGATCAGTTCCACTTGAGGATGAGGCAATTTTAAGGTATTGCGGTCGCCTGCACCAAAGGGGTTGTTGGCATCGCCTTCTTCTCCCTCAAAGGTGGGGTCAAGTCCTACGCACAAAATGACCAAATCGCTGTGCTCGGCGGTCATAATGGCTTCGGTCAGCGATTGCAATTCGCTTTCATACCAATCGCCGTCTTTTTCCATATAATGGTGGCAACCACGGGCATACCGCACAGTAATATCGTCGCCGCAGGCATCCAAAATACCGTCTACAAAATTGATGTATTGAGAAGAAACACCGTTGTAGTTTCCGTGTAGGCAGTTGTTGTTTACGGCATTGGGGCCGATTACGGCAATGGATTTGTATTTGGATTTGTCCAGGGGCAAAATGCCGTTGTTTTTCAGCAGTACACAGCTTTGCTCGGCGGCTTTGATTGCCAGCTCTTGATATTCCTTGCAATCGACCTTTTCAAAGGGAATGGCGTCATAGGGGCAGTCTTCACTCATTAACCCCATTTGCAACCGTGTGGTCAGCGCTTGTACCGCACTGCGGGTTACGTCTTCCTCCGAAAGCAAGCCTTCTTCTACTGCTTGTACCACATGCACGTAAATGTCGCCGCAGTTGATGTCACACCCGGCATGTACCGCTTTGGCGGCCGATTCTTGAGGGGTTTTAGTGACCTTATGATTCATGTGGAAGTCATGAATAGCACCGCAGTCAGACACGAAATATCCGTCAAAGCCCCATTGTTTCCGAAGCAGTTCTTGAATCATCCATTCGTGACCGCAACATACCTCCCCGTTTAAGCGGTTGTAAGCCCCCATGACCGAGGCAACTTCCCCTTCTTTTACGGCGGCTTCAAAGGCAGGCAGATAGGTTTCGTACAAATCCTTTTCGTTTACCACGCTGTCGAACTCGTGGCGACCTTGTTCGGGGCCGCTGTGCACCGCAAAGTGCTTGGCGCAGGCGGCAGTTTTCAGGTAGTTTTCGTCCTTACCCTGCAAGCCTTTGATATAAGCCACCCCTAAACGAGAGGTGAGATAAGGGTCTTCGCCGTAGGTTTCTTGCCCACGTCCCCAACGGGGGTCGCGGAAAATGTTGATATTGGGAGACCACAGGGTTAAGCCTTTGTAGCGACCTACGACGCCTTGTTTTTGATTTTCGTTAAATTTGGCACGGGTTTCGGTGGCAACCACATCCCCGATTTCTTCCAATGCGGCAGGGTCAAACATAGCCGCCAAGCCAATGGCTTGGGGGAATACGGTGGCAGTTCCGGTACGGGCCAAGCCGTGCAACCCTTCATTCCACCAGTTGTAGGCAGGAATTCCCAACCGAGGTACCCCGGGTGAGTTGTATCGCAAAAGCGATGCTTTTTCTATTAAGTCCATTTGTGCCACCAGAGCCTCGGCTTTTTGGCGACATTGGTCAATTCGTTGTTGATTCATGGCAGTTGCCTCCATAAGTAAAATATAACGAAACCGTTCACGTGCACAGTACCATATTTTTGGGGATTTGTCAACCGATTTGGTAAAAAAACTTCACATATTTTTGCAGGGGGGTACATACAATGAAATAGCCAAAATAGGAGTTGATGGTATGAAGGAGCAAGCTACCCATCGCGCGGTGTTGTTGGGAGAATACATTTTAGACACGGGTGACACGGTGCGCGCCGCCGCCAAGGTGTTTAAAATCAGCAAATCCACCGTACATAAAGACGTTTCGCAACGGTTAAAGGGGTTAGACCCTTTGTTATACCGTCGGGTCAAGCAGGTGTTGGAGCATAATAAGGCGCAACGGCATATTCGCGGGGGATTGGCAACCCGCGAAAAGTACCTGTACAAAACCAAAGGGAAATAAAAAGGCACCCTCGCATCTTGCGGCACAAGTTTGTTGCAGCTGAGATACGAGGGTGCTTTTGTTTACGGTTGGGTGGTATTTTGGAACAAAATAGAGGGAGTTTCGATTACCATAAGAGGCCATTGAGGATCGGGACCAAACAACATGCGTTCTATGGCGCACATTTCGGGACCGTTGGAGGTACCTACCTGGAACACCCAATGGTGACCGTTTTTATAACCGGCATATACGGTAATATGGGAACCGCGACCGTCGTGCTTTCTGTCGTCTTCAAATACAATGATGGAACCGATGGGAATCTCTTCATCTTCTTTAAAATCAATATACCCCGACGAGGTGCGGCTGGCGGTAAACCCAATGGAGCGGGTGTAGCCTTTTTCGATCCAATCCTTGGCGGCGGTGTAAAAAGAGTGAGCGTTGTAGGTGCGTTCCGGCAAGGTGAGCATAGAGGTGTCAATGCCTGCGGCATTGGGCAGGTAGTTAAAGTAAACGTAGGTAGCAAACGAGGCGCATACCAGACCGCCCTCCTCAAAGTGGGCAATGTCGGGTAAGCCTTGGTCGTTGGTTTCCAATCCGCTGCTGCCACCGCCGTAGGTAATGTCGGACAAATACCCCAAACCACGTTTGTCGGCAGACAAAATGTATACCCACATATTGCCGTCGGCACGGTGTTTTTTCATGTTATAGCCGGTGTAGAGCAAGGCATCCATAAACACGTTGTCTTCTATATCCAAATTGGTTTTGTAGGTGGGGGTGATGTATCCGGTGCCGTCTACCCGCGTGCTGTCGGGGCGGGAAACGGTGGATTGGGGTTGCGAAGCAACTTGACTTTGGGATTCATCGGGGACTTGACTTACCGTCTCGCCGGAACCTTCCGGTTCAGAAGATACTTCCGGTGCCGAAGAAGCAGGCGCAGAAGTGGGTTGTGAAACAAATACCCCTTCTTTTGGGGTACCGCAAGAGGTAAATAAGCCAACGATCAGCAACAAGCTGATCAGGGTGAGGGACAATGAATGACGGGATCGACGCATAAATAAAAGCTCCTTATTTGTAATAAGATCGATAATGAAAACAGAATACTCCGTTAAGGGTTATTTGTCAAGTTAAAAGGAGGAATATAACAAGAATTTGCTGAACTCGGCTCTTGAATAAAGCCGTTTTCGATTCCTGACTCAAACAAAGCATCACGACATTTTTCAAATTCTCGACGGGTCACCTTGCGCCCTAAGAGTTTGTGGTCTGTCACCGATGGCATGGGGGTGTATTGACTCATAAGGCTAAACAACACCCCGTCCTTGGGAAAGGTGTTTGCTACCCATTCAATGACCGCCAGGGTGTTTTTGGTGTGTCCCGGTAAGATCATGTGGCGAATCAGCACCCCTTTTTGCAACATACCCTGCTGATCAAATTGGCAGTTGCCTACCTGACGGTACATTTCCAAAATGGCTTGTTTGGCACGGTCGGGGTAATCAGGTGCGGCGGAATATTCCTTTGCCAAAACGGGGTCGGCATATTTCATGTCGGGCAAATATATTTGAATTTTCCCAGACAATTCTCGCAGGGCAGAAATACTTTCGTATCCGCCGCAGTTGTATACCACCGGAAGACCAAGCGGTTCCTTTAGTGCTTCGCTTACTACGTGAGAAACGTGAGTGGGGGTGACCAAATTGATGTTGTGCACCCCTTGGTCTTTTAGGGACAAAAAGATTTGTCGCAGAGCCTGGGGCGTAACTGCACGTCCCACCTGTCCGTTGCGACTGATCTGAGCGTTTTGACAGTAAATGCACCCCAAATTACAGCCGGCAAAAAACACCGTGCCCGACCCGTTGGTACCGCTGATACAGGGCTCTTCCCACATATGGGGGGCGGCACGGGTAACGGTGGCGGTTTTGGTGGTTTGGCAAAAGCCCATATGCTGTTGGTCATGCCGTGAAGCGGCACACTGGCGGGGGCACAAAGTACAGGTCAAGCCAAAAGCCTTCTTTCTTAAAAGTGAGGAATCATAACCAATCTTGCCATTCTTCTTGCGACAAGCCCACCGAATAAGCGTAGGTCAAGATTGCCCACATGGTTTCGTCGGTGTGTCCGTAACACAAGCGAATTTGTTGTCCCTTTGCGGTATATTGCCGCAAAGGGGGTACGGTAGCGTATACGGTATGCTCCTCTTCTGTATGACACGGAGCAAAGTACAAAGGAATATTTTGCCGAGCACAGCGGTCGAGCAAGGTGAAAATGGAGTAGGGGGTCTTGTGTAAGGGATCCCCCACGCAACAAGTACCCGAATGATAGGCAGAATGCAGTACTGCTTTGACACCGCTTAGTCCCAAGCGGTCATAGTTTTGTCCCACGTAGGGACGGACAAACAACACACAGTCGGTCAAGGGGGTGTGTTGCAGTCGCCAAATAGGCAGTTGCTCTAACGAAACGGTGGAACGAGGGGCAAAGGCTTGCACCGCTTTGTCCACGGGAGTCATGTCGCGACTGTAAAAATTGTCGTCATAAAGAGCACATTGCAACAGGTGCTCGCCTTTGTGACAGTAGGTGATTTTGTCGGCGGGGTTTTGGTAGGTGGCATAAACACCCCCTGCAAGCCCACCGTAAATCAGTTCTACGGCGGCGGTGAAATTGGTAACACCGTTGGCATGAAAATTGACCGAGCCGTCGCTGTGACAGATCGGGGAATGGGACGAAACCAATATCACCGGCAGGTCGATTCCCCTTAGCAGGACTGCCATAAGTGCGGCAGTATAGGCTAAGGTGTCGGTACCGTGAGCGACGATCACACCCGTGTATTGATGCAACATGGGCAACAGGGAAAGCCAAGCTTTGGCCATGGTGTTGTAGTGCTCTATGGTCATGTCTTCGCTAAGGATCCCAAATGACGGTCCGTCAACCAAGACGGTTTGCTCTGCAAGGGTAGGGGCGTTTTCACGGAATTGCACGATCAATTGCCGTTGTGCCGTTTGATCGGGTGCCATTTGGTTGTGGGAAATGGCGGTACATATGGTGCCGCCCATGTAAATGATCAGAATTTTGTTGTTTGGTATCATGTTATTTCTCACCGTAAAAATCAACTATGAATCGTTCGCTTTGCTCGGTCAGAGCGGACAACAACGGCTCTTGCTGTGCCGAGTAGTTGCTGACTACGCTTGCTTGGGAGCGGCAAAGCCACATATAATAGGGATAAAAATAGTCCAACAAAAACCGACCGTATTTGACCAAACGGTAGGGACCCACCGCAAATTGGGGCGATAAATCGGTCATGACACACAAGCTGTTGCCGACTTTGATGGCATTCAGCAAGCTTTGTTCACTACGGTCGTGGGCAAAGACCAAGGTATATGCTCCTTTGGCGGGGGTGTGGGGATTATAAGCGGCGGTGTAGTGTGAATCGGTGGATCCCACTACGGGAATAGCAATCCCTTGTTTCTCCATTTGATGCCACAAGGCTACGCTGACGTCTATGTCAGAATCGCACAGATCCAGCGCATCGTACAAGCCGTCTTTGAGCAATTGTTCGGTTAAGGGCTCTGCCATAAAGTAAACTTCATTCCACAACCAATGAGGATGTGCCAAAATGGCAATTCCACCCAACTCACGAGATTTGTTGGCGCTCCATACCCGCCAAGCGTAATCGATTTTGCATACCGTTTCGGGCAGATCGAGTTGTTGTGCAATGGCTTCCACCGCTTGAAGCACCTCTTGTTTATGCTCTCTGAAATAGGCGTTTACGCTGGCGATTCCCCCTAAATGTACCGCGTGAATGCGTTCCTCGGCAACGGGGACTTCCTCTCCCAACAGCAGGGTCATGGCAAGAGAGCTGTTTTGGTACATGGATTTGGCTTGTTCGGAGCCAAATGAAATGTAGTGGTCGGTAATGGCCAAAAAGTCGTAGCCTGCCGCCCGATAGTTGCCCACCGTGTGAGGAATATCTTGCACCCCGTCGGAGGCATAGGTATGACAATGAACCTCCCCCTTGTATCCCTTAAGACCGTATAGATCGGGGTACAGAGAATACACCGCCAAGGTGGCACCTACGTTTTCACCGTATTTGGGACGGTAGGTAAGATCACGGTAAGGAGAGGACAGGTCGCTTTCGGGGCGTTCCAGCAAAATGACGTGCTTTTGTTCCCCTGCAAACAAGTGGGTGACGGTCAGTTCGCCCTGCTGGTTGGGGGTGCAAGTGTATACCGTTTCAGGAAATTCTCGATAATCGGTGCAAAGGGTTTCGGTAGCTCGAATCCGTACGGTATAGGTTTCGTTTTGACGAAAGACGACGTTTTCTCCCAGGGGATGAATGGTAACGGTGGTTACAACATCGGCGGGAACCACCGAAGGTTGGATCAAAAAGTTAAAGGTTTGGGGATTCATAGAGCTCATCCTTCCTTATGACTGTGCCTAAGGGGCAAGCAAATGGCAACACCGATCACCATTAAACCGAACCAAATAAGGATCAGAGGCCCCCACCCAATGGTGGTGGCGGCGGTGGCAAATAACGAAGATGCAATGGCGGCGGCGATATAGTTGACAAAATCCAAAAAGCCGGTTGCCCCCGACACCATACCGGTGTCTCGCAGGCTGGGACAATAACAGCTCCACAGCATAGAAGCCGAGCAGTTGGAGGCAAAGACCCCAACCACCATAAAAATGATATTGAGGATCGGCTGTTGCAAAAAATATACCAATAAAAAAGAAACGGCGGCTAAGCTGAAAAAGAGCAGCATGGTAAGGTTTATGTTGCGTTTCAGCAACTCGTAAACAAATACCGAAATAAATGCGGCGGCAGAAATTGCCAAGGTTGCCACCGAATAGATCATAGCAGCATCATCGGTAGAGTACCCCAAATATTCCGAAATATAGGTGGTCAGCCAATAAATGACCGTGATGCGGATCACTCCGGTAATGATAGACACCACCGTGAATTTCACGATCTGTCGTTTGATCAACACGGTTACCGCATCTTTCATACCGGTTTGGGTTTTGGGGCGGTCAAATTGGTTGTAACGAACGATTCCTCGCCGTTCAAACCAAACAAATCCCACAAAGCACAAAGCACCCATGGCAAACAGAGCGATACTGCTCACGTGAAATGCGGTGTTCCAGGCAAAAAGGAAAGCCAATACCCCTGCCAAGGGAGATCCGAAAAAGGAGGAGAAATTATACCCCAAACTGCAACGTGCCACGTATTTGGGTTCTACGTTTTCGGCTACCACCTTGGTCATAGGTCCGTAGATCATGGAAAGGAAAAATCCGGTCATACCGTAGGCGATATACGCGGCATAAGGCAGGTGAGCAAACAGAGCAAACACTACGTTGCATATCCCTGCCAAGATCAAGCCTGCACTAATCATGTATTTGGCTTTGATCTTGTCTCCCAGCACTCCGTTGATCAATTGACCAATGGCATAGGTCACAAAAAACAGCGAGGACAAATTCCCCGACAGGGTTTTGTCTATGACACCCAATTGCTCCATTTGAGGGGCAACCGTGCCCAAAATGTTACGAGCTAAATATACTGCCAAATAGGCAACGGCACACATAACACCCAAAAAAATCGCGTTTTGTACCGATTGATTTCGTTTCATGAACATCATCTCTTTTCCTCGACAGTATAGCATACGCGGGTGGAATTTGCAACCGATAAAAAATCTATGTTTTTTCCAAAAAAGGCAAAAAAATTCCGCAGGTCGTTGCCTGCGGAATCAAGGTGTTTATTTTTTCTTTACTACGTTGCCTTTGCCTTTGTAAATGCAACCGGCGGGAATTTCGCCCCGCACCATGGACAAGGGGTACACGTTGGTGTGGCGACCGATCACCGTACCGGGGGTAAGCACGCTGTTGCAGCCTACGTCGGCATAGTCACCGAGAAAAGCACCGACCTTTCTCAGTCCTGTGGGCAGATCTCCTTCGATTCCTCGAATGGTTACGTTGGAATTGTCGGCCTTTACGTTGGCGGTAATGGCGCCTGCGCCCATGTGGGCTTTGATCCCCAGCACTGCATCACCTACGTAATTGTAGTGGGGCACCTGCACCTTGTCGAACAAAATGCAGTTTTTCAATTCGGTAGAGTTGCCAACCACCGCACCGCAACCCACGATCGCATTGCCGCGAATGTAGGCACCGGGGCGCACCTCGGTGTTTTCTCCGATTACCGCAGGCCCGTTTATGGTGGCGGTGGGAGCAATTTTGGCGGTGGGATGAATGTACACAAAGTTGCCTTTGTCCTCATAACCCATTTCTAAAAACCGATTGCCGTTTTCTTTAATAAACCCGCCGATATGGGGCAATACTTCAAAAGGATAGGTTTTGCCCTCAAACAGGTCGGCGGCAATGGTTCCGCTTAGATCGTATAAATTTTGAATGGTCAAAGATTGTAACATAGCCCGTTCCCTCTTATTCTACGGTTACGGATTTTGCCAGATTACGAGGCTTGTCAACGTCACAGCCCCGCTCTTTGGCAAGGTAAAAGCCCAACATTTGCATGGGAACGACCTCGATAGAGGGTAAAAACAGTTCCTTGACCTTGGGCAAATAAATCACGTGGTCGCTGACCTTTTCCACCCCGGTGTTGTCTTCGGTGGTAACCACGATCACCTTGGCACCACGCGCCTTAACCTCTTGAATGTTGGAAACGGTTTTTTCAATTACTCTGTGGCAACCTGCCAAAGCAACCACCAGCGTACCTTCTTCGATCAACGAAATGGTACCGTGCTTTAATTCCCCTGCGGCATAGGCTTCGGAATGCACGTAGCTGACTTCTTTCAGCTTCAGCGAAGCCTCCATGGCTACGGCGTAGTCTACGTTACGACCCAAATAATAAGCGTGCTCTACTTCGTGGTATTGCTTGGCAAGCGCCATGATCTGGGGACGGGTGGTTTCAATTACCTGTGCTACCAATTCGGGTACTTGGATCAGCGAAGCAAGCAGGGTGCGAATCTCTTCTTTGTCCATAAGACCCAGCTTGTCGGCCATGTACAAAGCAATCAGGTACATCATAGACAGTTGGGTGGAGTACGCCTTGGTGGTGGCGACTGCAATTTCGGGGCCTGCCCAGGTGTACAGCACGTCGTCAGATTCATTGGCGATAGAAGAGCCAACCACGTTGACAATAGACAAAATGCGAGCACCGCGTTTTTTGCCTTCCCGCAGGGCGGCAAGGGTGTCGGCGGGTTCGCCCGATTGGCTGATAATGATCATTAAGGTTTTGTCGTCTACGATCGGATCACGGTAGCGGAATTCGCTGGCAAGGTCCACTTCTACGGGAATACGGGTCATTTTTTCAATGATGTATTTTCCCACCATACCTACGTGGTAAGCCGAGCCGCAGGCAGTAATGTAAATGCGGCGATAGCCTTCGATATCTTCTTTTGTAAGATGCACACCGTCCAGCACGATTTCGCCATGATCGTCGATACGGGGCGAAATGGTGTCGTGCAAGGCACGGGGCTGTTCCATGATCTCTTTTTCCATGAAATAATCGTAGCCGTCTTTTTCGGCGGATTTAACGTCCCAAGTGATTTCCTCGGCTTGTTTGATCACCGGCTCTAAATCGCTGTTAAAGACCCGTACCTTGTCACCGGTAAGCTCTACGATCTCACCTTCACCCAAGTGATAGATCTTGCGGGTGTAAGAAAGAATGGCAGGAATGTCGGATGCTACAAAGTTGCCCTTGTCCGAAAGACCCACGATCAGCGGGGAGGCGTGACGAACTGCCACAAAACGATCCTCGTATTCATGGCAAATAATGCCCAAAGCATAGGAACCCTCCAGGACGTCAACGGTCTTTTTCACCGCCTTGAGCAGATCCCCTTCGTAAAATTTTTCTAACAAATTACAGATAACCTCACTGTCGGTTTCCGAGGCAAAGGTTACACCGTCTGCCATGAGAGAGGCTTTGATCTCGCTGTAATTTTCTATAATGCCATTGTGAACGATGGCAAAAGTGCCCTTTTGGGACATATGAGGATGAGAGTTTTCATCCGAAGGCTTGCCGTGAGTAGCCCAACGGGTATGCCCGATGCCCAAGGTAGAGACAACTGCGTTGCCGCCGTCGATCATGTCGCTGAGCACCTGCAAACGACCTTTGGCTTTGTTGACACGAATACTGCCGTTTTCCATGCAGGCGATCCCTGCCGAGTCATAACCGCGATATTCCAAACGGGACAAACCGTCTAACAAAATGGGAGCAACTTGTTCTTTTCCAACGTATCCTACAATTCCGCACATATGCGTCACCTCAAATTTATAGTATGACGAATCGACAAGGTGCATTCGTACTATTTTGTCGATTCATACGAAATTAGTATAACACCGACCGCTTGTTTTGTCAATTTGATTTGTACTTTTTTTCGCTACCAGACAATAATGGATAATATCTGCCTTTTTTTAAAAAATTTTTGTCGAGATTCTTTACTTTTTGTCGTCACGAGGCTATAATACTACCATAGCCCCGTTGGGCACGATATTAAATGCGAAAGATGTGACTGACCATGAATACCCCTCACGACCCCAATCCTCAGCATCAACGCCATTTGCAATACCAAAAAACTATTCATCGCCTGCGCATGGAAGAATTGGTTTTGGCCATTATCAGTGTGGTATTGATCATTGCTTTGGTGATTTGCGGCATTGTGATCCACGACCTGAACAAAGAAAAAGCCGAATTAACCGACAAATTAAAAGCGGCGGGCATTATCGTAACCAGCGGAGATACTTCTGCTCCCACCGATTCGGCAAACGGCGAGGCAACCACCAACAGTACCGCTTCGGCAGTTTCAAGCCAAAGTGCAAGTACCGTGTCTACCACACCGCCCCCCGAAACCAGCTGGACCGACACCGACGAGGACGGCGAGGTGGACTACCCCTATGCGGTGGTAGAGCCCACCCAAAAAACCTGCTACCTTACTTTTGACGACGGCCCTTCCAACAACACCCTGAAAATTTTAGACATTTTAAAGCAATACAACGTGAAAGCCACCTTTTTTGTGGTGGGTGACGCCAATTTGGACTATTTGCCCCGCATTCATAACGAAGGACATGCCGTGGCGTTGCACGCTTATAACCACACTTACAGCAAAATTTACCAATCCACCGAGGCATATTTCGACGATTTGAAAAAAATCAGCGATGCGGTAAAAGCCAAGATCGGGGTGGAGTCAAAGGTCATTCGGTTCCCCGGCGGCTCGTCCAACACCGTAAGCAAAAGTTATTGCTCGGGTATTATGACCGAATTGTCCCAAGAAACCCTGAAACGGGGCTACGTGTATTTTGACTGGAACGTTGACAGTACCGACGCTTCGGGCAACAACGTGCCGGTGGAACAATTGATTGAAAATATTCAACGATACGGCGGCCATTCTTCCCAAGACGTGGTGCTGATGCACGACACAGGTGCCAAGGGCACTACCGTGGAAGCTTTGCCTCAAATTATTGAATATTATCAATCCCAAGGGTACACCTTTGCTCCCATTACGGTCAACACGCCCCCTTGCACCCACGGAATCAATAACTGATATGGACAACTTGTTTCAACATATAAAAACTGCCCAAGGACTGTATCCTCGACTGTTTGCTGAGGAAACAAAACTGCCTTGGGGCAGTTTGTTTTATAACCCACGCAACACCCTGTCGATCGAAGCCAACCATGGGGTAGTGCTTGCCCCCCAAGCCGATTACAAAGCGGTGTTGCAACAGGCAACCGATTTTTATGGGGAAAAAGGCTTGCCTGTGCGGATGTACTTTTATTTAAACCATTCGGAAGAAGCCGCTTTGCAAGCCGCGGCAGAAACCATGGGGGGTACCCTCACCAAGTCTCCCTTGCAACTGCTTACTTGCCGTGAACCCAAAGAAAAAAATGTGTCTACCCCGTTGCAGTTTGTTCATTTAAAAGAATGGGACAAAGGAATCAACGAGCACATTATTGGTGAAAACCTGCATTTAGAAGGGATTTTGCGCGGCAGTATGGCCCACGATACCTACACCCTTACGGTGGGGTATTTGTTCGGTACCCCCGTGACCATGGCGAGTATTTGGGATGACGGCGAGGTTATGCGTATAAGCAACGTAATGACCGGTGACGCGTTTCGGGGATGCGGCTTTGCAGGCGCTTTGATTTTGCACCAGCTTTCGTTGGCAGGAAAAGCGGGTAAACCGGCCTATCTGTTTGCCGACAACCCCGTAGCCATTCGGGTGTATGAGCGAGATGGCATGAAAATAGAACAACCGGATTTTGCGTTGTGGATTTGGGAAAAAGAATAGAAAAATGGGAGAATCCTTGTTGGATTCTCCCGTTTATTTTTTATGCCAATGCCGAAGGTTTGCCCACGATATATTTCAAAATTTCCAGCGCATCGCCGGCACCCACAGTACCGTCTTGGTTGATATCGGCGGCGAGCTTTTGTGCTTCGGTGGCAATTAGTTTTCCTACCGTGATTTTCAGCACTTCCAAAGCATCTGTCGCATTGATTTTTTTATCGTTGTTTACATCTCCCGTTACAGATGCGTTTAAAGGTGGCGACACCAAATCGGTGGTAAATGAAGCCAATCCACTGGTGTATTTCATATCGTTGATATAGGCATACAGTCGATATTGATAGGTTGTACCGGGCTCCAATGTGTACCCTGCCTCTGCCTGCAGATTGATTGTAAGAGGCAGCTTTTGTTTTAACGAATCTCCCGGAGCACATGATTTGTAGTAATGGAAAATATAGTTTCCCGAACGGTCATACAAATGGCATCCCATTATACCAATGCTCCCGATATAAGGATTATTGATATCTGCACAAAGTACGGCATTGGTTTCATTTACCTTATAGTAGACGGAATTGGTATCCAAAACAACCGAAGGTGGTGTTCCACCGGTAGTAAAGGATGCCAGTTCACTCCGGTATTCTACACCATCAATATACGCATATAGCCGATATTGGTATTTGGTACCCGGTTGTAAGTAGTAATTGACATCCTCGTTAAAATTTGTCCACATGGGTACAGTCACTGCGTTTTTGTAAGCGGAATTTACTTGTTCGGAATGGCAATAAATATATTCATCTTCTCCGTTATATAAATGGCAACCAATGGTACTGATCGTCCCGCCATTGGGATTATTGATATTGGCACACACTACCGCATTTGTCGTTCCGATACTGTACCGCCAAGAACCGGTGTCTAAAGAAATGGAAGGTGTTTGATTATTTAATGAATATAAGTATTCGATTGATTCTCTGTTATTATCAAAAGAATAGCCGGCATATGCAGAAGTAGACAAACTAAAATGTAAATGTCTCCCTGTTGAATTACCTGAACTACCCATAACCCCAATTTGTTGTCCTTGAGCAACATAGGCACCATTTTGAACATTCAAAGTAGAAAGATGTGCATATTGAGAAAATGTACCATCACCATGATCGATTACAAGCCCGTTTCCATACCCATAGTTGCAAGTACCGTTTAAGGGTGCATAATACCCAGCATTGGGGGAACAGCTGCCTTTTGATGAACAACCCTCATAATGGCCATTGTGATTATTACAACCAAAAAAATAACGAACTACCGTGCCAGATTTTGAAGCTAAAATAGGGACATTACTATTCGCAATAATATCAATTCCATCGTGATTACCACCATACTTTTGATAAACTGAAATAGAATCAGGAACAGGCCAAAGCCATTTTGCCTCTGCTGCCGTGACCGGTTTTGCAAAAACCGGAATAGATAACACAAGCGTCAGCGCTAACACAACAGATAAATACTTTTTCCATGAATTCATTTTAATACACCCCACATAATAGATCTGTGCAAATTATAGACGTTTTGCATCTAAAAGTCAATAGAAAGTTTGTGTCTATGCTAACATGAATGTGGTGATAAAAATGAACAACGCATTCGGAGAAAAGGTTAGGATTTTGCGAGAAAGTGCGGAACTTAATCAAACTCAATTGGGACAAAAAGTAAATATGACTCAACGTAAAATTTCTTACCTCGAGTGTGGAAAGTACCAACCGAGTTTGGAGGATATCATCGCCTTGTGCCGTTTTTTCAACGTTTCAGCCGATTGGTTATTGGGATTTTCGCACCAACTCCCTTACCCTAAACGCTAAAACCAACTATCATAGACAGAAAAAGGATCACCGTAGTTTACGGTGGTCCTTTTTTGACCATGAGTCGTGCTTTTTTGTATTAGCAATTTTTGTCAAATTTTCATAAACTTAACTGTGATATACGGTGCAAAGCAACATACACTACACTTGCAAACGCTGAAAATATATCATTAAACGTTAAGGAGTGTAACGAAATGTCCAGTAACAAAAAGACTTTGGTACCCGAAGCCCGTGAAGCTTTGAACCGCTTCAAAATGGAATCTGCTTCTGAAGTTGGCGTAAACCTGAAAAACGGTTACAACGGTGACTTGACCGCAAAACAAGCCGGGTCCATCGGTGGCCAAATGGTTAAGAAAATGATTCAATCTTACGAAAACGGCATGAAATAACCAAAAACCTTTGTAGATCAAGGGTTTGCCGACGTCTCCCTCGGTATGAGGGAGGCGTTTTTTTGTAGTCAAAAAGTTTGGTTGCCACAGGAGAGGGTAGATAAGGGTAGAAAAGATCAGGTTAGGAGAGTGAAAGGGAGGAAAAAGTTTGGTTGCCACAGGAGAGGGTAGATAAGGATAGAAAAGATCAGGTTAGGAGAGCGGGAGGCAACAGTCAAACGAGGGTATGGGATTTCGCTCTCCCCAAAAAACGCAACAAAATTGTGAAATATTTTTTTGCAAAACGGCGGAATTTTGGCGCAAAAGCGTGAAATATGGTGTATAATAAACTCGCCCTCTCTCAAAACAAGATCGTTTCTCACGCAAACAGTTGCAAAATTTGACAAACTATGGTACACTACCTATGTATGACCTAAAAAATAAGGGCATTTTGCTCTTTCTGAAAGGAGTGGATTTCCTTGCGACGTACAAAATGGTTGACCGCTTGGTTGTTGATTGCGGCTTTGTTGCTGGCACAACCGGTTATGTCTGCCACCGCTGTTGACACGGCGGTGTCTCGCCCCGTTTCCTTTTCTCGTTATACCTTGAGCGTAGACCTGTCTACCAAAACCATTACCATGACCGTAAGAGCCGAAAACCACACCGACAAACCTATTTCATGCTTGTTTTACAGTTCGTTGACCGATTTGGCACAGCGACCCGATTCGGTTCATTCCCACGCGGTGACTCTGCAACCGGGAGAACAGTATATTCCTTTGACACATACCTATCGCCAAGGGCAATCGGGTGAAAAATGGGTCATGAATCTGTTTTGTTGGCAAAATAATATGCAACCCTTAAGCGACAGCAAGCAGTTTTTTGTAACCTTGGAGCAAACCATCTCCACCTTGACGTTGACCCAACCTCAAGTAAGCTTGATCTTGACCCAAAACAAGACCCACACCATTACGCATACGGTGGGACCGAGCGATCTGCCCGATCCCGGTGCGTACTACACAAGCTTGACGCCCCATATTGTTTCGGTGGATGAAAAAGGCGTTGTTACCCCAAAAGCGGCGGGACAAGGCGAAATTTTGGTGGTTACCAAGGACTATGCCGCCGCCGCACGCTGTTACGTGACGGTAATCAGCGACGTTACCCGTATTGCATTAAACCAATCGGCGGTAACGGTGGGGGGCGACAATGCTACTACCTTTCAACTGACCGCCACCGTAACCCCTCACGACGCGCCCGTTAAGCAGGTGACCTTTGCCAGCAGTGACACCAAGGTGGTAACGGTAGATAACAACGGCTTGATCCGATTTGTGGCGCCGGGAACCGCCACCGTGACCGCCACCCTGATCGACGGTAGTGTTTCGGCTACGTGTACGGTTACCGGGTTGGCTATTCCCACCTCGGTCAAGCTTAACCAGACTGCGGTGCATATGTGGGATTACGGCGAATATCAGCTCAAGGCCACCGTGACCGGTGTGACCAATGCCAAGGTGACTTATTCTTCTTCCAACGAATCGGTTGCCACGGTTAGCGCGGCAGGGATCATTTACGGGGTGGACAAGGGTAATGCAGTCATTACCGCCGCCGTAGGAGACGTAAAAGCCACCTGTACGGTAACGGTGCACCGAGAATGCGACTACATGGGCAACATTGCCGCACATTTTGAAACCAAAGACAATCCCGCTTCCATTACCGGTAGCGGAAATTCCAAATATTACGGCGTTTTGCAAATTTCAGGGTATTACGATGCCCCAAAAAGCTTTTACACCTGGCTGATCAGTTCGGGGACACATCCCGAAATCGGCGGAATATTAAAAGCCGCTCACGAAAAAGACGGTGGCAAAAACAAGACCTACGGAACCAATTTTGACACGACCTGGAAGCAGTTGGGAACCAACCGTCGAGAAGAATTTCGTTCCTGTCAAATGGCATATTGTGTTATGGGGTACTATGAGCCGGTTGCCAATCGGTTGCTAAACGAGCTGAACTTTGACACCTCGCAATATTCCATTGCTCTCAAAGCGGCGGTGTTGTCCCGATCAATCCAACACGGTACGGGCGGCGGGTTTAACCGCATACGCGACGCCCTTGCCAAATTGGGCGGTGCCGCAGGCAAGACCGAGCGAGAGATCATAACCGCCATTTACCAAGAATGCGGAGCGGTGGTGACCACCCCGCCCAGTAGTACGTCGGTACCCATGAACAGCAATTCCTCTATTGCGGTACAGTACGGTTTGGTGGGCAAATACATGAAATATTATTCCAGCCAATCCTCTTCGGTGCAAGCAGGGGTATGGAAGCGGTTGAACGTAACCGAATTAAATATGTTGTACGATATGTTAGACCATCCTCCGGTGGTCATTACTCCCCAAAAGTGAGGTAAAGAGCCATGAAACGAATTTGTTTGTGGGTGTTGGTTTTGACCGCCGTGTTGTTGGTTGGTTGCAGCACCACGCAGTACCAAAATGACACCCATCATATGAAGGTAGATCTGCCCGATTATATGACGGTGTACGACAGCGACGATACGTTAGATGCCACTTTGCTCAAGCAGTATAAGCTGTCGGTGGACGAAATTTTGGAAAACCGCCAAAACGGGTGTATTTACTTTGCGTTGGGAACCAAAGACGGGGTGCAACGTACGGTAAATATCAACGTATATGAAGATGATTATACCAAAGAAATTTGGCAGTTAAAAGAAGATGACACCGACATGGTCACGGGTTTTATGGACGACGCTATTGCCGACATAAACCTGGCGGGACAACAATTCAACGAATTGACCGGTGACGGTTGGCAGGTGATCAACAAAGGGCAAATTCACCAAGGCGATGCGTTTTGTATTTATTTGGACATTGCCCCCTACGACTCGACCGCCTATAATTCCATTTACATGGCGACGGTGTACAACGGGAAATG
The DNA here is from genome assembly GCA_045661365.1 of Acutalibacteraceae bacterium. Lineage (GTDB taxonomy): Bacteria > Bacillota > Clostridia > Oscillospirales > Acutalibacteraceae > UMGS1484. Next base: position 2,153 of record JAZRFL010000016.1, on the reverse strand, counting down.
CTACTCGATCTTATACAAAGCAAGCGCACCCTTGACCGCCGAGTCCGAGGGAGAAGCCCACGATATTTTTGACACCTTTTACGTGACCGAAACCTTGGCCGCTCCCGGCACAGAGCCTGAAAATCAATCGGGCTTGCAAGCCTTTTTGGTGGTTATTGTTGCGGCGATCGTGGTTGCCTTGATCGTTTTGGTGGTACGGTTGTTTGTTGCCAAAGAAAAACCGGAGCCCGATGGAGAGTATACCGAGCAATTTAAGGAAGAGGTCGACCTTATGACCTCCAAAAAGAACAAGAACAAAAAGGATAAACGCTCATGATCCGTAAATCATTGATTTGTCTTATAATGGCTGTTGTGTTGGCAAGTGTCACCTGCTTGCCTTGTTTCGCCACCCATGAATTGTCTTTGTCCGAACATAGTATGACGGTGCAGATTCCCGATCAATTTACCTTGATTCATAAAGACAATCTGGCGCAACAGGGTGAGCTGTTGGCAGAGTTTGGCACGACCGTTACCGACACCGATTTAAAATTCACGCAAGACGGGTACCTGTTTTTGGCGATTTCCGCCTCTATGCGATGTACCATGTTTATGTCTTATCGGGTCAGCGACGTTTCCGCAACCATTGGTGATCTGATCTCCTACCATGACTCGCAAACTGCCCGTCGATTGTTGTTGGGAGACAACCTGCCCGAAACAGCGGTAGTCAAAGAGATCGAGCAAAACGGAGCATTGTTTTACCGTGTGGATTTCGGGGAGACCGAGGGAGCAAAACGCATTGCGTATTTTACCGTAATGAATGGCAGGTCTTACACCCTTTGTGTAGTAGACAACAACAAAGAACCCAGTAAAAATGCGAGCGAGGCATTGGATTTTACCTTTGAAAATTGGCAGTATACCATTCTTGCCGAAGCACAAAAGATCGACGCATTTGAGGACAGGGTGATTCAGGTGATCGGGTGGATCGCCATACCCGTGTTGCTGATTGCCGCCGTTTACGTGTTGCGGTTGATCGTACGGGATCTACATAAACGTCGGTTAGAAGAAAATCGTCGCAACATTATGCCCAAAAAACCCAGGAGGTAGCAAAAATGGAATCGGTTTTGAACCGCACATTGTTGACAGAAAATCTGCAATCCATGTCCCTGTCCTGTACCGATGGTCAAATGGATCAATTGGAAGCCTATGCCGCCTTGCTGGTGGAATGGAATCAAAAAATGAATCTTACCGCCATAACCTCTCCCGACGGAATTGCGGTACTTCATTTTGCCGACAGTTTATCGTTGCTGACGGCTTTGCCCTTGCAAGGGGGCGAGCGATTGTTGGACGTGGGTACGGGAGCGGGATTTCCTGCGATTCCTTTGAAAATTATGCGTCCTGCGTTGCAACTGACCATGATGGACAGCTTAAACAAACGGTTGACCTTTTTGAATCACGTATGCGATCAATTGGGACTTCATGCCAAAACCATTCACAGCCGTGCCGAAGAAGGGGCACATACCCCCGAATTGCGGGAACAATTTGACGTGGTGACCGCACGGGCGGTGGCATCGTTGCAGGTGTTGGCAGAGTACTGTTTGCCCTATGTGAAAGTGGGGGGCACGTTTGCCGCCATGAAAGGACCGTCTTGTCCCGAAGAATTGGAGCAAGCCAAGACCGCTATTGCAACCTTGGGCGGTAAGGTGGAGCGGGTGGTTTCCCTCACCCTGTCCGACGGGTCGGTTCGGCACATTGCTTTGATCAAAAAAGTGGCATCGACTGCCAAAACCTACCCCCGCCACGGCTCAAAAATTGCAAAAAAGCCCCTTTAATTACACCGTTTTACACAAAATGAATGCGTAACTTGACACCACTCGCCCTATGGCGGGTGGTATTCTTTTTTTGGTAGCCAAAGCATGGTGACTTGAACCACGATTTATGAAGGCGGGTTTTCGCCCTACCGTCGTCAAAATGCTCGTTAATACATACAGTATTGCCTGCGCTTTTTCCTCGGTAAGCCCAAAATCCCCTCTTCATAAATTTTTCGACCGATAACGTATGAGTTTTTGTGTTGATTGTGGGTTGTTTCGACGCGCGCGAGCTGTCGCTCTCGCAAGGAGAAAGAAGCCGCAAGCGCCGAAAAATCATGCGTTTCGGCGGGTTCAAGTTACTATGCT
>JAZRFL010000015.1:0-3881 GCA_045661365.1 Acutalibacteraceae bacterium | reverse complement strand
TTGGTCACCAAATCGTCGATCAGCGTGCCAATGTAAGAACCGGAACGCAACAAAACAAACGGTTCCTTGCCTAACACCTTGTGAGCGGCGTTGACCCCTGCTACCAGACCTTGGGCGGCGGCTTCTTCATACCCTGAAGAGCCGTTGAACTGCCCTGCCCCGTACAAACCGTCAAACCCTTTCACCTCCAAGGTGGGCTTGAGTCCCAAAGGATCAATGCAATCATACTCGATCGCATAGGCCGGCCGCATGATCTCTACATTTTCCAATCCTTTAATCGAGCGGTAAAACTGAATTTGCACGTCTTCGGGCAAAGAAGTGGAAAGCCCTTGCAAATACATTTCTTCGGTATTAAGTCCACAAGGTTCAATAAAGGTTTGATGTCGCTCTTTGTCGGGGAACCGCACCATTTTATCTTCTATACTGGGGCAATACCGCGGCCCTACCCCTTCAATATGGTGACCGTACATGGCGGAACGTTCCAGATTGTCCAAAATGATCCGTTTGGTTTCCTCGTTGGTCCAAGTAATATAACAATCCGCCTTGTTTTGCGGAATCTCTTGGGTTTCGGGGGAAAAGGGTACCACCCGTTCATCACCGGGTTGGCGCTCCAACTTTGAAAAATCGATACTGCTTTTCAACACCCGTGCCGGAGTCCCTGTTTTAAACCGACGAATGGGCAAACCTAATTCTTTAACCGATCGCGCCAATCCGCAAGCCGCCGCCATACCATCCGGACCGCTGGCATAATGAACGTCCCCCACGTGGATCTTGGCATCTAAAAACGTACCTGTTGCCAATATGACGGTTTTACAACGATACTGTCCGCCCAGTTTTCCCGTCAGGCTCCATTCGGCGTTTTGCCGCTCGATCGCAACGATCTCATCTTGCTTGGCAGTTAAATTGGGTTGTTGTTCCAATCGGTGTTTCATGGTTCCGCTGTAATCACGACGGTCAATTTGTGCACGCAAAGAATGAACCGCAGGCCCTTTGCCTCGGTTGAGCATACGACTTTGTATGGTGTGCTTGTCAGCTGCAAGACCCATCTCACCACCCAAAGCGTCAATTTCACGCACCAGATGTCCCTTGGCAGTGCCGCCAATAGAGGGGTTACACGGCATATTCCCCACCCAGTCCAACGAAACGGTGAACACAATGGTACGACACCCCAATTTGGATGCCGCCAACGCCGCCTCAATTCCGGCATGACCGGCACCAATGACTGCTACGTCAAATTCTCCTGCACAATATCCCACAAACGTCACTCCAAAATTCAAATCATATAAAATATAGCATATTTATCACCAAGTTGCAACTGAAAAATACAATAGATTGGAGGTGATTCCATGGCAACCCCATACCACGTGCATTTATTGGGCATAGGCGGTGCCGGCATGGCGGCATTGGCAAAGATTTTGCAAGAAATGGGTTTAACGGTTTCGGGAAGCGACCGACTTCTTAACCATACGGCGCAGGACTTACAACAAAGAGGAATCCCAATAGGAAGTGATGACGATTTTACGCTGCTTAAAACGGCAGATTGTTGTGTATATTCTTCCGCATTTGACCCGCAACATCCCTTACTGCAATTTGCAACCGCACATATTCCCACCTATTCCCGAGGAGAAATGACAGGACAATTGTCTCGTATGGCAAACAAGGTGATTGCGGTAGCAGGCACCCACGGCAAAACCACCGTTTCGGCTTGGTTAGCCTATCTTTTGCTGTTGGATCAAAAAAATCCTTCGGCCTTGTTGGGAGGACATTTTAGTCCCATAGGCGGCAACGGCCGATGGGGGTGTCCCGACTATCTGGTGTGCGAAGCTTGCGAATTCAACAGGAATTTTTTACATATAAAAAGAGACGTTGGAATTCTTTTGAACATCGATGACGATCATTTGGAATGCTATGGAGACAAAAAGGGGCTGACACAAGCATTTTCGGAATTTGCCGCTCCCTGTTCTTCGTTGGTGGTGTGCGGAGACAATGCCACCGCAAAAGCCGCCACACGCAACCACACGCATCGCATTTGTTACGGACTTACCCCGAGCAACGCCGTATGGGGCAGCGATTTATATTGCGAGCAGGGACAATACACCTTTACCCTGCATCTCCCCCATCGTTCCCTAGAATCGATCCGACTCCCCCTAATTGGTAAGCATCACGTGTACAACGCTTTGGCGGTAGCAACCGTATCTCAACTTTTGGGGATACAAGATGCGGTTTTATGCCAAGCGCTAACCACCTTTCCCGGGGTGCAACGACGGTTTCAGACGGTTGTCAAAACAAAAACTATAACCGTTGTCGACGATTACGCACATCACCCAACCGAAATTGCCGCTACCTTAGCCGCCGCAAAAGATATGGGATTCACAAGAATTACCGCTATTTTTCAACCCTTTACCTATTCGCGAACCGCGATGTTGCACCGTGAATTTGGCAAAGCGTTATCGGCTGCCGATCGTGTCATTTTGGCACCGATCATGGCAGGGAGAGAACCAAACGATCCCGCCGTCACCTCTCAGCTAATCGCTCAACATCTTTCCCACGTTGCTCTGTGTCGCGATTTAACCGACTGTGCAAAAGAAGCATTGGCGCATGCACACTCGGGAGAATTGCTGATTACAATGGGATGCGGCAACGTATACCTTTGTGCCGAACAAATAAAAGAGTTGCTGACCGAGCAATGAGCGACAAATCTCTCCTTGTTTATAAAAAAATTCAAAATTACAGTTGACAAATCCCACAACATACCATATTATTGTAGAGAAATATATATCAGAAAGGATCTTTGTTATGGTATATGAAAAAGTCGTTTCCATTCTTTGCGAACAATTGATGTTAGAGGCTGACCAAATCGCTATGGACACCGCAATCACCGACGATCTTGGTGCTGACAGTTTGGATTTGGTAGAAGTTTTGATGTCTTGTGAAGACGAATTTGACATTGAAATTCCTGACGATGAAGCCGAAAAATTCAAATGCGTGGGAGATTTGGTTCGTTTCATTGAAAACAATCAATAATCAACACAAACAATAAATGCAATGAATCTGCTTAAGATCCATTGCATTTTTTTGTTTCCCTATTATCCGATCAATTCAGCAAAGCAATTGCAAAATTCAGGTATCCTGCAAAGGTGACCCATATCAGGTAGGGCAACAAACACGATCCTGCTTTTTTATTCAACCGATAAAACAGCACCATGGTCAGCCCGATCAACACCCATAATACCAGCAACCAAACAAAAGCAAACCAAAATGCTTGCAGATTGAAAAACCAAATTGACCAAAAGAAATTAAAAGCCAACTGCACACCATATACCGTAAGCGCTGTCGTTCGACGTCCCACCCGATCGTCGCGGGCAATCAAATACGAACCGAAGCCCATAAGAAAATACAACAATGTCCAAACCACAGGAAACAGCCAAGACGGCGGTGACAGGGGCGGTTGTTTTATCTGCTCGAACACCGCCATGGCATCCTTGGTAAGCCATGCCGAAAGTCCCCCTACCCCCAAAGGAATTGCCAAACAAATCAGCAATTTTTTCCACTCAATTTTCATACGTATCACCTCGGCTTAGTATATGCACCAAACCCGAGAAATATTTAATAAGAAAACCCTCGTGATCTAACGATTACGAGGGTTGCTGTTTATACTGATAATTTTGTGCGCAAAACGTTAAGTCCCAGCAAAATATAAATTACGCCCGACAGTTTGGAAACAACGGTTTTGGTTTTTTTACGCCTTAACCATTGATTGATAAAAGAAGCACCGTAAGCCAAAATCAGACACCAAATCGTACTGGTGACAAAAAAGGTCAAACCCAAAATCGCAAAAGGTAAAGCACCATACGCGGTGTCGGATGCCACAAATTGAGGTA
>JAZRFL010000014.1:0-7600 GCA_045661365.1 Acutalibacteraceae bacterium | reverse complement strand
AAACCAGCTGCTGTTAACGTAGCAATAATGAAGAAGGTGAGCTGCGTGATCACGCAGTATCCTGTGCGCACGATCGATCTTGCAATTCTGCGGGAGAACGTGCGCTTGATTCGCCAAAGTCTTCCGGAAAAGACGCTGTTGATGGCCGTTGTCAAAGCAGATGCATACGGTCACGGGGTAGAAACGGTAACCCACACCTTAGTGGATGCCGGCGTGGATTTTTTGGCGGTTTCTTCTATTTCGGAAGGTATACAATTGCGGCGTTTTGAAGCAAATCTACCCATACTGATTTTGGGGTACACCCCACCCGAATGCGCCCCTCAATTGGCGGCTCATTGCTTGACCCAAACGGTGTACAGTTACGACTACGCCCTGCAGTTGTCGGATCAGGCGGTCAAAGCCGACTGTGTGATCGACGGACATTTGAAATTAGACGTTGGCATGGGACGGTTGGGATTTCGCGGAGAAAGCGATCGCGAAATGGAGCAAGCCTTGACAGTTTGCCATATGGCGGGATTAAATATTAACGGAATCTTCACTCATTTACCCAGCGCCGATTACGACGGTGACCAAGACGGTACCGTCACCAACCAACAAATTGCGTTGTTTGGTCAAAGGGTAGCCGAATTAGAGGCAAAAGGCGCTACCTTTTCCCTGCGGCATTGTTGCAATTCCGCCGCCTCTATTGCCTACCCAAACGGGTATTTTGACATGGTGCGTGAAGGAATTGCTTTGTATGGATTGGCTCCTTCAAAAGAGTTGCAAAACAAGGTAGCCCTAAAACCCGCCATGCAGCTGAAAACGGTGGTCTCCATGGTCAAGACGTTACATGCAGGCGACACCATCAGCTACGGTCAAACCGTAAAGTTACAGGAAGATCGTCGCGTGGCAACCGTTTGTCTTGGGTATGCCGACGGGTACCCTCGCCAGCTTTCTAACCGTGGGTATATGTTGATCCACGGACAAAAAGCCCCCATTTTAGGTCGGGTTTGTATGGATCAGTTGATGTTGGACGTAACCCACATTGACAACGTAACCATGGGAACCGAGGTAACGGTGTTTGGGCAATCAGACGGAGTTTGCCTACCGGTAGAAGAAGTGGCCGCTTTGTGTGATACCATTCACTATGAATTGGTTTGTGTATTGGGCAAACGTGTTCCCAGAGTATATTGCAAAAACGGTAAAACGGTTGGTGTAACCGATTATATCGGCGAATAGTAGGAGGAAACTGCGGTGGAAGTTAAAAAGTATTTTGAAGAGTATCATCATTTTCGCGTCAACACTTGTCCCCACAGAAGTTATTTTATTCCTTATGAAAGCGTACAGTCGGCTTTGGCGGGCGACCGCACAAAATCTCAACGGGTCACCATGTTAAACGGTACTTGGGGATTTCAATATTACAAAAACATTTATGCCGTTCCCGACAAGGCGATCGGTCAATCCACCCCTTTGTCTTGGTTCAACCCTACCAAAGTGCCTTCTTGTTGGCAATTTGAAGGGTACGACACCTGCCAATACCTTAATACCAACTTTCCCTTCCCTATTGATCCGCCTTTTGTTCCCGTGGACAATCCCGTGGGGGTATATGCCAGAGACGTTGCAATAGAAAATGCCGGCGACGGACAACATCGCTACCTAGTGTTTGAAGGGGTAGACAATGCCTTTTACCTGTTTGTCAACGGTAAATTTGTGGGGTACAGCAGCACCTCTCACGCCACCGGCGAATTTGACTGCACCGCTTATTTACACGACGGTGTTAACCGCATAGCGGTCATGGTACTGAAATGGTCGGTTACCAGCTACATGGAATGCCAAGACAAATGGCGGTTGAGCGGCATTTTCCGTGACGTATATATGCTGACTCGTCCCGCCGGATGTTTGCGAGACGTGCGTGTTGCCACCACCATAACCGACGATTATAAATCCGCCATGATAGATCTGACGGCAGACACCCTTTGTCCCGAGCAAACAACGGTAACGTTGTATGATCCCCAAGGAGAAGTAATCGCCACCTGCCCTCTTTCTGCTGAAGGTACTGCCTCCCTAACGGTAGAAAATCCTGCCTTGTGGAATGGTGAATCCCCCAAATTATACACCCTTATCACCTACTGCAACGGAGAATACACTGCACATCCGTTTGGCATTCGCAAGGTAGAAATCGTTGACGGTGTTTTTAAGATCAATGGACGAGCGGTGAAGATCAAAGGGGTCAATCGCCACGACTTTTGCAAAGACAGCGGTCCTGCGTTGACCTATGAACAATTGAAACAAGACGTTTTGCGAATCAAGAGTTACAATATTAACGGGGTACGCACCTCGCATTATCAAGCCGATCCTCGCTTTTTGGAATTGTGTGATCGCTACGGGTTGTACGTTATGGCAGAAGCCGACGTAGAAGCCCATGGATTTGGTTACGGCGAACAAAATGCCGTTGCCAACTCCCTGGAATTCCGTGATATGCTGCTGGATCGCATGGATTCTTTGGTTTTGTCGTCGGTACACCACCCCTGCATTATCATGTGGTCGGCAGGCAACGAAGCCAGTTACGGTTCCAATTTCCGTTTTGCTTTACAACGGATCCGTGAATTGGACGGCACCCGTCCCACCCACTATGAACGTGCGGCAGAGCAAATGAAGGATTGGGTCTACCCGCCTGACACCGACGTGATCAGCTTCATGTACCCCTCCTTCCCCTTCTGTGCTGAACTGCTAAAAAACACCGCCGATGACAAGCGACCGATCGTGTTGTGTGAATATGCTCACGCCATGGGCAATTCCGGCGGAAGCTTACAAGATTACCAAGCCATGTTTGAAAGTGACCCCCGATACATGGGCGGGTTTATTTGGGAATGGCGCGACCACGGAATTACTACCTCAAAAGGGTTATGCTATGGCGGCGATTTCGGTGAGGTGCATCACGACGGCAATTTCTGCATTGACGGGTTGTTGGATGCCAACAACCAACCTCACACCTCGTTGTTGGAAGCCAAGGCGGTTTATGCACCGTTCCGTGTACAACCCGACAACTTGGCAACAGGTGATTTCTTTGTCACCAACCTGCTGGATTTCACCTATTTGTCTCGCTATGTTTGCGACTATGAGATCACACGGTTCGGCAAGGTGATCGAATCGGGTTGTGTAGGGGTTTTGCCCATTGCTCCCAAGCAATGCGAAAAGGTACATATCGATTATACCTTACCTGCTGACGGCGAATGTTACGTGCGGCTGATCTTCCGTTTGCTGGGAGAGGCTCCTTGGGCACCCAACGGCAGTGAAGTAGGCAGTTGTCAATTTAAACTGCCCGTTTCGGCAAATCCGCCCGAGGTTTCTTTGGAATTTGATCTGCCCACCATGGAAGAGGATGGTACCGATACCATAATTTTTGCCAATGGTTGCCGATTTGTTTTTTCCCATATTTACGGCACGCTGACCCAAGTTTCTTGCTTAAATCAAGATTTGTTGAAGCAACCGCTTTTCTTACAAGTGGACCGCGCTCCCACCGACAATGATAAATACGTCAGAAATGAATGGGAAAAATGGAATTACCACAACCTAAAGGCTCGTTGCATGGAAACAGAAATAAAAGCGGAAGAAGACCACATAGTTGCTTTTGCCACCCTGTCGCTGGCTTGCGACGGCGCTTGGCCTATCTTTACCGCCCGCAATACTTACCGTTTTTACGGTGACGGCACCGTGGGGTTTGAATGCGATTTTCAAGGACATGACCAAGCTCCCTTTTTACCCCGTTTGGGCTTGGAACTGCATTTACCTGCCGAATTCCAACAATTCCGTTACTATGGTTACGGTCCGGGTGAAAACTACTGTGACCGCATGGCCGCCGCTTACGTAGGCGATTTCGTCTTTGCTGTTCCCGATATGATGGAAAACAATTTAAAACCGCAACATTGCGGCAATCGTTACGGGTATTTGTGCCGTTTGACCAATGGGCAAGGAATCGGTTTGGCGGTATGGCAACCCGACGGCATGAATTTTTCCGCACTCCCCTACACCCCCAATCAATTGCGAAACACTGCTCACAATTATGAATTGCCCCATTCGGAGCAAACAGTGTTGCATTTAGACGGGTTTGTCAGCGGTGTCGGCACCAATTCTTGCGGTCCGGAATTACCCGAACAATACCGTGTTTCGGCACAAAAACAACACTTTGGCTTTATGCTGAAGCCTATTACCAAAGATGACAGCGTTTGGTTGCATTACCTGCATTCCAAAAACCAAGATCAGTAGAAAGAGAGTGTAATTCATGGCATTTAATATTGTGCTGGTGGAACCGGAAATACCTCAAAACACCGGCAACATTGCCCGCACCTGCGCCGCCACCGGCAGTCGGTTGCATTTGATCGAGCCTTTGGGCTTTGTTATAGACGACAAAAAACTAAAACGAGCCGGCTTGGATTATTGGCATTTATTGGATATTACCTTTTATAAGGATTTAGATGACTTTTTTGCCAAAAATCAAGGGAATTTTTACTACTTTACCACCAAAGCCCCTCGTCATTACGCACAAGTAACCTACCAAGACGGTGACTATTTGGTTTTTGGGAAAGAAACCAAAGGCTTACCCGAAGAATTGCTCAAAGCCAATCCTGACAGTTGCGTACGGTTACCCATGATTTCGGAAGCACGCAGTTTAAATCTTTCCAATTCGGTGTGTGTGGGCGTGTACGAAGCCCTGCGCCAAACCGATTTTGTCGGGTTACAGGAAGAAGGACAGTTAACCAAGTTCACTTGGTAATATTCTGCCGATTTTGTCACATACTACCGTAGGGTGATGATGTGTCAAAGCCAAAAGAACAAGTAAAAGATTTTGCCGCATTTTTCATTGGCGGATGCTTATATGCTTTGGCGGTCAACGTGTTTACGTTACCTGCCGCCATTGCACCCGGTGGATTGACCGGGTTTGCCACCTTGCTGAATCATTTGTTCGAAGTACCGGTCGGCACAACGGTATTGGTACTGAATCTGCCCTTATTTTTGCTATCTCTGCTCTATTTGGGACGTGGCTTTTTGACAAAAACGATCGTTGCCACCGTCATGGTTTCGGTGTTGATCGACCTGTTTGCCATGATTTTGCCCGCATACCACGGCAATCGCCTGTTGGCGGCGATTTACGGTGGTGTTTTTTCAGGGGTTGGATTGGCGCTTATCCTTTTGCGGGGCGGTTCCACAGGCGGTACCGATATTATTGCCAAATTACTGTTGCGGCGCCGATCGACCGTCGGCTTAGGACAAATGATATTGATGATCGATGCCGTTATCATTGTTTTGTCTGCTGTTGTTTACCGCAACGTAGACAGCGGTTTATATGCCTGTATTGTAATTTTTTCCTCCACCACCGTTCTTGACCGACTGTTGTACAACGCCGGTTCGGGCAAGGTGATCTACATCATTTCACAAAAAGCAACCGAGATCAATCATGCTATATTGACCGAAATGATGCGAGGTGTCACCCTGCTGAACGGCATAGGCGGTTACAGTAGAAAACCACGGCAAGTATTATTTTGTGCGGTACGGCGCAACGAAGTATGGCGCATAAAACAATTGGTAAAACAAATCGATCCTCACGCATTTATGACCGTTGCCGATGCCGGTCAAGTGCTGGGGGAAGGATTTTCATCATTCGTATAAATCAGAGAGGATGACAGCAATGTTAGACAAGCTTTTTAGCATGGGACTCAACGGAATGGATGCTTATCTGGTGGAAGTAGAAGCATACGTTTCAGGCGGATTGCCCCGTTTTGATATTGTAGGGTTGCCCGACGTTGCGGTGAAAGAATCTCGTGAACGAGTACGTTCTTGCATAAAAAACCACGGATTTACCTATCCTGCCAGCCGTATTACGGTGAATTTGGCGCCTGCCGACACCAAAAAGACCGGCCCGTTATATGATTTACCGATCACGCTGTCGATCTTGCTGGCGTCAAAGCAGATTCGCCTACATACTGCCGACAGTATATTTTTGGGAGAACTCTCCCTTTCGGGGGAATTACGCAAAGCCGCAGGGGTTTTGCCTATGGTTATAAAAGCACGGCAACTGGGGTATAAAAAGATCTACGTTCCCGAACAAAATGCCCCCGAGGGCTCGGTGATTGAAGGAATTGAAGTTTATCCTGTCAAAGATTTAGATAGTTTGCTAGAGCACCTGCTCGGCAGACGTCCGATTCAACCGGTGAAGGAAGAAGATTTTCCCTTTGTTCCCCCAACCAATTACCCCGATTTTTCTGACGTAAAGGGACAACAACAGGTCAAGCGCGCCATGGAAATTGCCGCCGCCGGCTCCCATAACCTGCTGCTCATTGGGCCGCCCGGCTCGGGAAAAAGTATGTTGGCAAGACGATTGCCCTCTATTCTGCCCGACATGACCTTTGAAGAATCCATAGAAACCACCAAAATTCATTCGATTGCAGGGGTTTTGCCTGCCAACACCCCCCTGATAAAGGTACGCCCGTTCCGCTCTCCCCATCATACCGTTTCGGCAGTTGCGTTGTCGGGCGGTGGCACCATCCCCAAGCCGGGCGAGGTATCGTTGGCTCACAACGGTGTACTGTTTTTGGACGAATTGCCGGAATTTTCTCGTACCGCAATCGAAGGGTTGCGCCAACCGATCGAGGACGGACAGGTGTCTATTGCCCGTGTAGCGGGCACCTTGACCTATCCTTGTGATCTCATGCTGGTTGCCGCCATGAATCCTTGTCCTTGCGGATTTTTTGGACACCCTACCCGTAAATGCACCTGTGCGCCCGGTGCCGCCGCCAAATACATCAATCGTATTAGCGGACCCTTGCTTGATCGGTTAGACATTCACGTGGAGGTTCCTCCGGTGGAATACGAGCAATTAAGCTCCACCAAGCCGGAAGAAAGCTCACAAGCCATACGAGAACGGGTCAACCGTGCCCGAACGATTCAATTGGAACGATACAAGGAGGCAGGCATCTTTGCCAACGCATCGTTACAAGCACCACTTTTGCAAGAATATTGCCGTTTGGACGATGCCGCCCAAGCCATGATGAAAACCGTGTTTGACAAACTGGGCTTGTCGGCACGGGGATACGACCGTATTTTGAAGGTCTCACGCACCATCGCCGACCTGGAAGGGTGCGAAATCATTCATCAAGACCATATTGCCGAGGCCATTCAGTATCGTACCTTGGATCGGAAATATTGGCAAGAACGATAATCATACATATCATATATAAAAGGTCTGCACGATTGTGCAGACCTTTTGCAGTTTATTCGTCGGATCAATCCGGTTCAATCAAACCATAGTCACCGTTCTTCCGACGGTATACCAGATTAATTTCGCCGGTGTCATCGTTGCGGAACATGAAAAAGTTGTGTCCCAGCAGTTCCATCTGCAGTACTGCCTCTTCGGCACTGAGTGGCTTGACCGAGATTTTTTTGGTTTTGACAATACTCAGCTCCTCCTCGTCCTCTACATCCACCTCATCCCACAAAGGAGGGGCATCAAAGGAGCCGGCACGCAAGCGTTTCTCCACCCGCGTTTTGTTTTTTCGGATTTTGCGAATCAAATCGTCCACAGCCTTGTCCAAGGCATCCTCCATACGAGAAGCGGTCTGTTCGG
>JAZRFL010000013.1:0-11033 GCA_045661365.1 Acutalibacteraceae bacterium | reverse complement strand
TATCATGAATACTTATATTTAGGATAGGGTATTATGCGAATTTTGGGAATTGACCCCGGCTATGCCATTGTAGGATGGGGTGTAATCGAATATCACGCCAACCGTTTTGGGGTAGTTGGGTACGGTGCTATCACCACCAATGCAGGGGTAGAATTTACCCGCCGCTTGGAAGAAATTTATGATGACATGACCGTACTACTTCAAAAGTACAAGCCTCAAGCGGTGGCAATAGAAAAATTGTTTTTTAACACCAACACCACCACCGCTATCATGGTTGCCGAAGCCAGAGGGTGCATTTTGTTGGCAGCACGCAAGGCGGGAATTCCGGTATATGAATACACTCCCTTGCAGGTCAAGCAAGGGGTGACTGGTTACGGTCGTGCCGAGAAAAAACAGATTCAAGAAATGACGCGAGTATTACTGAATTTGGAAACGGTTCCCAAGCCCGACGACACTGCCGATGCGTTGGCACTTGCCATTTGCCACGGACACAGCGCCAATTCTTTATTACAACAGATTTAAGGTGATGAAATGTTTTATTCATTGCAAGGCACACTTTCCCACACCGATCCCGCTTTTGCGGTGGTTGTGTGCGGGGGCGTTGGCTACAAATGTTATATTTCCGACACCACATTGGGGGCTTTGCCAAAGGTAGGGCAAGAAGCCTTTTTGTACACCCACCTTGCGGTGCGGGAAGATGCCATGGATTTATACGGCTTTGCCACCGAAACCGAGTTGGATTTGTTTAAATTACTTATTTCGGTGTCGGGGGTGGGGCCCAAAGCGGGACTTGCTATTTTGTCGGAACTTGCTCCCGACCGATTGACCGTTGCCATTGCCGCGGGAGATGCTAAAGCAATTGCCCGCGCCAAAGGAGTAGGTAGCAAAACCGCCCAACGGATAATTATAGAATTACAAAGCAAGCTGGGTGTGTTGGGTGACACGGGCAACGCCGAACAGGTCATGGCGGTAGGTGCCGCCAATGCCTCCGGCAATGCCGCCGATGCGGTAGAAGCCCTCACGGCATTTGGTTATTCCAAATCAGAAGCATCCTTGGCGGTGGGTCGGTTAGACGGTAAATTGCCCACCGAAACCTTGATCAAAGAAGCCTTAAAGGCATTATCCAGATTATAAAGGGGGAACAAGTTTGTTTACCAATGAATCGGATTTTGAAAACCGCATCGTAGCACCGGAGTTTACTCCGTCGGATCACGACATTGAAACTTCGTTGCGTCCCAAATGCTTAGATGAATACATTGGGCAGGAAAAAGCAAAAGAAAATCTGTCCATTTACATTGAAGCCGCCAAAAGCCGCGGTGAATCCTTGGATCACGTGTTGCTTCACGGCCCTCCGGGGTTGGGTAAAACCACCCTATCCAACATCATTGCCAATGAAATGGGGGTCAACATTCGTATTACGTCGGGGCCTGCCATTGAAAAGCAGGGAGATCTGGCGGCGTTGCTTACCAACTTAAACGAAGGAGACGTGCTGTTTATAGACGAAATCCACCGTTTGTCTCGCAACGTAGAAGAGATTCTTTACCCTGCCATGGAAGATTTTTCGGTAGATATCATCATCGGCAAGGGGCCTTCGGCTCGTTCCATTCGGTTAGACTTGCCCCATTTCACGCTCATCGGCGCTACCACCCGCTCGGGGCAGTTGACCGCTCCCTTGCGTGACCGATTTGGTGTGATCTTACGCTTGGAACTGTATACACCCGAAGAATTGGCCAAGATTATCACCCGCTCGGCAGGTATCTTAAACATTGAAATCGACTACGACGGTGCCATGGAGATCGCCTCTCGTTCCCGCGGGACACCCCGTATTGCCAACCGCTTGTTAAAACGGGTACGCGACGTAGCGCAGGTAAAATACAACGGCATGATCAACTTAACCGTTGCTCAAGATGCCTTGGCACGATTTGAGATCGACGAACTGGGATTAGATGATTTCGACCGTCGATTAATGCTTACCATGATTCGCCACTACGGCGGCGGGCCGGTAGGACTCGAAACCTTGGCAGCCTCGTTGGGAGAAGAAGCGGTCACCATAGAAGACGTGTGCGAACCCTACTTAATGCAGTTGGGATTTTTAGCACGTACTGCCCGCGGTCGCATAGTTACTCCCACCGCTTACCAACACTTAGGATTGCAACCAAATGGGGAAGAAAATCCCCAACAACATTTTGAATTATAAAAAAGGAGCGTTTTTACTATGGCTCGATTATTTGGAACCGACGGTGCTCGCGGCATCGCCAATGCTGACTTAAACTGTGAACTTGCTATGAACATCGGACGTGCCGCCGCATTGGTGCTGGCAGGCGCTACCAACACCCACAGACCTCGCATCTTAATTGGGTATGACACCCGTATTTCCTCTAAAATGTTAGAAGCCGCCTTGTCCGCAGGAATCTGTTCGGTTGGTGCCGACGTGATCCAAGTGGGGGTCGTTCCTACGCCTGCCGTGGCATATTTGGTCAAAACCTACGGTGCCGATGCCGGTGTTATGATCTCTGCTTCCCACAACCCTTGCGAATACAATGGGATCAAGTTGTTTTCCGCTACCGGTTATAAGCTGTCGGACGAACTGGAAAACCAAATCGAAGCAATCGTACGAAAAGGGGTAAAGGGCGAAGATCTTCCCGTAGGTGGAGGTATTGGCCATATCACCGTTCAACCCGCCGCAATCGAAGATTACATAAAACACATTGTGCATTCCGTACCCGAAAACGTGCGCTTTGACGGCATGAAGATCGCCCTGGACTGTGCCAACGGTTCTTCCAGCGTCACCGCCGAAAAGATTTTCACCGCCTTGGGTGCCACCGTGCGAATCATGCACAATCTGCCCGACGGTGTCAACATCAACGCCAAGTGCGGTTCCACCCACATGGAATCCCTTATAAATTACGTGAAAGAAAACGGCATGGATCTGGGGCTCGCTTTTGACGGTGACGCCGCCCGCTGCTTGGCAGTAGATGCCGAAGGCACTTTGGTTGACGGCGACCAGCTGATCGCTATCAACGCCTTGGACATGAAAGAACGGGGCGTTTTGGCTGACAACACCGCCGTTGTCACCGTTATGACCAATATGGGCTTTTGGAAATTTGCCGAGCAAAACGGAATTACCGTACGCAAGACAGCCGTTGGCGACCGTTATGTTTTAGAAGATATGATTCAAGGCGGCTACCTCATTGGCGGCGAACAATCCGGTCATATCATTTTCAAGGATTTTGCCACCACCGGTGACGGACAATTGACCGGCGTACAGCTGTTGGCCGTTATGCACCGCAAAGGAGAATCCTTAAAAGAATTGGCTTCGGTCATGAAAATTTATCCCCAAACCCTTAAAAATATCATGGTTACTCCCCAAGCCAAAGATGCCTTTGCCGACGACCCCGGTGTACAAGAAAAAATCAAAGAAGTGGAACGTCGTTTGGGCGATACCGGTCGGGTACTGGTACGTCTGTCCGGTACCGAGCCCAAAATCCGTGTAATGCTGGAGGGTGAAGACCAACAAATCATAGATGCCTATGCCGACGAGATTTTGGAAACCATAAAGGAACGATTACTGTAATGCGTATTTCTAATCAATGGAAAGACTATGAATTGCTGGACACTTGCGACGGAGAACGGCTGGAACGTTGGGGCGATATCATTCTCATTCGTCCCGATCCGCAGGTGATTTGGCATTCTCATAAAAAAGACCCTCGCTGGAAAACCGCCCACGCTCGTTACCATCGCTCTAAAACAGGCGGCGGTCATTGGGAATACTACAAACCGATTCCCGAAGTGTGGAAGATCGCTTACAAAGGCCTGCAATTTCAGTTGAAACCCATGGGGTTTAAGCACACCGGTCTGTTTCCTGAGCAAGCCGTAAACTGGGATTGGTGCCGTGAATACATTCAACAATCCGATCGCCCCATGAAGGTGCTGAATTTGTTTGCCTATACCGGCGGTGCCACTTTGGCTTGCAGCAACGCAGGTGCTACGGTCACCCACGTAGACGCTTCCAAGGGCATGGTGGCTTGGGCAAAAGTAAACGCCGCCGTTTCCAACCTTGCCGACAACCCTTTGCGTTGGTTGGTAGACGATTGTGTTAAATTTGTAAAACGAGAGATCCGTCGCGGCAACAAATATGACGGCATCATTTTAGACCCTCCCTCTTACGGTCGCGGACCGGGAGGGGAGGTATGGCAATTGGAAGAAAAACTCTATGATCTGCTTGCCGATTGCAAAGAAATTTTAAATCCTGCTCATGGATTTTTAGTCATCAATTCCTACACCACCGGCTTGTCTCCCTCGGTTATGGGGTACTTGCTGGGGGAACTGTTAGTCCCCTCTTTTGGTGGCGTAGTGCAGAGCGATGAAATCGGGTTGCCCGTTACTGCAACAGGGCTTACCCTTCCTTGCGGTGCCACCTCGATCTGGCACAAATAACCACAGTTAGGAAGTGAAACACTTGGAACCTATCATTCAAATCAACAACCTGGAATTTTCCTATACGGTAGAGGAGGACACCGCTCCGATCCCGTTGTTCCAAGGGGTTTCGTTGTCAATTGAAAAAGGCAGTTTTACCGCTATCTTGGGACACAACGGTTCAGGCAAATCCACCTTGGCACGCATGCTCAACGGTATGTTGTTGCCCGACGTCGGTGCGGTCACCATAAACGGTATGGATACTGCCGATCAAGACAGTCAACTTGCCATTCGTAAAACCGTGGGGTTGGTATTTCAAAACCCGGACAATCAGATCGTTTCTTCTATCGTAGAGGAAGACGTGGCATTTGGACCCGAAAATTTAGGGCTACCGTCAGACGAGATCCGCAAACGGGTGGACCACGCTTTGCAGGCAGTCGATATGCTGGCGTATGCCGAGCATTCCACCGGTCGCCTTTCGGGCGGTCAAAAACAACGAATCGCCATAGCGGGTGTACTGGCCATGAACCCTTCTTGTCTGGTACTGGACGAGCCCACCGCCATGTTAGACCCCAAAGGACGGAAAGAGGTATTGGATACCGTGCGCCGCTTAAACCGTGAACAAGGCATAACGGTGGTGCTTATCACCCATTACATGGAAGAAGCCGCACTGGCCGACCGTTGTATTGTTATGGAGCATGGCGCCGTATTGTTGGACGGTACGCCCAACGAGGTGTTTGCACACCGACAAATTTTGGAACAAACCGGTTTGACCATGCCCGCCGCTTGCCAATTGGCCTATGAATTACAGGACTTAGGCATTTCGCTTGAGCCGTTCCCCTTAACCGAAGCCGACTGTATTGCCGCTTTGGAAAAAACTCTTTCAAAATAAGATAAGGACTTTTCAATATGACTCCCATTTTATCTGCCCAAAATCTACACTTTGTATACGGTGAAAAAACCCCTTACGAAAAGCACGCGGTAACCGATATTTCTTTTTCGGTTATGCCGGGTGAGATCGTAGGGATCATTGGGCATACCGGTTCGGGCAAATCCACCCTAATGCAACTGCTCAACGGCTTGCTAAAGCCCCACAGCGGTACGGTGATCGTAGACGGTCAAGATATTTGGCAAGATCCCAAGGCTATTCGACAATACCGTTTTCAGGTTGGTCTGGTATTTCAGTACCCGGAGTATCAGTTGTTTGACGAAACCGTTGAAAAAGACATTGGATTCGGTCCCAAAAACATGGGGCTTTCGGAAGAAGAAATCCGTGAACGGGTTTTGCGTGCCGCCGAAATGGTAGCACTTCCTCCCCATTTATTGCCAAAATCCCCCTTTGATCTATCGGGCGGCGAAAAACGTCGTGCCGCCATTGCAGGGGTGATCGCCATGGAACCCAAGGTGTTGATTTTAGACGAACCCACAGCAGGACTTGACCCAAAAGGTCGACAGACCATTTTGGACATGATTCGTGCATACAATCAAAAAACCGGTGCCGCCGTGTTGTTTGTTTCACACAACATGGAAGACGTTGCCGCACTTTCTCAACGAGTTTTGGTACTGAACAAGGGGAAAGAGGTTTTGTTCGGAACCCCCAAAGAGGTATTTTCTCAACCTGAGGTGTTGCAACAAATGTCGTTGGACGTACCGATCGCCACTCGCATTTTAGACACCCTTTCGCAAAAAGGATTTGCTTTGCAAAAAGGGATCTATACCATTTCCGATGCCGCCAAAGAAATCGTGCGGTTCATGAAAGAAGGTGATCGTCATGCTCAATGACATCACCTTTGGTCAGTATTATCCCGGCAACGGTGTTATTCATAAAATGGATCCCCGTGCCAAAATCTTGTTTACGATCGCCTTTATCGTGCTAAGCTTCATAGCAGGGAACGCAGTTGGTTTATTATTGGTTACCTTTGCTTTGGGTGCGGTCATTTTATTGTCTCGCATTCCACTAAAAATGTACTTAAAAACCTTAAAACCCATCATTCCCATTATCATACTGACATCGGTCATCAATGCTCTGTACGTTTCGTCTGGCAAAGTGTTGGTGGAATGGCAATTTATTACCATTACATCCGGCGGATTGCTAACCGCCTTGTATATGTCTACCCGCATTGCTCTGCTCATTATGTGCAGTTCCATGCTTACCTACACCACCACACCCACCCAATTGACCGATGCGATCGAACGCTTGCTTTCTCCTTTGAAATACGTGAAGCTGGACGTTCACTCGCTGGCCATGATGATGACCATTGCACTACGGTTTATCCCCACGCTGATCGAAGAAACCGAAAAAATCATGTCAGCACAAAAAGCCCGCGGTGCCGACATGGAAAACGGTGGGCTGCTCAAACGCATTAAAGCGTTGATTCCTGTACTGATCCCCTTGTTGATCTCTTCTTTTCGTCGGGCTTCGGAATTGGCCGATGCTATGGAATGCCGCTGTTATCACGGGGGCAAAGGTCGTACCCGTATGAAAAACCTGCATATGGGACTGATTGACCTGGTTTCGCTGATCGCCTTAACCGCAGTATTTGTCGGCGTGATTTTCGCCAACACGCATCTTTCCGGAGTTTTATACTCCTTGTTTACCGGCGGTGCGTTATGAGATATTTGTTAACCATTCGATACATCGGCACAGCGTATCACGGGTGGCAAGTGCAAGAAAACGCCCTTGCGATCCAACCGATCATACAAGATGCTTTGCAAGAAATGTTTCCCCACCGTCCCGGTGTTACCGGGTGCAGTCGCACCGACAGCGGCGTACACGCCAACATGTATTGCTGTCATTTTGACAGCCCCCTCGAACGCGATCCCTTTGGCATTATTTGCTCGGTCAATCGCAATTTACCTGACGATATTGCCGCTACTCATTGTCGTGTGGTAGACGTGGAATTTCATGCACGTTACAGCGTAACTGCCACGGAATACGTTTACCTTATATACAATGGTGTGCATCGCGATCCTTTTGCACACCAATTGGCTTATCATTACCGATTCCCTTTGCATCATGAGGCGATGCACCAAGCCGCGCAACATTTTGTGGGAACCTATGATTTTTCTTCCTTTTGCGCCAACAACGCCAAGCCCGGTGACCGTACCCGTCAGGTGTTTGCCGCCTCGGTAGAACGTGACGGTGATTATGTGGTGTTTCGGGTCTCGGCAAACGGTTTTTTGTACAACATGGTTCGCATTATGGTAGGCACTCTTTTACGGGTCAGCGAAGGAAAATTCACTCCCGATCAAATCCCCGAGATCATTGCGGCCCGCTGTCGTGATCGGGCAGGCCCTACCGCACCGCCCCAAGGGTTATATTTAAACCAAGTTTTTTATGAGGAGGTCTGATCAATGGCTAACTCAAATGATTCCAAACGTTCTTCGCGGGTAATTGCGGCAGGACGCAGTGAAAAAAAACAAAAAAAAATTCAAGACCGTTTGGCTCGACAAGAGCAAAAGATGGCTGAAAAGTTAGAGCGGGAAGCATATCCGGAAAAATCCGTTTCGCAAAAAAAACGTTCCGTCAAATCAGAAATGACACCGACACAACGTCCCCGTTCCACAAAATCCGATTCCAATCCAAAGGTCAAACCAAAAAAGCACCGTGTCAACACCGATACTGCCAAACAAACCTTGTCCAAAGTAAAAAACGGATTTCAGGTGATCGCCGGTGGTCGTCGTAAGCGGTTGTTCCGCGTTGGTGCCGTTTTGGCGATCTTGCTGACCTTAATCATTCTGCTCAATGTAATGGTGCCGGTCAGCGTAGGCGAATATTTTGAAAATGTATTTGCCGGCTTCGGTTCGGGTGACGGATTCCCAGTTTCAGTGTCCACCTCGGAAAAAAGCCGCTTGATCAAAGCGGGAAATGACACCGCCTTGCTGGGGGATTCTTCTCTTATGCTATACAAATCCAACGGCAAGCTGTTGTTTGAGCGACAACACGGATTCACCGATCCCGCCGTTGCCACCAGCACCTCTCGTATTTTACTGTACGATCGGGGGAACCTCGGTGTAAGGCTCGAAAACCGAGCCCAAACCATATTATCCTTTGAAGCCAAGGGCGATATCATTACCGCCAACATCGCTTATAACGGCTCCTTTGCCATCGCCACCAAAGGTGGCAATTACGTTGCCGACGTAACGGTTTACGATTCCGACGGATCAGAACAATACACTTG
Source organism: Acutalibacteraceae bacterium (assembly GCA_045661365.1). Taxonomy (GTDB): domain Bacteria; phylum Bacillota; class Clostridia; order Oscillospirales; family Acutalibacteraceae; genus UMGS1484. Next base: position 2,436 of record JAZRFL010000013.1, on the reverse strand, counting down.
GCATTCGGCAACACGCCACGTAACCGGCGTCGCCCTTTCCGATGACGGTCGTTTTTTGGCTGTCACCACCCTGCACGTGGAGGGCGGTGAAGCGGTCAGCGGTTTGTTAATGTTCGATACACATGAAAACGTTACCATATCGGAACAAGCCTATAAAGGGGAGCTTGCCCTTTCGGTGGAATTCAAAGACGACGTAGCTGTTGCTGTATTGCAAAACCGTTTGGTCTTAACAGACACCGAAGGTGGAAAAAAAGAACACCTTTTTGCAAACGGTCGTTTGATCTGCTTTGACAATCGTAACGCCGACGGAACCGTAGTCGTTTTGGAACTGTTCCAAAACGCAACGCAAAACCAATTGCTGATTTTTGACCACACCCTTACCATGACCGGCAAACGAGATATCGTTGTTTCAGGCGTTTCGGTTTCTGCCGACGATGATTCGGTTGCTTTGCTTTTGCAAGATAAGGTGGTTTTTTACGACCGTCAAGCAAACCCAAAAAGCATTGTTTTCTTACAAGCAGACAGCACCGATCTGGTTTGCCACGGCAGTTATGCGATCGTAATGGAACACCAGCGGTTGGTTGAATTAAAAAAATAACGTATCGGGATTGAAAAACGTCGAAATATGTTGTATAATGTTATATTACCATTTTTCAAGGAGGAAATCCTATGTTTTGGATCATTGACCTTATTTTATTGGTAATTTTAGGCCTTGCCACTTATATCGGCTATAAAAAAGGTATTATAAAAATGTTGTTGTCCTTTGCTTTGGTTTTAGTAGCATTGGTTTCGGCATTTTATCTTTCTGCCCCTGCGGCAGAGGCGACCTATGACCTTTTGTTGGAAAAGCAGGTTTCCAGCTCGGTAGACAAAGCCATGAAAAACCAAACCATGGAAACCGTCGACCAAGCAGTAGACAAATTCCTGTCGACCGGTTCGATCGGATTTATGGTAGGAACGGTCGACTACAATGCCGAAGGAGCGGCCGACACCGTAGTGGGGGATTCGGTTGCCGAGATTTCGCAAAATTTAAAAGACAACGTAGTACGTCCTCCCGCGGTTTTGATGCTTCGAGTGGTTTGCGCCTTCATCTTATTTTTGTTGATTTGGTTCGTTCTCAATTTCATTTTGCGGTTGATCACTCGTTCCAAAAAGCTCCCGCTTTTCCGCAAAGCCAATCAACTGCTTGGCGCCGTCATCGGTTTTGCCACAGGTTTGGCGATCTGCGTGGCAATTTGCGCACTCATGGATCTGTCGCTAACCATCCCCTCGGTCAATCTGTTTGGCAATACCCACCAAATCAAAGACCAAACCTTTGTTTATGATCTTTTAAGTTCTCTTTTTCTTGTTCACTAATCGGTAGGAGGCATCGTTTTGAAAAAATCGATTTTCACCATTCCCAATTTGCTTTCCTTTTTTCGGCTTTGTTTAATTCCGTTGATTGTGATTGCCTACCTTCGGGAATACTATCAAGAAGCCACTATTTTACTGGTTATATCCGGTGTAACCGACACCTTGGATGGCTTTATCGCCCGACATTTTCACCAAATTTCTGATTTTGGCAAGCTCATTGACCCTGTGGCGGACAAGCTCACCTTGGCTGCCGTTGTCTTTGCGCTGTTGTTGCATCATAAGCAATTGTTGGTTACCATGGGCGTGTTGATCGTAAAAGAATCATTGTCTTTGATCGCCGCATATATATTATATCACCGTGGCGTACGTCCTTCCGAATCCAAGTCGTTCGGTAAATTATCTACGCTTTCCTTGTATCTGGTATCGTTTATTATTATGATTACCGATATTGCGGAGGTTACGGTGGCACCCTGGCTGATTTGGAGCATGGTAGGGTTGACCTGTCTATGCATGATTTTGGCGATGTTCCAATATTATCCCATTTATATCGGCATTATTCGCGGTAATTACAACATTGAAACTGAACAATTTGAAGGAGACCCGACTAAATGACACCAAAACTCTGCTCCCGTTGCAAAAAGCGTCCTGCTGTGGTATTTATCACCCGCATAGAAGGGGACAAATCCACACCTGACGGCCTGTGTTTACAATGCGCACGAGAACTGAATATAAAACCGGTTACCGACTTGCTGGAACGCATGAATCTTTCGGATGAAGATCTGGAAGCCGCCTCAGAAGAAATGGCTCATATGATGGAAATGATGGGCGATTCCATGGGCGATGATATGGATGGATTTATGCCTGGCGGTGCGGCTACCTTTGATTTTATGAAAGAAATGTCGGCAACCGACGGTATTGCCGCCGACCAAGACGAAAAATCCGCCGACAATGAAAAAGCGGAGAAAAAACAAAAAAACAAAAAAGCCAAAAAGCGGAAATTTTTGGGATTATACTGTACCGATCTTACCGCTCGCGCCAAAAACGGAGAATTGGACCGTATTATCGGGCGCGACCGTGAATTAT
>JAZRFL010000012.1:0-2627 GCA_045661365.1 Acutalibacteraceae bacterium | reverse complement strand
ACTCTCTTTAGGTTGGTTTTATTATAGCAGACAAAGCAGCATTTGTCTATTCGCAAAACCGCCAAAGAATTCACAAAATATTTTGTTAATTTGCCATCTTGACATTTTATTGGCATTGTGGTATGATAAATGTGTTGAGCGAAAAAAGCAGGTTGCACCACATAAGGCAACCTGCTTTTTTGTTTATAATTTTTCAGACAATTGGGTGGCAAACAATCCTGTAGAAAGATACCGTTCCCCTGTGTCTGGCAGTAACACCACAACGTTTTTGCCTTGGTTTTGGGGGTCAAGAGCAATCTGCACGGCGGCGTGCAAGGCCGCACCCGACGAAATGCCGCACAACACCCCTTCGCTTGCGGCAAAGGCTCTGGCGGCGGTGAAGGCCTGTTCGGTAGTCACGGTCACTACTTGATCATATACGGTAGTGTCCAACGTATTTGGCACAAAATTCGCACCAATGCCTTGCAAGCCGTGAGCGCCCGCTATCCCTTTGGTCAGCAAGGGAGAATCGGCAGGTTCTACCCCAATGACCTGAAGATTGGGATTTTGTTCTTTTAAATAGCGACCTGTCCCCGAAAGGGTACCGCCGGTACCGATCCCTGCCACAAAAATGTCCACCTTACCGTCGGTGTCCCGCCAAATTTCGGGACCGGTGGTGTCATAATGCGCTTGGGGATTGGCAGGATTTTCAAATTGAGAGGGAATAAAGCTGTGAGGCATGGATGCCGCCAATCCCTTTGCCTTTTCAATGGCACCGTTCATACCCAGCTTGCCGTCGGTCAATACCACTTCGGCACCGTAGGCCGACAGCAAATCTCGGCGCTCTTTGCTCATGGTGTCGGGCATGGTCAATATGACCTTATACCCTTTGGTTACCGCCACCATGGCAAGCCCAATGCCGGTGTTGCCGCTGGTGGGTTCAATGATGGTGCTGTCGGGGTATAACAAACCATTGGTTTCAGCTTGTTCGACCATAGCCAAAGCCACGCGGTCTTTGGCACTACCCGCAGGATTAAACGATTCCAACTTGACAAGCAAAGTGGCTTGCAAGCCTTGTTGCTTTATAAATCGATCGGCTTGCAACAACGGGGTGTTGCCAATCAGCTTCGTAATAGAAGTTGCTACATTCATACCAATTACTCCTTAAAAACGGAATCACAAAAGGTGATCAAGTTGTTCCAATCTTCTAACGTGTGACCGTGGTCCCCTTTACGAAACACCACACGGTTATAGGCGGTATCAACGCCAAAAAATTCATACACGGGATTCATGGCTTGTTGAATGGCTTTTGTGCCGTCGGGATTTGCCCAAGCGTCATTTTTTGCTTCGGTGCGAAGCACCGCTCGCGGGGCAAGTACGCAAAAAGCATCAAGCATATCAATGGTTAACTTGTTTTCTGCCACAGCTTTGTTAAAAGAGGAAGAAAACCAATGGGGAAAGTTTTCTGCCAAATGCGAAGCAGACTCGCTGTCTTTGCCTTGCACGTGGAAAGATGCCGCTCCCCCGACTCCCGAACCGTTGGGGGCAATCACCCGAAACCGTTCGTCCATCACCCCGGCACAAACGGCGGCTTTGCCGTCACGGGAATGCCCCGTAATACAGAATTTGTCGGTGTCGGCAAAATCTTTTTGGCTGACATAGTCTGCCGCCGCTACCGCACCGTAAGCCCATAGGGCAATGGCACCCAAATCGTTTTCATGATAAGCCGCAGGTAAACCCTCCCGATTGTTTGCTTCGTCGGGAGCCACATCCTTGCGACCAATGGTGACAAAAGCGTACCGTTTTTCTAAGAGCATTTGTTCTTCTATGTGAGCACGATACGCATAATCGCTCAAATAATCCAAACGGAAAATCACAGGGTATTTTCCGCCGTCATCGGGATAAGTAATGCGTAAAGTCTCTTTCAGACCGTTACCAAACAGCAAAATACATTCTACCATAATAGCTTCACATTCGGGTAGGGGAACGGCGGTTTCGTATACCACCGAAAATGTCATGTCTTCTTTGGGAAACGAGCCGTAAAGCAACTTTTGTAGTTTTTCTTTTTTATACCGGCAGGTTTCATACCATTGTGCTTTTGTGGTAATGTACTCGTAGGGATTGGTATAGATTACTCCGGTTGCGAATTGCTTCTGCTTGCCCACAGTGTATTGCAGAATTTGCAATGCATCCACTGCGGCCAAATCTTGGTCGTCGTTTACGTCCCCTGCTTCCATTTGATAGGGAGTTAATTGGATTTTGCCCACCACTGCTTTCAAAACCAGCAAGGCGTCGTCTGAACCAATAGATTCGTTATAGTTTACATCACCGTATTTGGCATAGGTGAGTCCGTAAATATCGGTGGTAGAGGTAGTGGCGGCGATGGTGTGAGGGAACATACTTCCTACAACAAGTAGAATCAAAAGAAAACAAAGTGTTTTTTTCATGATTACCCTTCCTTTTTAAGGAGTTTAATGAAATACAGAATCACAAAAGTCAATCAAGGTGTTCCAATCCGCTAACGAGTGACCATGGTCACCTTCTCGAAACACCACTTGATTATAGGTGGTATCCACGCCCAGCAATTCATACACGGGATTCATAGCCGACTGAATGGCAAGCACGCCATCGGGATTGGCCCAAGCATC
>JAZRFL010000011.1:0-5207 GCA_045661365.1 Acutalibacteraceae bacterium | reverse complement strand
CGGTCAAGGGTTGGTATTTATTTACGAAGGTATGCTGTCGGCAATTCGTGACGGCAAGGTGGTGGTCAGCGCCGCCGAGCAACGTGCCGCGGTAAAAGAACCCATTAAGCCCGAAGTGGATTTTGAAGAAGAGATCAACTTCACCTATTGCACCGAATTTATTATTCAAAAGAAACCCAGATCGACCCGTAACCCCTTGAAATTGCGGGCGTTTTTGGAAACCATAGGCGACTGTGTGGTCGTGGTAGACGACGAAGAGATCATAAAGGTACACGTGCACTCCGACAACCCCGGCAAGGCGATTCAAGCGGGGATTCAGTTCGGTATGCTGACCAACATTAAGATCGACAACATGCGGGAACAAAACCAACGCATCGTGCAGGATCAAAAGAAACCCGCCAAAACCTCTAAGGGAGAAAAGATCAAGCCGGTCAAGCCCGAAAACAAATACGGATTTGTGTCGGTTGCCGCAGGGGAAGGCTTGTGTCAACTGTTCCGTGATCTGGGTGTGGATCATTTGGTGGAAGGCGGTCAAACCATGAACCCCTCTACCGATGATATTTTGCGCATGATCGAAGCCACCCCTGCCGAGACCGTGTTTGTGTTGCCCAACAACAAAAACATTATTATGGCGGCAGAGCAAGCCGTACCCCTTGCCACCCGCAAGGTATACGTGTTGCCCACCCCCACCATTCCTCAAGGGATCTCGGCCATGCTGGCGTTTGACGAAGATCAAGACGCCGAAGAAAACGTGATCGCCATGAAGCATGCCGCCGACAACACCACCACCGGTCAGATCACCTATGCCGCACGTAACTCCAACTACGACGGCAAGGACATTAAGCAAGGTGAGATCTTGGCCATGAAAGAAGGCAAAATTGCCTACGTGGAACAAGATATGGTCAAAGCGGTCAGCAAGCTGACCAAAGCGATCGTAACCAAAGACACCTGCCAAGTTACCCTGATCTACGGGCAAGACGTAAGCCGTGACATGGTAGCCAAGGCCAAAGCCGCTTGCGAAGCCAAAGCGGGCGATGCCGAAGTAACGGTGGTAGACGGCGGTCAGCCGGTGTACTACTTTATTTTGTCGGCAGAATAATTGACACGAAAACTTTCGGGCAAGAGACCTGTTTCCTGCCCGAAAGTTATTTTTGCGTTTGGCAAAAAGCAAAAGGGAAAAACCTTTTGCCAACCAAATGCAGGGGGTCTTGGGGGGCATTTTTGCGCCGCCGTTTTCAGACCCCTTGAAATCAAAAAACGTAGGAAGTGATATTCCATGATATGGCATAGTGCAACCGCACAGCAGGTGGTAGAAGAGCTTGCCACCCATCCCGTAAACGGTTTGGGACAAGCCGATGCCGCCGCCCGCTTGCGGCAGTTTGGGCGCAATCAGGTGGCTGACCCCAACCGCAAAACCTTTTGGCAGGTATTTGCGGCGCAGTTTAAAAGTCCCGCGTTGCTCATTTTGTTGTTGGCGGCGGTGGCTTGGATCATAGCCGGTCTGTTGCTGGACAGCGACAATTTGTGGGGCGGCTTGACCATTATCTTCATTGGCTTGCTTGGTGCTTTGATCGACACGGTCAAGCACAACCGTGCCGAACGTGCGTTAGACGAACTGCGCAACCGTACCCATTTGACCGTTAAGGTCATGCGAGAGGGCGGCTTGCGGCGTATTCCCGCGTGGCAGGTAGTACCGGGAGACCTAATGCTGTTGCAAGAAGGGGACACCATAGCCGCCGATGCCCGCCTGATCACCGCCGACAATTTGCGGTGCGTGCAGACCGCCATTGGCAATGCCGACGGCGTGGCGGTGGAAAAAGCGGCGGTGGACGGATACACCGACATTGTTCCGGTGGAACGGCGCGCCAATATGGTGTTTGCCGGTTCTACCGTGGCAAACGGTTCGGCTACCTGTGTGGTGGTTGCCACCGGTATGAATACCGAATCAGCAAAGATCGCTCTGGTGGTAGAGGATTCGTTGCGGATCTCTACGCCCTTGCAAAAAGAATGGCGTGCGACCGCTCGCAGCATTGGTGCGGCGGCGGTGGCGGTCAGCGTTTTGATTTTTGTGCTGTGCATGATCCTGGCAGAGGGGGATCCCTTTGAACGGTTTGGCTCGGCATTTATGGCTTGTGCCGCTTTGGCAACTGCCGCCGTACCCGAAAGCATGGCGGCTACCATTACCACCGTGTTGGCGGTGGGGGTCAGCCGCATGGTGCGGCAAAAGGCCTTGGTACGCACCTTGTCTTCTATTGAGACCTTGGGCAAGGTTTCGGTCATTTGCACCGACAAAACCGGCACCTTGACCCAAAACGACATGACCGTGACCCGCATTTATACCGGCGGGACGATCGTGGATCTGGATCAAGCTACCACACTGAACAAAACCACCAAAGATCTGTTGCTCATGGGTGCTATGTGCTGTGACGGCTTTGTTGCCAGCGACATGGGCAATGAGTGGGTGGTAGGTGACCATACCGAGGCGGGGATCGTAGCGGCGGCTTTTCGTTTTGTGAATCTGGACAAGGCGACCTTGGACAGTATGTATCCCCGTTTGTGCGAGCTTCCCTTTGACGCCGACCGTAAGCTGAAGACCTCGGTCAATTTGATCGAAGGCCGTCCGGTGGCGGTGGTCAAGGGCGCGCCGGATATTTTGATCTCCCGCTGTGTGGGATGTGACCAAAAAGCCGCCCTGCAAGCCGCCGGTGCTATGGCGGACAATGCGTTGCGGGTGATCGGTATTGGGTATCGGTTTTTGGACGAGGTACCTACCCATCCCACCCACGAAGAACTGGAATACGACCTGACCTTTGGTTGCTTGGTAGGGCTGGAGGATCCTCCCATTCCCGAAATCGCCGCCGCCATTGCCGATGCCAGAAATGCGGGCATTCGGGTGGTTATGATGACCGGTGACCAATTGGAAACAGCGGTGGCTTCTGCCAAACAGTTGGGGGTTATTACCGACGAAAGCGAAGTGTTGACCAACGATCGCCTGGAGCAAATGACCGACCAGGAACTGCAAGCGGTGTTGCCCGAGATCGACCTGTGTGTGCGGTTGACCGCTGACAATAAACTGCGGGTGGTGAATGCCCTGCAACAAATGGGTGAAGTGGTGGCGATCACCGGTGACCGTGTGGAAGATGCACCTGCCTTGGCTGCCGCCGACGTAGGCTGTGCCATGGGACAAAGCGGTACCGACATTGCTCGCAAAGCCGCTCATTTGACCATAGACGACGACAAATTCGGAACCATTATGGCGGCGATCGGTGCCGGCCGTGGGGTGTACGACAACCTGGGCAAAGCCATTCGCTTGGCCTTGGGCTTTGTGCTGAGCATGGGGGTACTTATGCTGATCGGACTGCTGGGTACCGGACATTTGCCCTTAAACGGGGTGCAGATCATGTGCTTGAACCTGGTGGTTTCGGTGGCGTCGGTGCTTCCCTTTGCCTTGGAAAAACCTACCAAAGGCTTGCTGGGACGACCGCCCCGTACCGACGACCGTATTTTTGACAAGCGTACCACCGTGCATTCGGTGATCCATGCCTCGCTGTTGTCGGTGGCGGCGGTGATCGCCTATGTGATCGGTTACCAAGCAAGCGGGTTGGTGGCAAGCACCATGGCATTTGCGGTGCTGGGCTTCGGACAATTGCTGTACGGCTTTTGCGCCCGTTCGCGGTATTCCTTGTTGGCATTTCGTCGGCATCATTTAAATTTGTGGTTAATGCTGGCGACGGTAGCGGCAGGCGGACTGCTGGTGCTGATTCTTTCGGTAGACGGCCTAAACACGGTGTTTGGCGTGACAGCCCTGACTGGCGGTCAGATTACCGCGGTGATGTTGCTGTCGATTATGCCCTTTGGGGTGACCGAAGGACTGAAGCTGTTGCGCGCGGTGATTAAAAAATCATAAAAATATAAGAAAATCCCCTCACCGCCGGATGACGGTGAAGGGATTGTGTTATGGTAGCCAAAGCATGGCGACTTGAACCACGATTTATTTCGCAGAAAAGAATAGTATAACGGTGCGTAAATGTAGGTAAGAAAAATGAAAAGGTGCGTAGAATTACATTTGCATTAGAAATTTATGCGCTTCTGTCAGCAGTGTTTTGGAACTATCAAACTGAAATGAAGACATAGCGGTTTCGTAACGCATCAAATATACACCGCTTAATTCAGTTTCCTGCGCAACAGGCGTTTGCGCAGAATACTCTCCCAGAAAGTATACGATATGTTTCAGTCTTGTTTCGCCATTGCGGTTAAAGGTATGCGTATCCTCAGTTCTGAAATCCGGAATAAGTGTGACGGATAATCCAACCTCTTCCGCCACTTCTCGCAAAGCCGTCTCCGCTTCGGTTTCATTCTCTTCCATATGTCCTTTAGGAAATCCGTAAAAACCCTCTTTGGAACGGATGATAACATATTGTATGCACCCGTTATCTTTCGTGAAAACAATAGCACCACAGGATTTTTCTGTGATCATTTTGTGTTCTCCTTTGCGGTGTTGATGGAGGAGATGAGCATTCTGCGTATCGATCCACAATTGTGCAGAATACTTTTTGCAATATCGTCAGAAAGAATACCGGCTTTTTGGGCAATTTCAATCCAGTATTCTGTTTCGTAACATTCCTTCAATGCAATCTGTAATTTGGCGATAAAATCGGGACGGCTGTGCGCATATTTCGCCTCACGGATATTTGCCCCTATACTTGTTCCGCTTCGTTCAAGCTGATTTGACAGAGAATAATGTCCTTTTATATTTTCTGTCAGTTTTAAGATTTGAATCGCAAATTCTGTTGACATATCAGCAAGTTTATTTTCAGCCATCGAAATCACCTCTTTAAATACATTATATCACAGATTTCAATGATTTTAAATGAAATCGCGCGGGGCGCGATGAAATCCGAGCAACGCTCGGATGAAATCTGCTTCGCAGATGAAATTAAATCCGTCCCTTTACCCGACGAAGTCGGATTTCATCACGAAGTGATTTCATCCCACGAAAGTGGGATTTATCCCGTCCGATAGGACGGATTTAGTTGAAAAGAACCCACACTTGTCGTAGACAAATGTGGGTTCTTTTCTGGTCGGAGTGACTGGATTTGAACCAGCGGCCTCTTGGTCCCGAACCAAGCGCACTACCAAACTGTGCCACACCCCGTTAACAGCCTGCTCATTATAGCACGGAAGGGGTTATTTGTCAAGGGCTTTTT
>JAZRFL010000010.1:0-5288 GCA_045661365.1 Acutalibacteraceae bacterium | reverse complement strand
TTCCAGGGCATCGGCGGCATCTACCTTTTGGTTGCCGTCTACATCGCCAACCCGTCTATGGGCGGCAGTCAGAGAGGTTTTCCCCACCACCGCTTGCAGAGCGATCAAGGCATCGGAGGCACCCACCTGAGAATCGCCGCTCAAATCACCGTACATCCAGTTATTCATCACAGCTTCGGCTTCTTCCAACACCGACAGATTGGTGATCTTTTGGTACTCCTCGGCACTCAAACAATCAAGCTCATTTCGAATCGTCTCAATCGTCCATGCATCATTTAACGTAATGGTTTCGGGCAAACTTGCAATTCGTTCGGTCATTTTTTCTGCTGTGGGAGGTTTCGGTATATTCACAAAGTGCACGTCGGAACGAACGGCGTAGTGGTCGGAATACAAATAACCGCCGCCCTCGTCGTCGCTCCAAGTATCGCGGCATATGGTAAAGTTAAGGTGATCGGTATCTTCTTGATCCACAAAAATAAAGTCGATGGATTTCCCCTCGGTCGCATTGCGCCACCCGTTATAGGTGCATCCCGTATCTGCATTGGGAGCGGTTGCTTGACAATCCTTCATTTTCTCGGCAATGGCGGCATAAGCGGGATTGGTGTTATTCACATTGAAGTCCCCCATGACCACGTTATAGCCTTCATCGCGGCGCGTCATCCGCTCCAACACCAGTTTTATACCGTTTTCTTGTGCCGCGGCCACCTGATGATCCAAATGCACATTATACACGTTAAAAACATAGCCGCTTTCTATGTCTTTCAACACGGTAAGTACGCAAATGCGGTAGTAGTCGGCACCCCAACCTTTGGACATTTGGTCGGGAGTCTCACTCAACCAAAACACCTCGTTGTGCAACAGTTCGAACTTATTCACGTCAAACACGGTCATAAGTCCTTCGGGACTCGGCTTATCTTCACGGGGATAGTACATATACCCGTACCGATCCGACAAGTTCATCATAATATCGTCAGCCTGACTTTGCACCACTTCTTGCATACAGATCACGTCGGCATCGCTATGGTTGATGTAGTCGCACACTGCATCGCAACGGGCGTTCCAATGGGTTTTGCCACCGTCGCCACCGTTTAAGCAGCGAATATTAAAACTCATCAGTGACAAATACGCCTCCGTCGGCGAAAGCGCCGAAACGGGAAGGACAACCGTTGCCAAAAGCAACGTGACAAGCAACAAAGTAAGCACTCGTTTACAAAATGTCATAAAAATCGATCCTTTCCTTCGGTAGTTCCTTAGAAAACAACCGCCGACAGAAATTGTCGGCGGTTGGGAAATGAGCAGATTATTTTACGATTTCAAATTGATGAATTGCTTCGGGCAGTTCTTCTTCATCGCAAGAAATGGTCAGCATGATTTTCGCTTTGGACATATCTGCCAATTTGGAAAGACGTTCCAAGAAGCTGAGCAAAGCGTTTTTGTCTTGACCGCCAATTTTCAAAGTGCCGTCTACAAAAATGTCGGTAACATCATAGTTGCCGGCGCAAATGCCGCTAATGAAACCAAACAATTCATCATAACTGCCGATAGAAAAACGGTCGCTGTCTACCAAACGAACACGATAGGTCAAATCATAAGTAAGGTTTTGACCTTTTTCGATACATACTACGTTGCCGTGGCTTTCTTCCACACGGGTGTTGATGTTTTCAATCAATTTTTTGGTTTTGCCGGAGCCTTTGTGGCCGATAATCATAGAAATCATATGATCGTCTCCTTTATTTTAAAATTATTGATTTATAATCTCAGCGGGCGATTCTGCTTTCCAGTGCCGCCTTTTGATCTTCATATCCGGGTTTGCCAAGCAGGGCAAACATATTCTTTTTGTAGCTTTCCACACCGGGTTGGTTAAAGGGATTTACCCCCAACAGGTAGCCGGAAATGGCACAAGCCTTTTCAAAGAAATAAACCAACCAGCCGAACTCATATTCGTCTGCCTTGGGCAAGGAGAGCACCAAATTGGGTACTCCGCCGTCGTTGTGGGCAAGAATAGTGCCCTCAAACGCCTTTTTGTTTACAAAGGACATGGTCTTGCCTGCCAAGAAATTGAGACCGTCGCCGTCATTTTCTTGTGCTTCAATGGTTACGTCCTTGCCGTTGTCGTCGATCCATACCACCGTTTCAAACAGCATACGCACACCGTCTTGAATATATTGTCCCATGGAGTGCAGGTCGGTGGAAAATACGGCCGAAGCAGGGAACAAGCCTTTTTGGTCTTTGCCTTCGCTCTCGCCATACAATTGTTTGAACCACTCTGCCATCATGGTCATGCGAGGTTCATAGGCGGTGAGCATTTCGATCGATTTGCCCTTGCGAAGCAAAATGTTACGCAAAGCCGCATAGCGGTAACAGTCGTTTGTTGCCAAATCGCACACGGCGTAGGCTTCACGCGCGTCGATTGCACCTTGCATCATTTTGGTAATGTCGGCACCCGAAACGGCAATAGGCAACAAGCCCACGGCGGTAAGCACCGAGTAACGACCGCCTACGTCGTCGGGAACAACGAAGCTTTCATACCCTTCGCTGTCAGCCAATTGCTTTAACGTGCCTCTGGCCTTGTCGGTAGTGCAGTAAATCCGCTTACGGGCTTCTTCTACCCCGTAGCGTTCTTCCATATATTTACGGAACACGCGGAAGGCAATGGCAGGTTCGGTAGTGGTTCCCGATTTCGAGATCACGTTAACCGAAACTTCTTTGCCTTCACACAACGACAACAGTTCTGCCAAAGCCGAACCACTGATCGAATTTCCGGCAAAGTACACGTCGGGGGTATCTTTTTTCAGGTTATTGTACAAGGGAGAGTGGATAAATTCGATCGCAGCCCTGGCGCCCAAATAAGAACCGCCAATGCCGATCACGATAAGGATATCGCTGTCTGATCGAATCTTTGCCGCCGCCTTTTCAATGCGAGCAAATTCCTCTTTGTCATAATTCACGGGCAGGTCTACCCAACCAATAAAATCGTTGCCCGCGCCGGTACCGGTATGCAACAACTCGTGAGCGGCTTTCACCTGTGCTTGCAGGCAATCCAGCTCACCGTCGGCAATGAAACCGTTGGCATAATCCTGAATCAGTTTTAATGCCATAATGATCAACCTCCTTGTTTTTGTCTATTATATACGATTTCATTTGAAATTTCAACCAATATTTTCACATTTTACAAAAAAATACACAAATTATTTTTATAAGGCAAACAAAGACTTGAGCATTTGACCGAAAGAAAACCAAAAATTTCGTTGCTCCACGTCTGCCGCCGCCAACAGTCGTTGCTCACCCAACACTTGATCTTCACACAAATAGGTCACCTTTCCCACGACCTGCCCGGCTACGACAGGCGCTTGAGCGGTCTCGGCTATGGTGATTTTCACGGTCATGTTATGCTCCTGCCCTTTTTCCACCAAAAACCATGGATCGGGTTCACTGAATACGGCAACCCGCTCGGTCATACCTCCCTTCACCCCGATATTTTGGGGAAGAGATCGGTCGGGCTTTCCTTGTACCACCGTCCAATTGGCAAACCCGAAATTCAGCAGCTGCTTGGCGTCGGAAAAACGCCCGTCGGAAGTGGCGCCATCTAAAACCACGGCGATCAGATCCATGTTATTTTTACGAGCGGTTGCCGACACACAATACCCCGCCTCGTCGGTGGTTCCGGTCTTCAGTCCGGTGGCACCTTCATAAAATCGCACCAATTTATTGGTGTTGACCAATTGGGTCTCCCCGTTTCGCAAGGTATCCATCCAAATGGTGGAATATTCGGTGATCAAAGGATGTGCGATCAGTTCCCGCGACATCACGGCAATATCCCGCGCGGTGGTGTAGTGCTCGGGGGCATCCAAACCGCAACAATTCACAAAATGGGTATTGGTCATGCCCAACTGTTTGGCTCGTTGATTCATAGCATTCACAAAGGCTTCTTCACTACCTGCCATATGTTCTCCCAGCGCAACTGCCGCATCGTTGGCAGAAGCAACACATACCGCCTTGATCAAATGATCCACCGTCATGACCTCTCCCTCTTCCAGCCAAATTTGGGAGCCACCCATATGACAGGCGTGAGCCGATGCCACCACGCGGTCGGTCAGAGAGATCTTTCCCATGTCAATGGCTTCCATGGTCAACAGCAAGGTCATTACTTTTGTAATCGATGCCGGTGCCCGTCGTTCATCGGCATTTTTTTCATACAACACCCGACCGGTCGATCGTTCCATCAGCAATGCCGACGTCGCATCGATCTGCAGGTCTGTCGCCGAACCGACCGTAGGGGTAACCGATTGCGGTTGTGATTCAAAATCGTCGTACATCCCTTCGCTCACATATTCGGTAGCCACCGACGGTACGGGATTTTCATCTGCCACACAAGGAATACACAAAATCCATGCCAATCCCAAACACAAAACCGTCCGCTTGAATGTTTTCTTCATGATACCTTCACCTCAAGGCATATTATGAACAAATTATGGGAAATAGTATGATTCGCCTTGCTTTTTTCAAGGTTTTTGTTATAATAAAAAGCGAAAGAGGTGTCCTGTATGACCGTTTTATTTTATACCCTTGGTTGCAAGGTCAACCAATATGACAGCGAGGCTTTGGCAGAATTGTTTTTTGCCAACGGCTATGTCTTGGCACAGTCCGGTCAATCCCCCGACGTAGTGGTCATAAACACCTGTACCGTTACTGCCGAAAGCGACCGAAAAGGTCGGCAAGCCATTCGGCGGTTTGCCCGCACCTACCCCAACGCAATCATCGTAGCCACCGGCTGCATGCCCCAAGCCGTTCCGAAAAAAGCCGAAGCGCTGGCCGCTCACATTGTTGTCGGCAACGCCTCCAACCATCGGTTGCCCCAATTGATCGAACAATATAAGCAAACCGGCCAACCCATTGTTTTACACGAACAGCACGGTACCGAATTCCCCAACTACGGCATTTGTCGCAACAGTTTCGAGGGGCGTGAACGGGCCTTTGTTAAAATTGAAGACGGTTGCAACCGTTTTTGCAGTTATTGCCTGATTCCTTACGCCAGAGGACGGGTGCGCTCCAAGCCCCTTGCGGTTTTGCAACAAGAATTGACCGCACTTGCCCAAAACGGATATAAAGAAGTGGTTTTGGCAGGCATTAATCTGACCGCGTACGGGCAAAACGAAGAATTTGACCTGTGTGACGCCGTGGCGTTGGCCCAAGCTCCCGACGGGATCTGTCGCATCCGTTTGGGCTCTATGGAGCCGGATCAATTCACCCCAAAAATGATCGACCGACTGGCTTCTTGCCACAAGCTG
>JAZRFL010000009.1:0-5603 GCA_045661365.1 Acutalibacteraceae bacterium | reverse complement strand
GTTGCTTCCTAAGACCGCTTGGCCTCCGACTTCACAAAAACAGTAAAAACAGTTTGTTTTCGGCGGGGTTTTTGCCCGGTTTGAACAGATTTAAGCCGGTATTGGCATTGAGCGACCAGTTGTTATGTTTACCGCTACCGTTAACACAATCAAAGGGTTTTTCGTGCAACAGACAAACCATGTTATGACGTTGAGCGACACGTTTCATAATTTCCATGGTCAATTGGTTTTGGTCGGTCGCGATGTTTGTTGTGGTAAAAATAGGAGCCAATTCATGTTGGGCAGGAGCGGCTTCGTTGTGCTCGGTTTTGGCGTAGATACCAACCTTCCACAACTCTTCGTTTAGTTCCTTCATAAATGCCATAACACGGGGTTTTATGGCGCCGAAATAGTGATCATCTAACTCTTGGCTTTTGGGCGGTTTCACACCAAACAGGGTGCGACCGGTTAAAATCAGGTCTTTTCTTTGGTTGTACACGTCGCGGTCGATCAAAAAGTATTCTTGTTCGGCACCGACAGTAGACGAAACATAGGTTACGTCGTCATAACCAAAAAGCTTGAGCAGGCGCAGTGCCTGGTCATTTACCCGCTCCATTGAGCGAAGTAGGGGAGTTTTTTTGTCTAAAACCTGACCGCCATAAGAACAAAACACGGTGGGAATACACAAGGAATCGTCTTTAATAAAAGCGTACGAGGTAGGATCCCAGGTGGTATAACCGCGTGCTTCAAAGGTAGAGCGTAAGCCACCGGAGGGGAATGAAGAAGCGTCCGGTTCACCTTTGATCAATTCCTTGCCGGAAAATTCCATGATCACCTTGCCATTTCCGCAAGGAGTAAGAAAACTGTCGTGTTTTTCGGCAGTAATCCCTGTCATGGGTTGGAACCAATGGGTGTAGTGGGTTGCACCTTTTTCAATTGCCCAATCCTTCATGGCGTTGGCAACCACGTTGGCAACCGTAATGTCCAAGTCAGTACCTTCTTCTATGGTTTTGTGAAGGGATTTATAGATCTCTTTGGGCAGCTTTTCACGCATGACCTCATCGTTAAAGGACATACTGCCAAAAATTTCTGAAATACGATTCATATTGTTAAATCCTTTCTTTTGTCGAAATGCTTTTGTAGTTTTTTAATAATATATAGCAAACAAATTGCCTGAATTGCACCGGTGATCAACCAACTGATCGGGTAGGAAATATAAATAGTTTCCAATTGATGAAACATTGGATATACCGTATAGATCCAAAGAATACGAAACCCACAAATTCCGCCAACCGAAATGAGCATAGGTACAAGGGAATACCCGATTCCTCGTAAAACGCCAACCAGTACGTCCATAATGCCGCACAAAAAATACGGGAAACAAACGTATAACAGACGAACACTACCGTGTGAAATTACGGCATCTTCGGTGGTAAAAAGCCCAAGCAAGGGGGCTTTGAAAAGATAGGAGACGATTCCCATGATTAGACCGATTGCTGACACATACAGCACCGACCAATAAATAACGCGGGTTACGTTTTTGAGTTTTCCTGCACCTATGTTTTGCCCTGTAAAAGCCAACGCGGTTTGTGAGACCGAATTCATGGCGGTGTAGGTGAATCCCTCTAAACTTTGCGCGGCGGCGTTTCCTGCCATGACCTGCGATCCCCAAAAATTAATGCTGGATTGGATCAATACGTTGGAAATGGCAAACAAGGAACTTTGAATACCGGCCGGCAAGCCGATTTTTAACATTAGAAAAAGCTTGTTCCAATTGATTTTTAATTGGTTGTACTCTATACGATAACTGCTGCCATGACTTTTTCGCATACAGCGTAAGATCAGTACCGCCGACAAAACTTGGGACGCAATTGTTGCCAAGGCTACCCCCGCAACACCCATATGAAATACGATAACAAAAATCAAATTTAGTGCTATGTTAAGTACCCCGGCACTTCCCAAATAAATTAACGGACGGCGTGTGTCGCCCACAGCGCGCAAAGCCGCCGCAAGGAAATTATAAAACAAAAAAGCAGGAGTACCGCAGAAATATATTTTTAAGTACAAGGTTGCCAAATCGATTACGTCATGAGGAGAGCCCATGATCATAAGCATTGGCTTAGCGAAGAAAAAGCCAAATCCGCCAACCAAAACCCCGAGAATTAATGAAACACAAAATGCGGTGTGTACGGTTTGACTAACTCCCTCGTAATGGCGAGAGCCGTAATATTGGGAGACAAGCACACTAACGCCAACCGACAACCCCATGAACAGATTCACGATCAAACCGATGAGAGAAGTGGTTGAACCAACCGCCGCCAAAGAGGTTTCTCCTGCAAAACGGCCAACGACAATGACGTCGGCGGTATTGAACAACAATTGTAAAGCACCGGTCGCTATAAATGGCAAAGCGTAAGAAATCATCTTTTTTGCCAACGAACCGGTTGTCATATCCATTTCAAACGATTTCATTTTCATAACAAACGCCTCTTAACGAGTATTATACTATTAAATAAATTAAAAGTAAATCTTTTTTTATGAAATTAATGATCAAATTAATGAAAAACCGCTGATTTTTTTACAATCAGCGGTTTAAAAAATCAATTGTTTGGAATTTGTTTTCCCGTATGATCAATGGTGTAATCTTTGGTATAAATCAATTCCGAAACAGGAACGATTTCATATCCTTGCTTTTGCAAGGTTTCCAGTATAATGGGTAACGCTTGCGGTGTGTATTTGGCGGCATTGTGAAAGAGAACGATCCCGCCCGGTTCAATGGCGCTAATTACTCGATCGGTGATTTGTTCTGCGGTTAAATTTTTCCAGTCTAAGCTATCCACCGACCATTGAATGGTATACATACCCAAGGTTTGTGTTGTTTCAATTACCTTGTTGTTATAGTCCCCGTATGGTGGGCGCATTAATGTGGGGCGAATACCGGTTATTCCTTGTATTTTTTTATTACAGTTTTCAATTTCCTGCGTTATTTCTTCGGCAGAAAGATTGGTTAAATGGGGATGTGTATTGGAATGGTTTTGGATCTCGTGACCGGCGTCGTGCAAGGCTTTGACCATATCGGGATATTTGTCAACCCATTCACCTACCACGAAAAAGGTCGTTTTCACATTAAATTGCTTTAGCGTTTCGATTAATTGATGGGTATCATCTGCTCCCCATGCGGCGTCGAAGCTAATGGCGATTTTTTTGTCGGTACGTTGTGTGGCGTAAATCGGAAACTTCTTTTCTGCGACAGCGGTGGGAATGATGATGTCTTTCATAGTAAATATGATCACTGCAAATATAAGGGATAAAACGATCGCAACAGCAATGAGCAACGCTCGTTTGGTAATGATAATATATCGATTCATAAAGAAACCTCCAACGGCTAAGTTTGTATATACTATGCCGTTGGAGGTTTGATTATATCAAATTTTATAAAATAAATGATGTTTGTGCCGTGGCGGTCACACGGTCATAAAGATCCAGCTGTAAGGTATCATTTTGATGAAAAACAGCAAAAACTTGACCGTTATATTTTATTGCTTGTACTTTGGGATCATTACGCAAAACATGGATCTTGCTTAAAACATCGTTCAGGCGTTCTGCGACAGAGTTTGGTGCAACAGCAGGAACAACAGCGTAAGCATAACTTGCGTTTTGCGGGTTGTTGCCATGAGGAATGGTAAGCGTGCATATTTTCCCGTTGATTGGTGCAGATTCTGCCAAATTTATACGTTGCCATGTATTTTGCTTGTCGGCACTTTCTACCAAGATTTCTTGCCCATCTAACGAAGCATAGCCGATTTTTCCTTGGTATACGGTGTTTTTCGGCAGTCCGTCTTGATCGGTCAAGATCGTGTCACTGTGGTAGCATTGGTTTAGGGTGGTAACCACTTCGCACTCAGTATTGGCGGACAGACCTGCACCAAATGCAATCATAACATCGTCAACAAAGAAACGTGCTATGACACCGGTTACACCGTTAAAATTCAAATCTTGATACATAAGGCCATAATTGTTATGACAGATCCCTTTGCAGTAACTGTTGTCAGCGATTTTTCCGTTCCATAAATGGGATTTGGCGGCTAACTGTTGGTCGGATTCTATTAAGGTGGTGGTACCGGGAATGCGTGCGAAATCCCAAAGAGGGAAGATGTCACGGTATTCTTTACCGGTTACCATGATACAGGTAGCACCACCGGCGTACAAGTTGGCAGACAACATGTTTTCATTGTTTGTGGTTTCGCCCATGGAAAGCAGAGGAGAAGTACCGTGGCAACCGATATGGTAGGCGATATTACGCTTTACATAGTAGTTGGATTCGTTGAAGAATTTGTCGCCTTTTACTGAATACCCCTCTGCACAAAATGACGCTAATTGTTCTTGCATAACGTCGCGGCAGGGCATTTCTTCTACTTTTAACAGCAACCATATGGCTTTGCGGATTTCATCAGCATTGGTAAAGTCGGGACGAGAGATCTCTCTGCCGCAAGTTAGATAATCGTAATCACGATTGCGAATACAAAAACGGGTGCCTTGAATGATATAGTACCCTAAAACCGACAATTCTTGCGATGAAAATTGATATTCGGTTTTTTGCAATGTGTAGACAATGAAAGCAATGTTAACAACGAAACTACGTCCATAGCCGCCGTTACATAACTGTGTTTGAGGTTGAAGGAAGGAATAGTCTTGTTGTATGCCTTCTCCGTTGTTGTCTAAGCGTAATTGTTTAGCAACGGCGGACAAAGCAGATTTCATGAGTTCAGGGTCGTTTTCAATCACTGCGTGGCAAAGAGAGACATATGCGCCCCACAACAAATTTGCCCCATACCAAAGATTCAAAAAATCAGGGTGTAAAGCAATAGAACCTTGTCGAATGTACGCTAAAATCAATTCTTTTTGTTCCATTGTGAGATAATCTTCTAACAAAAGATACACCTTGCACATGTTAAGCGGCAAACCGATATCGTTGTACCACCAATTGTCATTTCGTCTGTGCTCTGCAAGAAAATAGTTTAAAGAGGTCAATAACTGATTTCGTTTCATCTCGTTGTCAACAACATGAGAATTTGTTGCCGCAACGGTTATACGGCGTGTGTGTGTTTCAAAACACCAAGCAGCAGGACCGTGATCGGTATAATCTAAATCACGAAAACTACCATCTGAATTTATTAAGGAAAGAATTTGGTCTGCCTGCTCGTTTGAAGCGGAAAATTCTTCGCTTTTTAGGGTGAACAATAAGTTGTTTTTGATTTGTGTTAACATAAATACAAGCACCTCCTGGTGATTTACTTTATTTTACCTAATAATTGTGGTTTTGTCAATGAAATTCTGGCGTTTCTATGTGGTAAAAAACATGCAATTTGTGCTCGAAATTTGCAAAAATAAGTTGATTTTTCTCTTGATTTATGATATAGTAATATGTCTGTATGTGTTAGCATTTCTACAGGTTGAATTTAGGAGGCAGTGGTGAATTATGAGCCAATTGGAACTAAAGAAATTAAGCCGAAAAAAACTGTTGGAATTGTTGCTTAAACAAACGGAACGTGCTGATCGTTTGGAACAAAAATTACATGAAGCGAACAAAAAACTGGAAGCTCGTCAAGTCGGAGGCCAAGCGG
>JAZRFL010000008.1:0-2197 GCA_045661365.1 Acutalibacteraceae bacterium | reverse complement strand
CCGCAATTCTGATACAAAGGGATTGCGGTTTTTGTTTTTTTGTGGTATAATCTACTTATCAAACGAAAGGAGCATCCACTATGAAATTTTCAGAACTCGATACCACCGTGCAAGAAAGCATAATTGATTTGCTGAACAATCATATTGCATCCAGTGCCGATATTTTGAAGCAAGACCGTTGTTTGATTCCTATGCTTATGATTCCCGACTCAAATCAGCTTGTCAGCCTGCAATCAAGAGATGGCTCTGTCGATGTTGATCGGGCGTACGCTGCTGTCGTTGGAAAATTGAAAAACGAAGCCTTTACATATGCTTTGTTTTCTTACAGCACACGAATTGGATTGGCGACAGGCGGCGAAACTGATGCTTTGAAAACCTTTATTTTTACACAAAACGGAATAGAGGTTTCCTTTTATACACCTTTTACAGTCAAAGGGCTTTTCAAAAAAACGATCAACGTTGAAAAGTCGATTTTGGCAGAAATAAAAGAAAATATTTTTGATTGAATTTTGTATCAAAATTACAGTTATTAGCCAAACATAAACCGCAATTCTGATACAAAAGGCTTGCGGTTTTTGTGTTTTTGTAGTATAACGATTTCAGAAAGGCGGTGATTGTGTGATTTCTTTTGAAGATATTACAAAACTATTTTCCTTTGATTTGGAAGGTAAATGGTGTATCGAGATAGAATTCTCAGTTAAAGGGGATCCGAAATATCAATCTTGTTGGATGGGAAAAATGCCTGACAAAACAAACAAAGAAAAAGAATTATATTGGTACGGGCTGGTTCCCGATGGCTCTAAAGCATATGATTATGATAATTTTCAAGACTTTTCTTCCGCGCCCGTTTTTGATGGAAAAGCCCTAAAAACAATTTGGAAGGAAGTTGAGATTTTATCGATAGACGGATGCGAACCGGAAGAGCATATTAAAGCATATCTTTAATAGCGTTGCTCTTAAGTCATGCAAGTTTTTGTATCAAAATTATAGTCATTAGCCAGACAAAAAAAGACACCAAGCGATTCCATTTCGCTCTCTTGGTGTCCTTTTTATTTTCTCATCCCCTATTCGCGGGGGCATAGCCGAAGTGTTTGCGGTACATTCTGTAAAAATTGCTGTAATTGTCATACCCCACCTGTATGGCCGCGACGGTGGGGGGAACACCGTCTCCGATCAGTTTATTGGCAAGAGCCAGTTTCTTTTGCACAATATACTGCCCCGGCGAGATCTTCATCCGCTCCTTAAACAAGTGGCAAAATGAGGAACGGGAACGGGAGGTGTACTCGGCAAGCGCGTCCAGCGAAAGATCCTCACACAAATGCCCGTCGATATACGAAAGCACCTGCCGCAAAAAGCCGTCTTCCTCAGCGACGTTTCTCTCCCTCGCCTCATAACCGCGGTAAAGGATCTGCACCATAAAACTCTCAGCCAAGGGGGCGTAAAACTGCGACTCCTCTGCATCGCAAAGGCGGCGGAGCCCCTCTCCGTGGGATACGTCTCCCTCAAAAACCGCTTCCTTTTCCAAAAAACGGGTACGCAAGGCGGCGGGAATGGTGTCCCCGTCAAACAACACCGTCACCCTTCGGTAAATTCCCTTTCCGTTGGCGGTAACCGTGTGGTAGGACAGCGGCGGAATGATGGCGGTCTGCCCCCCCGTGAGACGGTAGTTTCGCCCTTCCAACATCACGTTGATGTCTCCCTCCAGCACAATGATCATCTCAAAGCGGGCGTGGCAATGGCTTTCCCAAAGCACAAAACTGTCCACTTGGCTTTCCACGTATTCCACCTGGAAACGCTCCGTATAAAATCCGCGCGGCATGACCATCCCACCTTTCTTTTTCAATTGTATCACACATTTGCAAGAAATACAATATTTTTTTGCAATTTTTAATATATACATTGCTTTTATATTGTGATATAATGAAATCATACTATCAGGAAGGATGGCTTTCTATATGATTCACTCACCCATTACTGTTGGCAAACAGCAAATTCCCAACCGCGTGGTTTTGCAACCCATGGAGGGATGCGACTGCAACACCGACGGATCACCCTCTCAACTGACCACAGAAAAATACATAAAGGCGGCGCAAAGCGGCGCGGGACTTGTTTGGTTTGAGGCAAACGCCGTTTGTCCCGAGGGACGAACCAACCCCGGCCAGATGATGCTGACCCGCGAAAATCTGCCTGCCTTCCG
>JAZRFL010000007.1:0-2125 GCA_045661365.1 Acutalibacteraceae bacterium | reverse complement strand
TCGTTTTCAGTTAACGGCAACTTTTGTCGTTGCGTTCTTGAACGCACTCATTGAATGTGTTATAATCATGAAACAGAAGGCTAATCAAATGTTTGTTAAGTTACTGTGAGTTTATTGAGACAAAGGATATAGATCAATGACATTATTTAAATCTAATCAAAACACCGATTTTTCCTCCGGTTCGGTATGGCGCAGAATCGTTGCCCAAGCAATTCCTTTGACATTGGCGCAATTGGTTCATTTGCTGTATAATATCGTTGACCGTATCTATATCGGTCATATGGGTGGACAAAGTAGTTTAGCTTTGACCGGACTTGGTCTTACGTTCCCTGTGGTTACATTGGTCATGGCATTTACTGCGCTGTTTGGCAATGGGGGAGTGCCCTTGTTTTCCATTGCACGCGGTGAGGGGAACAACCAAAAAGCAAGCCGTATTATGACACACTCTTTCATTTTGCTGTTGATTGTTTCGCTGATACTGACTGTTTTGTGTTATGTATTTTGCCGACCGATTTTGTTTGCCTTTGGCGCAGGTGAAATGTCGTATAAATTTGCTGAAGAATACTTAACCGTTTATTTGGCAGGGACTTTGTTTTCAATGGTTTCTACCGGTATGAACGGCTATATCAATGCACAAGGATTTCCGAAAATTGGCATGATGTCTGTTATGCTTGGTGCGTTGGTCAATTTGGCACTGGATCCTGTGTTCATATTTGTTTTTGATATGGGGGTTCGCGGTGCGGCTTTGGCCACCGTGATCAGTCAAGCGATTTCCGCAGGTTGGGTCATGTTGTTTTTGTTTGGTAAACACGCCGTTATTCCTTTGCGTTTAACAAAGTGGCGGCTTGAGTGGACGACAACAAAAGCAATTCTTAAAATGGGGACTTCTAACTTCGTTATGCAAGGAACAACTTGCTTGGTGCAAGTTGCTTGCAATACAACGTTGCAAATTTTTGGCGGTGAATTGTACGTTGGTATTATGACGGTGGTCAATTCGATTCGTGAAATCCTCATGTTGCCTGTTAGTGGAATCGTAACAGGTGCTCAACCGGTAATCGGCTACAACTACGGTGCAAAGCAATATGAACGTGTTCGTGCCGGTATTCGGTTTAACACAGCAGTTGGTGTTATTTATACATTGTTTGCTTGGGCAGTAGTTTTTGTTTTTCCGCGCTTTTGGTTTGATTTGTTTTCAGATGATTTGCAATTGGCAAATGAAGGAATTGAAATGTTGCATATATATTTCTTTGGTTTTGTGTTTATGGCGTTACAGTTTGCAGGTCAATCAACTTTTCAAGCGGTAGGGGATGCCAAGCATGCTATCATTTTTTCTTTGTTACGCAAAGCGATTATTGTGATACCCCTTACGTTGATTTTACCACATATGGGATTGGGTGTTGTAGGTGTTTTTGTAGCGGAACCGATATCCAACGTAATTGGATCGATTGCTTGTTACGTTACCATGCGCCTCACGGTTTATAAGGACTTGACAAATAGAATTCATTGCGGAAAGGACGAAGTTTAATGAAATATATTTTTGCTGTTTTTATGTGTGTTATATTATCTTTTGGTTTGCTTGGTTGTGTAAAGCACGAATCCGATTCTTCAACACCGACACAGTATCGTCAAATTGGTGTTCAAGAAGCAAAAAAAATAATGGACGAAACCACCGACTATGTGTTGCTCGACGTACGAACTGAACAAGAATATGCCGAGGGGCATATTGAGGGGGCTGTATTAATTCCCTACGATCAAATCGCCCAAAAAGCCGCAACCGTGCTATCGCAAAAAGATCAATTGATTTTGATTTATTGCCGTAGCGGCCGCCGAAGTAAAATTGCTGCTCAATCCTTGGTAGACATGGGTTATACCAACATTGTTGAATTCGGCGGTATAAATGATTGGCCTTATGAAGTGGTTTCTTAACAAATGTTGCAATAAATGCAAATTTATCGCTAAAAACATTAATTTTTTTCTTGCAAATTATGTCAAAAAGCAGTATACTGTTTCAGTAAGTTTATTTTTGTATATTTTCTTACCTTTGGCGTTTCGTTAAAGGTAATGTATGAAAGGACGAATTAATCATGTCTGATAACATTCGCTTGGTAGGTACTGTTTCCCGCGG
>JAZRFL010000006.1:0-15815 GCA_045661365.1 Acutalibacteraceae bacterium | reverse complement strand
ATGGAAATCCGTGAAACCTTGACCGCATACGCATTCCCCGGCGACGATATCCCCGTTATCCAAGGTCCTGCTTTGAAAGCTTTGGAATACAGCGGTGACGATACTGCCAACGCTCCCGAAACCCAATGCATTTTGGAACTCATGAAAGCTGTTGACGAGTACATTCCTACTCCCGACCGTAAAGCTGACATGCCCTTCTTGATGCCTGTTGAAGACGTTATGACCATTACCGGTCGTGGTACTGTTGCTACCGGCCGTGTAGAACGTGGCGTTTTGAAAACCGGTGAAGAAGTTGAAATCGTTGGTTTGACCGATGAAAAACGTAAAGTTGTTTGCACCGGTATCGAAATGTTCCGCAAAATCCTGGATTATGCTGAAGCCGGCGACAACATCGGCGCTTTGCTCCGTGGTGTTCAAAGAAGCGAAATCGAACGTGGTCAAGTTCTTTGCGCTCCCAACTCCATTCATCCCCACACCAAATTCCGTGGCCAAGTTTACGTATTGTCCAAGGATGAAGGTGGCCGTCATACCCCCTTCTTCAACAACTATCGTCCTCAATTCTATTTCAGAACTACCGACGTAACCGGTTCTATCCGTTTGGATGATCCCGAAGGCATGTGCATGCCCGGCGATAACGTAGAAATCAACGTTGAATTGATCACTCCTATCGCTATCGAAAAAGGTCTGCGCTTCGCTATCCGTGAAGGCGGCCGTACCGTTGGTTCCGGCGTTGTAACCGCTATCAACGAATAATTCTTTTTGAATTGTTTTATTCTGCCACTCCCAATCGGGAGTGGCAGATGTTCCTTTGTTTTATGTACTGTTTTACATATTGTGTGTTTCGGGGCGGAGTGAGATTCTCCACCGGCGGTAATGGGGCAAAAGCCCACAAGCCCGCGAGCGTATGCCGATTTTGGTGTGATTCCAAAGCCGACGGTTATAGTCCGGATGAAAGAAACAAGCAGGCAATTGCCTTTTTGTGCTCCGTTTTTCGACGGAGTTTTTCTTTTTTGCCCCTCTTATTTAGGAGGTTTTCTTATGCAAAAATCATTGAACACCAAAAAACTTGTGGTTGTTGCCATGATGTGTGCCTTGGCATATATTTGTGTGTTTGTATTCCGCATTAAGGTCGGTTTTCTCACATTTGACGCGAAAGATGCCATTATTGCCATTACGTCTCTCATTTTTGGCCCTATTTGGGGTGGTATTACCGCCGTTTTGGTACCGTTTTTGGAGTTTTTGACCGTAAGCGACACCGGTGTTTATGGCTTGATTATGAATGTTCTTTCCTCAGTCACCTTTGCCATGGTCTGTGGGAGTATTTATAGATATAAACGAAATTTTAGTGGTGCGATTTTCGGCGTTGTTACGGCGGTCTTTGCCGTAATTGCCGTTATGATGGTTGCCAATTTGTTTATTACCCCACTGTTTATGGGGGTGGCGCGATCCGAAGTTGTGGACATGATTCCTACGTTGTTATTGCCGTTCAACGCGCTCAAAGCAACCTTAAATGCTGCTTTGACCTTGGCACTATATAAACCGTTTACCACTGCCTTAAGGCAAGCGAGACTGCTACCAAAAAGTGAAACTCCCGCTTTTCGCATGAACGGCAAATCGGTGTTGTTGTTGGTTTGTTCTTTGGCGATTGCTGCGGCGGCCATTGCATTCTTGGTTTTGGAAATGTCGGGTGAATTTGAATTGATCCGTAGCTTTGCTACCGCTACCGATGGGTGTATTCGGTGATTGAACAGTAAAAAAGCCTTGGTTTTATAACCAAGGCTTTTTTGTTTGGATCATTATAATTCAATTACTTTGTCTTGCTGTGAAGACTCGTATAAAGCGAGTAATAGTTTTACCGCTTTGGCGCCTTCTTTGGCACCCAAGGGGAAGGGCTTGCCTTCTTCCAAATGCTTGTAAAAATCATAGAACAGACTGGGGTGTCCGCTACCCCAATAGCATTTGCCGTCGGGATTTTCATTGCCGTACTCTGCCGACCGAACGGGGGTAGAGGCAGAACCGTCGGGTTTGGTTTCCTTCAGAGTGTTTCCTTCTAACCGTAAGGTCATGTTTTCGCACACTATATCGATCAAGACGGGGGAGTCTACGGCAAAAGCCGTAGTAGCGTACATTACTGCGGGAATTCCACCCGGCAGACGCATATAAATGGTGGCGGTGTCCTCCACTTCAATCACGTCTTTTAAGTGATGGTTTTGGATTTTTCCCTCTATGTGGGTGGGGTACCCGCCAAAATATTGAATCAGGTCTAACGTATGAATGGCTTGGTTGATCATAACGCCGCCACCTTCGGTTTCCCAAGTGCCTCGCCAACCGCTATTCACATAATAAGGAGCTTGTCGATTCCAGGTGACAAACGCACGAATGCCTTTTATTTTTCCCGTGACACCGCTTTCCAGGTGCGAACGGGCGGCTTCCACCGCTTCGTTATAGCGGTTTTGAAAACAAATACCGATTCTGGCACCCGCCTCCTCGGCTTTTGCCAGTTGGTCCAGTTGTTCCAAAGAAATTCCTTCGGGTTTTTCCGACAAAACGGCAATTCCCAACTCGGCGGCTTTCAGCGCCATAGGCACGTGAAGATAGTGAGGGGTGCAAATGTGAAGAACGTCGGGCTTTTGGGCGGCTAACATCTCCTCTAACGAAGCATAAGCAGGACAACCGAATTTTGCGGCAAGCTTTTCAGCACGCTCAATTTTAATATCGGCACAACCGATCACGGTTACGTTGTCCATGTTTTGCAACGAAGCAGCATGTACACCGGCAATAGCGCCACAACCTACAATAGCGGCTTTAAACATAAAGGAACTCCTCTCGGGGATTTAGCGATAACCCCATTTTTTAATGTTTTCGTAACTGGTTTTCAAACATTCAAAGGGGTCGCCGTCGCAAATGTCTTGCTCTACCACGATCCATTTGGTACCACCGGCTTCACAAGCGGCATTGATTGCAGGCCAATCCAGCAAACCTTCGCCAACGGGCGCCATGGTTTTTTCGGTTTTACCGTCTTTTTCTACTTCGATCAAATCTTTGTAATGCACGCAGTCGATTTGACCTGCCAATCGTTTCAGATGTTCGGCAGAGGTGGTGGTGCCTGCATAATCCACCCAATAGGTGTCAACTACGTAATGCACGTGTTTGGGGAATTTTTTGATCATGTATTCCATGGCGGTGTAGCCGTTTTCTTTTTCTTCAAATTCCAAATGATGGTTGTGATAGCAGAAGGTTTTGCCTGCGGCATGGATTTTTTCGGCGGCTTCTGCCAACGCGTCGATGAAGGCTGTAAAATGCTCGGCAGTATCGCATTGGTCGGGGGTGGGAGCACCAATGCCGATGTAATCGCAACCCAAAATTTCGTGGTCTTTGATCAGTTGCTCGGTGTCTTTGGTAATGCGGTCAAAGCTGTTGTGGGTCAAAACCACGTCTAAGCCGCATTCGTCGCAGTATTCCTTAAAAAGGGCGTAGTCGATTTTACCAATGCCGGACATTTGTACGGCGGTGTAACCAATGTCGGCAACCTTTTTCAAGCTTTCGTGAATATCGTCGGGGGTTTTGCAAAAATCCCGTAAGGTGTAAAGTTGTGCACCAATAATCATAGTTATCAATTCCTTTCAATCGATTACCTATATTATAGCAAAGAATCCCAAAAAGTAAAGAAAAAACCAAAAGAAAAAGCAACAAATCACCGTTTTTTTACGATTGGTTCACGATTGTGATACCACCAAACGTTACGCGTAAAAAAAATAAGAAAAATGTCAAAAAACTATTCTCTTTTAGCAGGTTTTGTGGTATAATCAACATATATATACAATATGATGAAGGAGTATTGCCATGAAACCCCAAAATCGAAATGAAAAACCCCTGTCGGAGCGAGAAGAATTACCGCTGATCTGCGGTCGCAATTCGGTAGAAGAAGCGTTGAAATCCAATGAAACCCCCGACTGTTTGTTTTTGCAAAAAGGGGAGCATGGCGGTGCGTTGGGGCGCTTGGCGGCTATGGCAGGCGAGCGTGGGATTCCTGTGAAAGAAGTCAGTGGTCAAAAACTGGATTTCATGACAAGCCATGCTAACCATCAGGGTGCGGTATTAACCCTGTCGGCGGCGGCTTATTCCACGTTGGAAGATGCCTTTCGCCTTGCCGAAAGCAGAGGAGAAGCCCCTTTCTTTGTCCTGCTTGACGGGCTGGAAGATCCTCATAACTTGGGTGCGATCATTCGCACGGCCGAATGTACCGGAGTGCATGGCATCATCATTCCCAAACGGCGCAGCGTTTCTCTTACGGCCGTTGTAGCCAAAACCGCTTGTGGCGCGTTGTCTTACGTACCTGTTATTCGCGTGGCAAACATGGCGGCGGTCATGGATTCCCTAAAAGAACGGGGCGTGTGGCTGTACGGTGCTCATATGCAGGGGGAAGATTATCGCAAGCAAAATTACAGCGGCGGTCGCGGCTTGGTGATCGGCAGTGAGGGATCAGGCATTAGCCGTTTGGTCAAGGAAAAATGCGACGTACTTGTTTCGTTGCCTATGAAGGGTAAAATCAACTCGTTAAATGCATCGGTAGCGGCAGGGGTTATGCTCTACCAAATGGCGTTTGGTCACGAAGAGTAAGGGGTGAAATCGTTGAAAGATAAAGATTTGCTGATAGATGATATTTTAAACGATATTTCCGGCAAGCGTACGCGGGCAGGAGGAATGCCGATAGGCGTCGACTCTTTGGTGGATGAAATTTTGGCAGAATCGTCTTACAGAAAAGCAACATCTGTGAAGGAAAAGTCCGAGCAGGAAGCAAGATCGGGCGTTACGGTTGCGTTAAAAAACGACGAAATAACCGTGCCGAAAACGGAACGCGCAATTGAGGAAAAAACCGTTCAAAAAGAAGAGTCAGCAGAGAAAAGTGTTTCAGTGTCGGTGCCTGTACCAGTTGTTCCCGTAGCCGAGGAACAACCGATTTCCAAAAAAGAAAAGAAAGAAAAACCTGTAAAAGAAAAAAAAGAGAAAAAACGAAAAAAGAACCGGGAAGAGGAGGATTTGCTGGCAACCATTACGCCTTGGGATCAACGTCATGCTCGTACCGAGGTGGTTTTGCCCGACCAAGCAAACCAATCTGCCGATTCAATTGACAGTATGACAGGAATCAAAAAATCTCGTTCCTTTTTGCAATCCTTGAAGCAAAAAAGTGTCGCTTCCGCTGAAACGCCGAAGGAAGACTTGCTGTATAAAAAAGGGGATACCATCATTTTACCCCAACCGGTGATTCCTGCGCCCGAAGGCGGAAGCTTGGCAGATGTTTCTACCATGGAACTCAAAGAAACCGTGGCTGTTGCCGCCAAAGAAATAGAAGACACTTACGAGCCTACCCGTATGGTGCCTCGTGTGGTGCCTTCGTCGGAAACTTTTTCGGAGCGTTCCAAATCGTTGGGAATTCATCCCGATGAAATTACAGGACAGGTTCGGTTAGAAGGGTTTGACACCCAGCCTATTGCCACGCCGGTGGAAGAGGAATGGGAAAACGAGTTTGTTTCCGGCCGAGAAGATAAGATCAAACAATTTAAAATGAACAAACCCGAACAAGACGACAGCCAACCCCTTACCCATGAGGAGGATGGTGAATACCATACGCCCCAAGATGCGACTCCCATCAAATATGATCTGCTTGCTCGCCGTCATAGCGTAGGCTTGCGTTTTTGGGTCACCTTTGTGTTGTTTGTCGTGTCGGTTTTGCTTACCGTTTCGCATAGTGTAGATCTGACCAACGGCTTGCTGAGTGACAACCCCTCGTTGCTGATCGGAATCTATTTGTTTGTGTTGGCTGTGGTTGCTCTGCTAAATATAGGCGTTGTGTTGGGCGGCTTAAAAGCTTTGTTTAGCGGGAGCGATCAAGATACTCCTGCGGCACTTGCCATGATCGTTTCGTTGGTGCAGGGCGGTGTTATGGCCGGGGTTATTGATCATTTGCCTGCCGACTTTTCTGCCATGTTTATGGGTAGTTGCGGGATCTTGGCTGTGTTGCTTAATTTGTGGGGAAAACGATTGGTGTTTAATCGTTTGTACCGCAACGTAGAATTGATCGGAAACGATCGCATCAAGCATGGGGTCACTTTGATCAATAATAAAGAAGAAGCGTTTGAATTGGGTCGCGGCCTTTCGGTGGGAACACCTATCGTTGCCATGGATGTAAAGGAACGTAATTTACAAGATTTTATTTATCACTCTTATGCACCCGACGGTGCCGAGCGTGCCGCTCGATTGCCTACCTGTCTGTTCTTGCTGTTTGGTGCAGTTGGCGGTGTAGCAGGGTATTTGTTTACCGCTCACGCTACCGTGTCCCATATGGTGGTTATGGTGGTTTCCGGCTTTGCCGGCGGTGTTTGTGTTGGATTGCCGTTGTGCCTCTTGCTGTCGGGCAATTTGCCTTTTGCACGGGTGACTCGCCGTTTGTTCCGCCGCAGAATCATGTTGTCGGGATATGATGCGGTGGAAGAATTTCGTGATACCGACGTGCTGACCATAGACGCTTCTCAATTGTTCCCTTCGGGTACAGTTACCCTTAAAAGTATTAAATCCGCCTCCAACCAAAGCTTAGACCGTTCCATTATGGACGTTGCGGGTGTAGTATATACCGCCGATTGTCCCTTGAAATCGTTGTTTGAATCCATTATACAAGGCAAAACCGACTTGTTGCCCGAAGTGGATTCCCTGGTTTACGAAGAAGAAATGGGGCTTTCCGGTTGGGTAAGCGGATACCGTGTGTTAGTTGGTACCCGTCAATTGATGGAAAATCACGGCGTTGCCATTCCCGAAGACGTGGACTATGAAGAAAAATATAACGAAAGCGGTTTAAAAGCGGTTTATCTGTCTACCCAAGGAATTTTGTCGGCGGTGTTTTTGGTGAAATATACGGCCGATCCTCGCATTGCCCAAGCGGTGCGTCATGCGGTTGACAGCGGGTTGAGCTTGCACGTTTATTCTTGCGATCCCAACTTGACCCGTGACATGCTCTGTCGCATGTTTCGGTTACCTACCGCCGCGGTACGTATTATGGGACCGGTGGCTCGTAGACTGTATAAGCAACAGGCGGAGTCCCAAAACGGTGTGTCTGCCATCCTTTCTTACGAAAAAGATGCAGGGGATTTTTGTAGCGGCATTACTGCGACAAAACATTTGGGCAAGGTTATTCGCGTTGCTGCTATTTTACAAATTCTGTGTCTGATTGCAGGCGTTGCGTTGTTTGCTTTTGGTATTTATACGCAAGGAACGGCGGGCCTTTCGGGCGGTATGGTGCTTGTGTATCAATTGGCGACTACGTTGATCACGTTGGGACTGCCGTTTCTCATGGGACGATGAACAGAGAAAAGCGCCTGGGGCTTTACCTTCACGTGCCCTATTGCAAGCAGAAGTGTCATTATTGTGATTTTTATTCCCTTGCCGATCCCAAAACGGCTATGGAATATGCCAATCAAGTGACCAAAACGATCGTCCACATGGCAAAGCGGTATCCTTACCGAGTAGATACCATTTATTTTGGCGGCGGTACCCCTACCATGATGCCAAAAGAGGGGATTTACAGGATCTTGCAAACCATTCGCACGCACTTTGCCGTAAGCGATCTTGCCGAAATTACCTGCGAGGTCAATCCGGGAGAAGGGTACCCTACCACGGTAGAGGATTTGGCTGACCTTGGGGTAAACCGCCTTTCGATTGGCTTGCAGTCGGCGGTGGAAGAAGAACTTGTCCTGCTTGGTCGCAGGCATACCCCCCATGATGTGAAAGACCTGCTTGCTCGTACCAAAGCGGCTGGCATTACCAACACCTCGGTGGATTTAATGTGGGGCATACCGCAACAAACGGTGGCGTCTGCTTTGCAAAGTGTGGACTTTGCTTTGTCGTTGCAACCCGCCCATATTTCCGCGTATATGCTCAAAGTTGAAGCGGGAACACCCTTTGGAAAAAAACCTCCTGTTTTACCCGATGAAGATACGGTGTGTGACATTTACGAGACTTGTTGTAATGCCATTGAACTGGCAGGGTATCCCCGATATGAGATTTCTAATTTTGCCAAAATCGGCTTTGAAAGTAAGCATAACTGCAAATATTGGAACTGTGAAAACACCTTGGGTATTGGCCCTGCCGCCCATTCTTTTGTAGACGGTAAACGGTTTTATTATCCCCGCGACCTGCAAGCGTTTATGCAGGGGTGTGCCCCTGTGGACGATGGGGTAGGGGGCGACTTTACCGAGTACGCGATGTTGCAATTACGGCTTGCCACCGGTTTACGATCGACCGAGTGTGAAAAACGATTTGGTCATCCCATTCCAAAGGATCTGCTTACCAAAGTAAATCCCATGATCGACCATGAACTTATGACCTTTGACGGCAACGCTTTGTGTTTTACCACCAAAGGGAATCTGGTCTCCAACGAAATTTTGGCGACCATATTATAAAAAAAATAACGGTAGTCGAGTAAACCTCGGCTACCGTTTGTTGGTTTTATACGTGTTTTGTGGTGTCTATCACCGTACGTTCGAAATGCACCTGCTCGCCGTCGATGATGGCATTGCTTTCTGCCACAATATAATGGCTGATTGCGGTGTCGGGGGTGATGATCAAATCCCGAAATCCCCAAAATCCGCGGGCAAGATCGGGTTCTAAGGTGTAAGAAAAGTTGCCTGTTTCAGCAATTACCAAATTGCGGTATTCTTCCCCCAACGGCAACACTCGATTCAAGTGGGTGTGCCCCATAAACAACCCCTTAATACGGCATTCGGTTTTGAGTAACCGGCGAAATTCTTCACTGTCCAGCTCCAAATTAAAATAATGAGAAACCAAATATACGTTGTTTTGGGGGTGGGCTTCGATTTGCGACCGAATGTACGCCACGTCGGCTTTGGTGTATTTGTCGGAGCTGTCATAGGTGTGCCCCAAATCCTCGGCAAAGTTCGAAAGCATAACAAAGGTGTTGTTGCCCAAGACCATAGTCCCTTGCCTATGATTGCCCGTAAGCGCCAGCCAATCCTCATCGGTAAATTGTTCGTGGTTACCTGGCAAAATAAAACGGGGTAGGGGCGGCAGTTGCGAAAGATATTGCTCTATGAATTGTTGTCCCGTGCTGAAGCCTTTGTCGTAGGGGGTCTTTTTATCGTGATAATCCAACGAAATGTCACCGGGAATCAAAATTGCGTCAAAGGGGTCAGAGGAATGTTCTTTTAGCACCACATCCACCCAATGCTGCATTCGTTCTTCGTTGGTTAACCCGTACCATTCCCGTCCGTAAAGATCGGTACAGTGCATGTCCGAGGTCAGCAAAATCCGCAAACGAGATTTGTTTTGCAAATGAGTGGGATTCCATTCAGTAGTTGCCATGGCTTTTTTCTCCAAGTCCTTTAAGATATGCACAGTATACCAAGCATAAGAAGCTATGTCAAGAAAAAGCTAAAAACCTTGGTTTTTCTTGTGAAAATTCTTGCATTTCCCAAAATTTGTGGTAAAATATTCGTGTATATTATTTTATCTACTATGTGGAGGGTTCACCCATGAATCAAGCAGACAAAACCATGGAAAAAATCGTAGCTCTTGCCAAAGGGCGGGGCTTTGTGTTCGCCGGTAGTGAAATCTACGGCGGTTTGGCCAACACCTGGGACTACGGCCCCTTGGGTGTGGAACTGAAAAACAACATCAAAAAAGCTTGGTGGAAAAAATTCGTTCAAGAAAACAAATATAACGTTGGTTTGGACGCCGCTATTTTAATGAATCCCCAAACTTGGGTGGCTTCGGGTCACTTGGGCGGCTTTTCTGACCCCCTCATGGATTGCCGCGAATGCAAAGAACGGTTTCGTGCCGACAAACTGATCGAAGATTATATTGCCGAAAACGGTCTCACCTTGGACAAACCCATTGACGCGTTTACCCAAGAGGAAATGAAAAACTACATTGAAGAACATAACATTCCTTGCCCCACCTGCGGCAAACACAATTTTACCGATATCCGTCAGTTTAATCTGATGTTCAAAACCTTCCAAGGGGTTACCGAAGATGCCAAAAACACCGTATATCTTCGTCCCGAAACCGCACAAGGTATTTTTGTTAACTTTGCCAACGTGCAACGTACCACCCGCAAAAAAATGCCTTTTGGTATCGGTCAAATCGGTAAATCCTTCCGTAACGAAATCACCCCCGGTAACTTCATTTTCCGTGTGCGTGAATTCGAACAAATGGAACTGGAATTTTTCTGCCAACCCGGCACCGACCTGGAGTGGTTCACCTATTGGCGTTCCTTCTGCCGCGATTGGTTGCTTTCTCTGGGCATGAACGAAGAACACCTGCGTCTGCGTGACCATGACCCCGAAGAACTGTGCTTCTATTCCAAAGCCACCACCGACTTCGAATTCTTGTTCCCCTTTGGTTGGGGCGAATTGTGGGGCATTGCCGACCGTACCGACTATGACTTGACCCAACATCAAAACACTTCGGGCAAAGATCTGTCTTATTTCGACCAAGAAAAGAACGAACGGTATATTCCTTATGTAATCGAACCCTCCCTGGGCGTGGAACGTTCTTTCCTTGCTTTCTTGTGCGATGCCTATGACGAAGAAGTGGTAGACGCTGAAAAGAACGACACCCGTGTGGTTATGCACTTCCATCCCGCTTTGGCTCCTTTCAAATGCGCCGTATTGCCCCTCTCCAAAAAGTTGGGCGAAAAAGCAGGGGAAGTTTACGAAATGCTTGCTAAACACTTTATGGTGGACTATGACGAAGCAGGCTCTATCGGCAAGCGCTATCGCCGTGAAGATGAGATCGGTACGCCCTTCTGCATTACCTACGACTTTGAATCCGAAACCGACGGTTGTGTCACCGTGCGTGACCGCGATACCATGGAACAAGTCCGTTTGCCCATTGATTCGCTGGTTGCTTACATCAACGAAAAATTAGAGTTTTAAGGAGAATCCTCATGTCTGAAATGACTCCTCGTGAACGGTTTATTGCCGCATTAAAACGGCAACCTTTGACCGGTCGTGTGCCTACCTTTGAATTGGTGTTCTTCCTTACCATGGAAGCATTTGGTGTGGTTCATCATAGCCAACGGGTGTTCCGTCAATGGAATCAAATGTCCAAAGAAGAACAAGCGGCTCATTATAAAAGCATTGCCGAAATGTACGTAATGACCGCCGAAAAATACGAGCACAATGCTATTTTTGTCCACGAAAGCCCCATGGGTGCCATTCCCATTTTGGAACAGATCCGTGAACTTTCGGGGAACAAATACTTCCTTATGCTCCATGGCGATGCTACTTATGAAGTACCCGACGGCAACCATATGTTGGATTTTACCTATCGCATGGCCGACGAGCCGGAAGAAATGCAAGCGGAAGCCGACGAGCGGGTAAAACGGAAATTGGAAGAATACGAAAAAGCCTTCGGCAACCGTCCCGAACTGATCGACGGTGCGGCTCTTTGCGCCGACTATTGCCTGAACGTGGGACCCTTCTTAAGCCCCACCCAATTTTCGGAATTCGTGGCACCGTATCTTGAAAAACTGATTGCAGGGTATCGGGATATGGGCATTTACACCATTAAACATTCCGACGGTAACATTATGCCTATCATCGACCAGATCGTGCAATGCAAGCCCGACGCACTCCATTCTCTTGACCCCCAAGGTGGCGTCAGCCTTTCCGAGGTCAAGCGGTTGTACGGTGACAAGGTCGCTTTGTGCGGCAACGTAAACTGTGGACTTTTGCAAACCGGTACCGACGAAGAAGTCATTGCCGACGTGCGCCGCAGTCTGCGAGAAGGCATGGAAGGCGGCCCCGGCTATATCTTCTGTACTTCTAACTGTGTTTACACCGGCATGCCCCTTCGCCGTTATGAAATGATGAATCAAATCTGGCGAGAAGAAGGCAATTACCCTGTAAAATAAATCTGCTTTGATTGGCAACCCTTTGCTGTGCAAGGGGTTGCTTTTGTTTGTGGATTGTGGTATACTATAATCACTTTTGTGTGTTTGGGATTTTTTCCGACATTCGGTCATACTATTACTATCATTTATTGGGATGTGTTGACTTGAAAACCAAAAATCGTAATAAAAAACAAAGCTTTTTAGAGGGCGCCGCCGTATTGGTCATTGCCACCGCTTTGGTCAAGGTGTTGGGCGCTATTTTTAAAATTCCGCTGGGAAACTTGATCGGTCCTGAGGGAATGGGGTATTTCCAAACGGCATACGATTTGTATTTGCCTGTGTATTCCATTGCCCTTGCAGGTATGCCCATAGCGGTGTGTCGCATGGTGGCTTCTTATATGGGCAAAGAACACTATGCCGATGCCCGACAGATCTTGTCGGTGGCACGGCGTATGTTTTGGCTCATCGGGATCGTTGGTACCGCTGTTTTGGTAATTGCGGCATATCCTTATTTGCGTATCATTGGCGGCAACAACGGCGCGTTGATGGGGATCATTGTCATTGCCCCATGTATTTTGTTCTGTTGTATTATGTCCACCTATCGTGGATATTACGAGGGTATGTGCAACATGACACCCACCGCGGTTTCCCAAGTGATTGAAGCCGCAGGAAAAGTAGTAATCGGGCTTGCCTTGGCTTTTGCCGTAGCAAAATTGGGGTATGGCCCTCATTATCAATCGGCGGCGGCAATTGCGGGTATTATGCTGGGCACTATGTTGGGTGCGATATACCTTCGTGTTCGTATCCACCGACTGGGAGATGGTATTACCCCCGCTATGATGGTCAAGTGCGGTGCGCCTACCGACAGCCGCAAAAAAGCAATGAAGGCGTTGATCGTCATTGCTGTGCCTGTGATCATCGGTTCGCTGGCTTCGCAAATTGCGGGATTGATCGACGTTATGACGGTGCAACGTCGCTTGAGCGATGCAGTACAAGCCGACCCCGAGTTTTTCAAAACCAATTTTGCCGGTATGTGGAGCGATTTGGAGGCACAGTGCGTGGCAGAAAAGGTAGCGCCTGAGGTGATGGTCGACACCATCAAAAGCAAGATTCCCAATTATTTATACGGTTGCTACAAAGGCTTTGCCTTTTCCATTTACAGCTTGTTGCCCACCATTACCTCGGTGATTGGTGTCAGCGCCTTACCGGTTATGACCACCGCTTTTTCCTCGGGGAACCGACAAGAAACCAAACAAACCATGGAATCGGTGGTTCGTATTACCTCTTTGCTTGCCATGCCCGCAGGCTTCGGCATTGCGGCAATCAGCGAAGGAATTTTGCATTTGTTGTATCCCGCTGAACCCATTGGTGCGGCTATTTCGGCGGCACCCTTGACCGTGTTGGGCTTTGCGGTAATTTTCGGTGCTATGTCTATGCCCATGACCAACCTGTTGCAAGCCATCGGGAAAGAACGAATTCCCGTTATCAATATGCTGATCGGTGCGCTCATTAAGATCGGTCTTAACTTCTGGCTGGTAGGGGAGCAAGGGGTAAATATCGTGGGCGCCGCAATCAGTACTTTTGCCTGTTACCTTTTTATTTGCGTGGCAGATTATATTGCGCTGGTCAAATATACCGGTATTCGTCCCAACTTTATGGCGGCGGTGATCAAGCCTTTGATCGCTTCGGCCCTATGTGGATTGGGGGCTTGGGCGGCTTACGGATTGGCAGGCAGAGCCGTTTCCATGAACATGGCAACCCTGATTTCCATTGCGGTTGCGGCTGTGATTTACCTTGTGGCGGTGCTTTTGCTTAAAATTATTACAAAAAATGACGTTTTAATGCTTCCAAAGGGAGAAAAAATCGCAAAAGTACTTGCAAAATTTCACGCAATAGGGTAAAATAGGTAAGGTATCAAATTTTTGGGAGATTTGGAAAATGGCGGTTTCTTTTGATCGAAAAGAAAGATATAATGTAGATGATCTGCTTCATATCGTGTATCTGTTACGCCGGCCGGACGGTTGCCCGTGGGACAGAGAACAAACCCATACTTCCATTCGCAACAACTTTTTAGAAGAAGTTTACGAGGCGATTGATGCCATTGACCAAAACGACAGCGAAAACCTAAAGGAAGAATTGGGTGACGTGTTGTTGCAGGTCGTTATGCATGCCGAAATGGAAAAAGAAGAAGATCGGTTCGACTTTTCCGACGTGGTGCATGATGTGTGCTATAAATTGGTGGAACGCCATCCTCACGTGTTCGGCAGCGTAGTCGCCAACAACGGCGAGCAAGCGCTGGACAGTTGGGAGGCGGTCAAACGCCAAACCAAACAACAAGAAACCTATACTCAAACGTTGGAAAGTGTGCCAAAAGCGTTTCCCGCTCTTATGCGTGCCCAAAAGGTGCAAAAGCGTGCCGCCAAGGCAGGCTTTGACTGGCCGGAAATGTCGGGTGCTTTGGAAAAAATCGGAGAAGAAGCGCGTGAACTCGCATGGGCAGACGAACACCACGTGGTGGAGGAATTGGGCGATCTGTTGTTTTCGGTGGTCAACGTGTCACGGTTTTTAAAAATCGACAGCGAGCAGGCTCTGCAAGCCGCTACCGACAAATTTATTCGTCGATTTGCCGGGGTAGAAGAATTGGCCAACGAGCGTGGGATCAATATGCAATCTGCCACGTTAGAAGAGTTGGACAAACTGTGGGACGAAGTAAAAGCTCGGAATTCTCGGTAACATACCGTTGAAATCAATAAATTTTAATATGGAGGAATGAGAAATGAACAAGACTGAATTGGTAGCCGCCGTAGCAGAAAAAGCCGGCATCTCCAAAAAAGACGCTGACAAAGCTGTTGCTGCCGTCATCGAAGCTATCACCGAAGAATTGGTAAAAGGTGAAAAAGTTCAATTGGTTGGTTTTGGTACTTTTGAAGTACGTGTTCGTGGCGAAAGAACCGGCCGCAACCCCCGCACCAAAGAAACCATTACTATCCCTGCTTCTAAGCAACCTGCTTTCAAAGCCGGCAAAGCTTTGAAAGTTGCTGTGGACAAATAAGATTGTCCGATTTATTCGGGGGCGAAATCGCCCCCGTTTTTTTCTTGAAATTTTTATGCGAGGAGTCAAACTCATGCGTTTAGATAAATATTTAAAAGTTTCCCGTATCATTAAACGGCGCACCGTTGCCAACGAAGCCTGCGATGCCGGTCGTGTGACCGTAAACGGCAAAGTGGCTCGCGCCTCTTACGACGTCAAAGTAGGGGACTTGCTGACCATTTCCTTGGGTCAACGTCCCATTACCGCTCGTGTTACGGTGGTCACCGAACACGCCCTGAAAGAGGACGCCAAGACCATGTACGAGATCGTGGAAGGGTAAAAAAAGACCGTGGCCTAAGAGCCGTACAGTTAAGGACAGTACAACACGACACAAAAACACCCGTAGTTTTTTAAGAACTGTGGGTGTTTTTAATATTCTCTTTCTTTGTTAGTCAAGTTGTGCTATAATACAACTAACCGATAAATAAGAATTTGGCGAGGTGATTAAAATGATAGATATTACAGTTTGGATGAAAAACTTTTTACAGACATTAAATGAGACTTTTGGTGACCGTGTATGGTTTGTTGGTTTGCAAGGTAGTTATGGTCGTGGTGAAGCAACAGAAACAAGCGACATCGATGTGGTTGTAATTTTAGATGAATTGTCTACTATGGATATTCAAACTTATAATACAATGCTGGATACTTTGCCACACAGAGAATTGATTTGTGGTTTTCTCTCAGGCAAGAATGAAATTATGAATTGGGAGTCATCTGACCTGTTCCAATTTTGTCATGACACCACACCAATCAAGGGAAGCATTGACGAAGTCATGGCAGTTATTGACGAAAGTGCTGTGAACAGAGCAATCAAAATCG
>JAZRFL010000005.1:0-1545 GCA_045661365.1 Acutalibacteraceae bacterium | reverse complement strand
AGCAGACGCACCCTTGCACAACTGCTTTGAGTGGAACAACAGAAAGGCAGCGGAATTATACCGCGAAGAACAGGCGCGGCACATTATCCGGTGCATTGTTATCGTCCCGGAAGAAACGAACGAACCCGTTCGTAAGTTCTTCAATATCGAATACAAAGAACCGGAATACAAGAGCATCGAAGCGATTTTGAAAAGCGAAGACGACACCGAAAAACTTTTCCGTCGCTGCCTTGCTGAACTGAACAGCGTTCGCAGAAAGTATGCGTCCGTGCAAAAGGCATACGCGGTATTCGCTGCCATTGACCAGTTGACTATCGAAGCGCATATGGAAGGGGGTGAAAGTGCATGAACCTTTACGAAATCAGAAGCGAATTGCTTGCCCTTATCGACCCGGAAACGGGCGAAATACGCGATTTTGACGCGTGGGCAGAACTTACCTTGTCCCGCGAAGAAAAGCGCGATTCGACCGCCAGTTGGGTCAAAAGCCTGAACGCAGAAGCAGAAGCGATCGACAACGAAATTCGCAACCTGACCGCACGCCGGGACGCGTGCCGCAGAAAGTCAGAACGGCTGCGCGAATACCTTGCCGCCGACCTTGACGAAACCCCATGGAAGAACGAACGGCATGATTTGCGGTTCAGGAAATCGACGGCGGTTGAGATCACCGACGAAGACCGTACCGTGGCGTATCTGATGGAACATCACGAAGAAGCGTTGACGTATCAGACGCCGAAAGTTTCCAAACGCGTTGTGAAGGACATCATCACCAGCGGCGAAGAAATCCCCGGCGCGGAACTGGTAGAACGTCATTCCCTGATTATTAAGTGAGGTGCGGCATGATGAAAATTAGGGTAGTTTCCAAAGGGCGTGACCTGTCCAGCAAGATCCACGCGATCACGAAGAAATGCGAAGAACTTGCTTTCATGTTCCCGTTTTTTTCGTGGGAATTTTTCAATTCGCGCGGGCGGTTGTATTTTACCGCCTGTTACCGGGACGGCGACGCCGAAGAACGGTTTGAGTTCCCCATTTCCAACGTGACGCTGGACGATTACGGGTACATCATCGACCAGTTAAACGAACTGAAATGGTCGGCGGTATTTTGGCAGAAGGAGGAACACGAATGAACGCGTTTCGGCTGCTGAAGGCTGAAGAAATCGAATGTCGGGTGCAGCGCGTGACGGATTCAGGCTTGACGCTGCTACTGTACAAGACCGCACGAACGGACGCGGATTTGCTGGACGAAACCGTCGGCGCGGCTAATTGGACGAACGACTTTAAGACCATCGACGGCGTTTTATACGGCGGGATCGGCGTTGACTACGGCAACGGTTTGGTTTGGAAATGGGACGCCGGGACGGAAAGCAATATGGAGGCTGAAAAAGGCAGAGCATCAGACGCGTTCAAACGTGCCGGGTTCAAACACGGCATAGGGCGCGAACTGTATACCGCGCCGTTCGTATGGATACCCGCCGACAAATGCACGATAAAAGACCGCAAGTGTAACGACAGTTTTTCCGTTAAAACCATCGGGTACGACGGCGCGAA
>JAZRFL010000004.1:0-1286 GCA_045661365.1 Acutalibacteraceae bacterium | reverse complement strand
GTTTATGACGGAAGTTTATACATCTGTACGGTTGCGCATACCGGGTCATGGAATTCAAACCATTTCGCAAAAAAGACACTTGGCGCGGGGTTGCTGTGGACACAACAAATCATTCAGCATGAAGCAAAAACCACATCAAGCCGCGCCTATAGCGTTGGAGAGTATTTCATTTCTGATGTCAGCAACGCGCTTTTCTATGTGAAAGCCGCTATTGCTGTCGGTGATTCAATCAGCACGTCAACGAACGTAACCAACACCCCGTATACATCCGTGACAAACTATGTTGTTTCGCTGATTAACGGGGTTAAAAGTTACGCGCAAACAAACTTTGAGAGAACGGAAAA
The DNA here is from genome assembly GCA_045661365.1 of Acutalibacteraceae bacterium. Classification (GTDB taxonomy): domain Bacteria; phylum Bacillota; class Clostridia; order Oscillospirales; family Acutalibacteraceae; genus UMGS1484. Next base: position 942 of record JAZRFL010000004.1, on the reverse strand, counting down.
CGTGAACATCATCACGTTGGACGGCGCGAACGTCTACATGAACGCGTCAGCAATCAACGGAACAAAAACATTCACGGATCATTCTGTCAGCTTCACAACGGCAACGAACGGAACAACGTTCAATGGCGTTCTGTTTTCAAGCCAAACAACGCAAGAAACGATCATTAACGCGCCGTATGCAAGCGACAATTTAACCGCAGAATTTGACGCGGTTGCGGACGCTTCCGGGTGGTCATTGCGCGCGTATGGTGGTTCCGGCATCGGAACCAAAATCATCAACATTGATTCTGGACATTGGAAGGTCGAATTTCCAACAACCTATTCAAACAACCTTTATTTCTATCACGCATCAGACACAACGGCACACACGTTGACCATTTCAAACTTCATTCTTTATCAGGGCGGCATTGGGAGCAACCCGTATGCGTTTAGAGTTGATTCAGCAAAGGCATTCAACAAAATCCTGACGATTGGGGACAGCCTGACCAACATCAGCGGTAATGCGGGTCAGGGTTCGGAAAGATGGCAAAATTACGTCATAGAAAAATGCGGTTTTGTGAACTACATTACAGAAGGTGCTGTTGGTTTCACGGTTGCGACATATCCCGGACAATCCTCAATCTATGAAGTAGTGCAAGCCATGACATATAACGCGGACGTTGATTTTGTGACTTTCTGGGGTGGAACAAACGATTGGTCACGGGATATTGAAATCGGAGATTTTGCCGCCAATCTGGAAACTCAGGACAATTCCAAATTTTATGGCGCGCTGATTTCATGCGTTAAAAAGATCATGACCCTTTATCCCAACAAACGCTTAATTTTGATAGGCACAACGCCGCGCATGGTTGACAGCACGGTTGGGGATTGGTCAACGGCGGGAGCGGTTAACGGCAACGGAAACACATTGATTGATTTCATTGATGCGGTTCGGAATGTTGC
>JAZRFL010000003.1:0-16812 GCA_045661365.1 Acutalibacteraceae bacterium | reverse complement strand
AATCCTGTGAAATCAACTGTTTTTTAGTAAATTGTTCAATTCATTGAATGGAGTGGTAAAACGATGGTCAATGTGAAAAAAGTCCGCCTCGGTACCAAAGAACGTATGAGTTTTTCTACCATCAATGAGATTTTGGAAATGCCCAATCTTATTGAAATTCAGAAATCCTCATATCAATGGTTTGTGGAAAAAGGTCTGCGGGAAGTATTGTTTGAAATGCCTCCTATTTGCGACTATACCGGAAATCTGGAATTGTCGTTTGTTGACTACCGATTGGAAGATACCCCCAAATACAGCATTATTGAGTGTAAAGAGCGAGATGCTACTTACGCTGCTGCTTTGCGGGTAACGGCAAGACTTTTGAACAAAGAAACCGGTGAAATCAAAGAAAGCGAAGTATTTATGGGTGACTTCCCCTTAATGACACCCTACGGTACTTTTGTAATCAATGGGGCAGAGCGCGCCATTGTTTCCCAATTGATTCGTTCTCCCGGTGCTTATTTTGATCAAACCATCGACAAATCGGGTCGTCATTTGTTTAGTTCTACGGTGATTCCTACCCGTGGTGCTTGGCTGGAATACGAAACCGATCAAAACGAAGTACTGTACGTTCGTATCGACAAAAACCGTAAATTACCTTTGACCACCTTTATTCGTGCTATCGGTTTGGGTAGCAGCGAAGAAATCAAAGAATATTTCGGTGAAAACGAACGCTTGTTGGTCACGTTGGAAAAAGACATTGCCCAAAACACCGAAGAAGCTTTGCTGGAGGTTTACAAAAAACTCCGTCCCGGCGAACCTTTTACCGTAGAGGGTGCCGAACAACACATCAACAATTTGTTCTTTGATCCCACTCGTTATGACCTGTCCCGTGTAGGTCGCTATAAATACAACAAAAAGCTGGCATTGGCACCCCGCCTTGCCGGTCGTGTGCTGACTCGTCCCGTAGCCGATCCCCTGAGCGGTGAGGTGCTTGCCGAAGCAGGCCAATTGGTTTCCAAAGAATTGGCTAACCTGCTGGACAGCAAGGGGGTAGGGGAAGCCTACGTTGCCGTAGAATACGAAGGTGTGGAAAGCGAACACAAAATTATTTCCAACAATACCGTTTCCATGGCGGACTACGTTTCTTTCGATCCCGAAGAATGTGGCATCAATGAACGTGTTTGCTTTGACGTATTGGCTCGCTTGTTGGAAGAAAATCAAGACGAAGAATCTCTCAAAGACGCCGTGGCAGCCGCCCGTACCGAATTGATTCCCACCCACATTACCGTGCGGGACATTTTCGCTACCATCAGCTACATTTTGGGCTTGCAATACGGTATTGGTAACGTAGACGACATCGACCACTTGGGCAACCGTCGTATTCGTTGCGTGGGTGAATTGTTGCAAAACCAATTCCGTATCGGTATTACCCGTATGGAACGTGTGGTTCGCGAAAAAATGACCATTCAAGCCCAAGACTTGGATGCTGTTACCCCCCAATCTCTGATCAATATTCGTCCCGTTGTGGCAGCTATCAAAGAATTTTTCGGTTCTTCGCCGTTGTCCCAATTTATGGACCAAAACAACCCCTTGGCAGAACTTACTCACAAACGTCGTTTGTCTGCTCTGGGTCCCGGTGGTTTGTCCCGTGACCGTGCAGGGTTCGAAGTGCGTGACGTTCACTACAGCCACTATGGTCGTATGTGTCCTATCGAAACCCCCGAAGGTCCCAACATCGGTTTGATCTCTTACCTGGCTACCTTTGCCCGCATTAACGAATACGGCTTTGTGGAAGCCCCCTTCCGTCGGGTAGACAAAGAAACCGGTGTGGTTCTCAACGAAGTGGTTTACATGACCGCTGACGTAGAAGACGATTATATTGTCGTTCAGGCTAACGAACCTTTGGACGAAGACGGACGTTTTGCTCGCGCCAAGGTTTCGGCTCGTTGCCGCGACGAATTTATCGAAGTAGAACGGGAACGTGCCGACTTTATGGACGTTTCGCCCAAAATGGTTATTTCGGTTGCTACCTCTTTGATTCCTTTCTTGGAAAACGACGACGCCAACCGTGCTTTGATGGGCGCCAACATGCAACGTCAGGCTGTTCCTCTGTTAAAAACTGCCGCTCCGATCGTAGGTACCGGCATGGAATACAAAGCCGCCGTTGACTCGGGCGTTTGCGTACTGTGCGAACGTGCCGGTACGGTTACACACGTACAAGCCGACCGCGTAGACGTGTTGACCGATGAAGGGGAAGTAGATTCCTACGAAATTACCAAGTTCTTGCGTTCCAACCAAGGTACTTGTATTAACCAACGCCCCGTGGTAAACGAAGGCGATCGTGTAGAAAAAGATCAAGTGATTGCCGACGGTCCTGCCACCGATCACGGTGAATTGGCCTTGGGTAAAAATGCTCTGATCGGCTTCATGACTTGGGAAGGTTACAACTACGAAGACGCTGTACTGATCAACGAAAAGGTAGTACGCGACGACGTATTTACCTCTATCCATATTGAAGAATACGAATTAGAATCCCGCGACACCAAACTGGGACCCGAAGATATTACTCGCGACATTCCCAACGTTGGGGAAGACGCCCTGAAAGATCTGGACGAACGCGGTATCATTCGCATTGGTGCCGAAGTTCATGCCGGTGACATTTTGGTTGGTAAAGTTACTCCCAAGGGTGAAACCGAAATGACCGCCGAAGAACGTTTGCTCCGCGCTATTTTCGGTGAAAAAGCCCGCGAAGTGCGTGACACCTCGTTGCGCGTGCCTCACGGTGAATACGGTACAGTCGTAGACGTTAAGGTGTTTGACCGTCACAACTGCTCCGAGCTCAACCCCGGTGTCAATATGGTGGTTCGTTGCTATATTGCCCAAAAACGTAAGATTTCGGTAGGGGACAAAATGGCCGGCCGTCACGGTAACAAGGGTGTTGTATCCCGTATTTTGCCGGTAGAAGATATGCCCTTCTTGCCCGACGGTACTCCGTTGGATATTGTGCTCAATCCCTTGGGTGTACCTTCCCGTATGAATATCGGTCAGGTTTTGGAAGTGCACTTGGGTTATGCCGCCCGTGCGCTCGGTTGGAAGGTTTGCACGCCTGTGTTTGACGGTGCTCATGAGTCGGATATTCGTGAATGCTTGAAAGAGGCAGGTCTGGCAGAAGACGGCAAGACCGACCTGTACGACGGTCGTACCGGTCGCAAGTTCGACAACCGCGTAACCGTTGGTGTTATGTACTTCTTGAAACTGCACCACTTGGTAGACGACAAGATCCACGCTCGTTCCACCGGTCCGTACTCCTTGGTTACCCAACAACCCTTGGGCGGTAAAGCTCAATTCGGTGGCCAACGGTTTGGTGAAATGGAAGTTTGGGCACTGGAAGCTTACGGTGCCGCTTATACCTTGCAAGAGATCTTGACTGTAAAATCCGACGATATCGTGGGACGTGTTAAAACTTACGAAGCTATCGTTAAGGGTCAAAACGTTCCCAAGCCGGGCGTTCCCGAATCCTTCAAGGTTTTGATCAAAGAATTGCAATCTCTGGGATTGGATGTTAAAGTGCTTGACCAAATGGGCGAAGAAATCGACCTGAAGCAAACCTTTGACGATGACGACGACGTGGTAGGCATTCCTATCCAAATGGATGAAGAAATGGTTGCCGACACCTTAGAGGGCTTTTCTGAAGTAGACGACGAGGGCAACCTCATTGCCGACGAAGACATGGACGATTTCGCCATGGACGATTTCGACGATGATCAAGACCTGGATGAACAATATTAAGGAGGGTGTTTTGATGCAAGCAGAAACCAAAAAAGAATTGGAATTCGAATCCATTAAAATCGGTCTTGCTTCTCCCGAACAGATCCGTAGCTGGTCTTATGGGGAAGTAACCAAACCCGAAACCATCAACTACCGCTCCTTGAAGCCGGAGCGGGACGGTTTGTTCTGCGAACGGATCTTTGGACCTACCAAAGACTGGGAATGCCATTGCGGTAAATATAAACGCATTCGTTATAAGGGTCGCATTTGTGACCGTTGCGGTGTTGAAATCACCCGTGCCAAAGTACGTCGTGAACGCATGGGTACCATTGAATTGGCCGCCCCGGTATCTCACATTTGGTACTTTAAAGGTATTCCTTCCCGTATGGGGTTGATCTTGGACATTTCTCCCCGTTTGCTGGAACAAGTACTGTATTTTTCCCAATACATTGTTACCGATCCCGGTAACACCCCCTTGGTGAAAAAGCAACTGCTCAACGAAAAACAATACCGTGAAATGGTAGAAAAATACGAAGACGATTTCGAAGCCTTAATGGGTGCCGAAGCAATTCAAAAATTGCTGGCAGAAATCGACTTAGACGCTCTTTCCAAAGAAATTCGTGAAGAATTGGAAGGCGCCACCGGTCAAAAACGGATCAAAGTGCTCAAACGGTTAGACGTTGTGGAATCCTTCCGTATGTCGGGTAACCGTCCTGAATGGATGATCTTGGACGTTGTTCCGGTTATTCCTCCCGATTTGCGCCCCATGGTGCAATTGGACGGCGGCCGTTTTGCCACTTCTGACTTAAATGACCTGTACCGTCGGGTAATCAACCGTAACAACCGTTTAAAACGGTTGCTGGAATTGGGTGCGCCCGATATCATTGTTCGCAACGAAAAACGGATGTTGCAAGAAGCGGTAGACGCTTTGATCGAAAACGGTCGTCGCGGCCGTCCCGTAACCGGCCCCAGCAATCGTCCTCTCAAATCCTTGTCCGACATGCTCAAGGGGAAACAAGGTCGTTTCCGTCAAAACTTGCTGGGTAAACGTGTTGACTACTCCGGTCGTTCGGTTATCGTTGTTGGTCCCGAACTGAAAATGTATCAATGCGGTCTGCCCAAAGAAATGGCATTGGAACTGTTTAAACCTTTCGTTATGAAACGCTTGGTGGAAACCGGTGCTACCGCCAACATTAAGCAAGCCCGTAAAATGATCGAGCGTGCCAAAGACGAAGTGTGGGATGCATTGGAAACCGTGATCAAAGATCACCCCGTATTGCTCAACCGTGCTCCTACCTTGCACAGATTGGGTATTCAAGCATTTGAACCCGTACTGGTAGAAGGTCGTGCTCTGAAACTGCATCCCTTGGTATGTACCGCATACAACGCCGACTTTGACGGTGACCAAATGGCGGTTCACGTACCTTTGTCTGCCGAAGCACAAGCCGAAGCTCGCTTGCTTATGTTGGCAGCCAACAACCTGCTCAAACCCTCTGACGGTAAGCCGGTTGCCGTTCCCACCCAGGACATGGTTTTGGGTTCTTACTACCTGACCTTGGTTCGTGAAGATGAACCCGGTGTGGGCAAGGTGTTCCGTGACCGCGACGAAGCACGTATGGCTTATGACGAAGGGGTTATTGGTCTGCACGCTCCCATTAAGGTACGCTATCACGGCAAAAACCAAGCAGGGGAGCCCATTACCCGCATTCTCAATACCACCATGGGTTATATTATTTTCAACGATTCCGTTCCCCAAGACTTGGGCTTTGTTGATCGCTCGGTAGAAGGAAACGAATTGGATCTGGAAATCAACCTTACCTTTGACGCCAACGGTAAACCCGTAGCTAACAAGGTTGGTAAGAGCAAATTGGGTAAGATCATTGACCGTTGTATTAAGGTGCACGGTACTACCATCACCAGCGAGGTGTTGGACAACATTAAATCCACCGGTTATCATTATTCTACCCGCGGTGCCATTACCGTTGCTGTGTGCGACGCTGTAATTCCTCCCGCCAAGAAACAAATGATTGCCGACGCCGAAGCTGAAATCGACCAAATCGGTCGTCAGTTCAAACGTGGTTTCATCAGCGACGAAGAACGTCATCGTTTGGTGGTTGACGTTTGGGACAAAACCACCGGCGACGTTTCCAATGCGTTGAAAGACAACTTGGAAGAATACAACCCCATTTACATGATGGCAGACTCCGGTGCTCGTGGTAGCATGAACCAGATCCGTCAGTTGGCAGGTATGCGTGGTTTGATCGCCAATACCTCCGGTCGTACCATTGAAACGCCTATCCGTTCCAACTATCGTGAAGGTCTGAACATTTTGGAATACTTCATTTCTTCTCGTGGTGCTCGTAAAGGTCTGGCTGACACCGCTTTGCGTACCGCTGACTCGGGTTACCTTACTCGTCGTCTGGTTGACGTATCGCAAGAGGTTATCATCCGCGAAGAAGACTGCGGTGCCGATATCGGTATTGAAGTTTATGATATTAAAGAAGGCAAAAACGTGATCGAACCCTTGTCCGAACGTTTGGTTGGCCGCTACCTGATCGAAAACTTCTATCATCCGGTCACCGGAGAACTGGTTATGGACAACGAACACATGATGACCGACGCCGATGCCGCTCGTATTGTAGCAACCGGCGTGGAACGTCTGAAGATCCGCTCGGTTCTGAACTGCAAAGCCAAACACGGCGTATGTAAAAAATGCTACGGTGCCAACCTTGCCAACGGCAAATTGGTGTCTCAAGGCGAAGCAGTTGGTATCGTTGCCGCTCAGTCCATCGGTGAACCCGGTACCCAGCTGACCATGCGTACCTTCCATACCGGTGGTATCGCATCGGCAGAAGACATCACCCAAGGTTTGCCCCGTGTAGAAGAATTGTTTGAAGCTCGCCGCCCCAAAAAGGCCGCTATCATTGCCGGGATTCCCGGTGTGGTACACATTGGCGAGGTAAAACGCAACTACGAAATCGTGATTACCAATGACGAATTGGCAGACGAACGGAAATATACCATTCCTTACGGCTATCACATTATCGTAGAAGACGGTCAAACCGTGAAAGCAGGTCAATCCTTGACCGAAGGTTCGCTTTATCCCCAAGACGTGTTGGATGCTTGCGGTGTAGAAGCGGTGCAAGACTATATCATTGCCCAAGTACAAAGCGTATACCGTACTCAGGGTGTAGATATCAACGACAAGCACATTGAAGTTATTGTTCGTCAAATGATGAAGAAATATAAGATTCTGGATGCCGGTGACACCGACCTTATGGGCGGTACTTTGGCAGAACGGAGCCGTTACTACATCGAAAACGAAAAACTTCAAGCCCGCATCGAGGCAGGCGAAACCCGTCCCGACGGCTCACCCTTGCAACCTGCCACCTACGAACCCATGTTGCTTGGTATTTGTAAAGCCGCCTTGGCTTCCGACTCCTTCTTGTCGGCCGCATCCTTCCAAGAAACCGCCAAGGTTCTGACCGATGCCGCCATCAAGGGTAAGATCGACCCGCTGATCGGTCTGAAGGAAAACGTTATTATCGGTAATTTGGTTCCTTCCGGTACCGGTATGAAAAACAACTATCTCGCTTGGGAAGAAGGCGACGGTCAACACGCCACCATTGGTGAAGCGTTTGCCGCTCAATTGGCAGCCGAAGCCGAATACGACCAAATCGATGAGGATGAATCCGAATCCGAAGAGGTAGAAGAATAGTTATCATTTCACCCCAAACTGCACTTGCAATTTGGGGTGTTTTTCTATATAATAGGATTAAATCAAAAACCCAAAGGGGGATTTACTATGATTGCCAACATTTTACAGTTCGGCGGTGTGGCTGACGGGGTAACCGACAACACCGCTGCTTTTGAAAAAGCCGTGGAAGCCTGCGTTTTGGCAGGTGGCGGCAAAGTGTACGTGCCGGCCGGTAAATACGTCAGCGGTACCATTGAACTCAAATCCAACGTGTTTTTGGAACTGGAAGCAGGCGCCGAAATCTTGGCAAGTTACGATTTTTCTCTGTTTAAACCCACTAAACGTGGTAGCGCTTGGATGGGCCGTTCTGCCCTGCTGGTGAACCCCAAGTTAGAAGCTGACGTAGCTTCCCGTGTGAATCCCTGCAAAGCGTTGATCATGGCAGAAGATGCTCACCACGTGGGCGTGATTGGCTTTGGCACGCTGGACGGGCGACGGGAAAGCGGCAAAACTCCAAAAGAGGCAGGAAGCCCCTATTTGGTGGTCTTTTCCAATTGTACCGACGTGTTTTTGCAGGACGTGACCATGACCCGTCCCGGTTCCTTTACCAATTATCTTTTAAATTGTAAGCGAGTTACCATTCGTGGGCTGCACATTGATTCCACAGGTACCGCTTGTGGGGACGGCATTGACTTCGACGGCGGACAAGATGTAACCATTTCCGATTGCATCATTGATGCAGGGGATGACGGTATTGGACTGAAAACTCTCACCCCAAGCGAACCGTGCGAGCGGTTTACCATCACCAACTGCAATATCCGCTCTAAATATTGGGGATGCATTCGCATTGGCCCCGAAACCGCCGCTGATTATCGGTTTATTACCGTTTCCAATTGCGTGTTTCACGACAGCAACGACGGCCTTAAACTACAACTGTGTGAAGATAAGGTGTTCGAGGACTTTGTTTTTTCCAATATTACCATGGACCGTGTTACCCGCCCGTTTTTTATTACCAATACCCATTATCCCTTTAGCATTTATTCCAACGGCAGTCGACCTGCTTGCGGTGCTATGCGGCGGATCTTGTTTAACAATATTACCGCTGTGTTGACCGAGCGACGAGATGTGGCAGGGGTCGGCCCGGATACCCCGTATAGCGGTTGTCTTTTGTACTCTTTGCCAAGCGGTACCATCGAAGACGTAACCTTTTCTCATATCCGCCTTGCCTGTCTTGGTGGCGGCACAAAAGAAGACGGACAAAAAACCGACCAACCCGATTTGTTGGATTACGTGGGATTTTATCCCGAATCCTGCTTGCAATTCGGAACACCGCCTGCCGCCGCCTTTACCTTGCGAAATGCCAAAAACATTCGTTTCAACGACTTTTCCATTACTTGTAAGCAATCCGATGGACGGTGTGCCTTTGCCGCCGAAAACGTAGCCGATTTGGCCTTGGAACAGGTACGGGTGCAAAATGTGAGCGGTTTGTTGCGGCATCACCAATGTGATAACTTGTCGGTGCAAAACAGTAGGGGAGAGCTTGTTTCTTTTACTGCCGAGCAAGCCGCGGCGTATGACACAGCCAAAACCAATGCCGCTTGTATGGAACAAACCATAAACGACGTTACGCGGTTGATCGATCACACCCAAGGGACTCCTGTGGTATTTGACGGAGAACAAGGGTTGACCTTGCCTGCCAATAAAGGGGGCATATTGGTATTGCCTATGATCGACGGCTGTGTAGCCGTTACGGTAGACGGACAGCCCGTGGCTACGTACGCCCCCTTGCCCGAATACCAATGCAAAACCATGTTTGCTTGCCCTGTGGAAAAGCAAAAGAAAGAAGCTTTGTTGGCGGCTCATTTTACGGTTAAGGCGAGTGTGGATAAAATCATTGCCTATTTTTATATGGCATCTTAAAGGTATAGGTCGATTTTGTCCGTGTGAAAGGGGAAAATCTCTGCCTTTTTTTGCGAAATAAAGTCGATTATATCCTTGCAATTGTATTTAGAATGTGATAGTATTAAAATGCAGTTTTATTATGAACGAAGAAAGCCTTACTGTAAGGAGGAAACCAAGTTGAAAAAATTACTTAGTTTATTATTGGCTTTGCTTATGCTCAGCAGTATGTGGGTCACCGCAGAAGAAACCACGGTTTACGGCGATGTAACCGGCGACGGTTTGGCAAACGCTACCGACGCGTTGGAAATTCTTAAGTACGTGGTCGGAAAAGTTTCACTCAATGATGCCCAAAGAATCGCCGGTAACGTAAACGGCGACGACAAAGTGAATGCCGAAGATGCGTTGCAGGTTTTGCAACACGTGGTCGGCAAGCGACCCGTGTTTGATGTGGCATTGTATGCAGATGTTGACGGGTTGGCATCTCTGAAAAGTTATAAGACCGACGTGTCTGCCTTTGATTACGAATTCCCTGTAACCTTGACCCAAATCGGTTATGGTTACGACGGGAAATACGACGTAGACGTACCTTGCATTTTGGGGTACGCTTCCGGTAGCCATAGTGGCAACGGCAAACCTTATTGGTCCTTGTGGGCAGATAAATTTGAATACGGCAAAGAGGTTGTCCGCGGTATTATGACGCCCATTAACCGTGATAGCGGTGAATATCGCAAAAAACATCCTGAACGGGGTTATATGGACGTTCAAACCGATTATAACGGCAACTATATGGACCATCCCACCGAAGATTACTACATGGTTCCCACCGAATCCTATATTGAATACAAATGGGAAATGTTAAAGAGCCATTTGGATACCGGTATGGTGGATATCATCGCTTTGGAAGAACCTGAATTTTTTAATCGGGCGGGTTATTCCGAAGGGTTCCAAGAGGAATACGAAAAATATTACGGGGAAGAATTTGATCCGTATTATGACATGACGCCCGAAGGTATGTATAAAAATCAATACTTCAAGGCCTACTTGTTCTACCATGCGTTTGATGTGCTGTCTTCTCGCATCAAAGAAAACTACCCCGGTGTAGAAGTTTACGTAGCAAGTCACTGTACCTTGAATTATGCCAAGCACAATATCAACAGTTGCTTGGGTATGATTTGTTCCTTGGACACCATCGACGGCGTGATTGCTCAAGTGTGGTCCGACAGTGTAAACATGAACTTCTATTACAAAGGTCAATCTCCCAAAAATCCCTTTGCAACCGCTTTGTATGAATACAATTGCTATGATGAAATGCTGCGGGATGATCAAAAACTTTTCCTTTTGCAAGATCCCTCCAGTGACGATGGCTCTCTGCCTGCCGAAGATAAAGAAGCTTTGTGGCATGACACCGTGGTTGCTTCTATGATGCAAAAAGACACCGCCGCGTTCGAATCTCCCATTTGGCCCGGCCGTGCGGTAGGTAGCGCTTCTGCCGAATACAAAACCGTTCAATCTAATGTACAAGGTTTGTTCAATACCATGCATCAAAACGATGCCCAATTGTATACCGGTACACCCGGTGTTGCTTTTGCCATGTCCGACTCTGCCGGCTGGCATCGTTGGGCAACCGGTAACGTGGTTGGCAACTGCATTTCTTCTTGCACCGGCGTGACCTATCCCTTAATGGAAGATGGCGTTACGGTGGATACCGTTTGGTTGGACAACTTGACCAATGTAGATCAATTGGCAGATGTGAATTTGCTGATTTTGAGCTATGACGTAATGAAACCTCTGTCTCCCGAAGTGAACCAAGTGATTGCCCAATGGGTCAAAGAAGGCGGTCGTCTGCTTTACTACGGCGGTACCAATAGTTATGACACCATGGAAGGGGTTTGGTGGACCGACGCGGGCACCACTCCCGTACAACATTTGATCGATCAAATGGGTCTGTCTATTGACGTAAAATATGACGAAGTTCCTTCGGCTGAGCTCGTTCGTTGGAAAGACAGCGCACTTGACGGAGAAATGTGCAGCTTTGCACAAGCTCCTTACTGCATTTCCTTCGAGGGAAAAGGCTTCGACACCTTTATGACCGTGGACAAAGAAAAAGTGGGTATTACTGCTTCTTGCGGAAAAGGTAAGATAACCATGGTCGGTTTGACCGGTTCCTTCTATGCAAGTAGCCAAGCAGGTTACGACGCGGTAAAAGAATTGGCTACCCTCGCACTTGAAGGTAGCGCTACTCCTTATCGCAGCGCTTCTGCATATGTTGCCAAGCGCGGCTCTTACTACGGCATTCACACCGTAGCAAGCGGCGTAGAATTGGACGCCAACAAAATCTATCTTGATTTGTTTACCCATAACTTGAAGGTTGTAAAAGGCGGCGTTTTGACAAAGAATACCTCTTATCTGTATTACGACGTTACCGATAAGTTGAACGGCGAGGTTCCCGAACTGATTTTCAGCGGTGAGACCTTAATGGATAACAAGGCTTTTGCAAACAATCAATCGGTCTTTACCGTAGCTGCTCCCAGCGGCTCTACCGTGGCAACCGCCTTTGCTATGGCAGGTAAAAAAGTGCTCTCTATTACCGCTGTCGACGCCGATGGCAATGAATGTGTGGTAAATTCCCACGTGGACAACGACATCCTTGTGGTGAAAACCACCACCAACCAAGTAAAAGCCCCCGCTACCGTAACGATTACTTGGAACTAAATAAATGATGTAAGAAATAAGCATCGCCCAACCGTACCGTTGGGCGATGCTTGTTTTGTTATGAGAATTTATAGGATTTTGGACAATATCATTTCAGCGATTTTTTTGGTGGTCTCCTCTGCGTTTGTATAAACGTCATTCCTTAAAGAGGGGAGAGTCGGTGTCAGCAACAGTCGTGTGTCAAATTGGGAACAAGGGATCAATCGCCCCGATGCCGACACCTTGGCCGAGCTTTGCCGAGCATTGCGGGTCTCACCAAGCGATCTGTTAGCCGTTCATTTGTCGGAAAATGATTATACCGAGCATGAAAAAAAGGTGATACAAGCCTACCGTCAGCAAAAGGATATGCAAGCAGCGGTTGACCGTTTGCTGAATATCGGAGAAGAATAAGTGTTTTGTCTGTTGGTTTGCAACCGAACAACAGACACTTTTTTCTTTTTTTAAGCTTTTGTCAATGGGTTCGCAGCAGCGATCGTTGCATGGAAAATTCTGAAAATCATAGTAGAAAACAATTGAACGGATGCACCGCAGGTAACCTGTTGCGGTGCATTTTTGTTTTAAAAAAGGAAAAATTTGCATAAAACCGTTTGTTTTACAAAAAAATAAAAAAAGCAGTTGACAAATCTATGAATTGATGGTAAACTATTTCACTGTTGTAGTGTGCCTTTTTGCGGGCACACGCACAAATACAAAAGAAAGGAGATACGATATGCCCACTTTTAACCAATTGGTTCGTAAGGGTCGTGAAACCTTGGAGAAAAAATCCAAAACCCCCGCTTTGCTCAAGAGCTACAACTCTCAAAAGCGTGTTTTGAATGATCAAAACTCTCCTCAAAAACGCGGTGTTTGCACTGTTGTTAAAACCACCACCCCTAAAAAACCTAACTCCGCTTTGCGGAAGATCGCTCGTGTGCGCTTGTCCAACGGGATCGAAGTTTCTTCCTATATCCCCGGTGTAGGCCACAACCTGCAAGAGCATAGTGTGGTACTGATTCGCGGCGGCCGTGTAAAAGACCTCCCCGGTGTACGTTATCACATTATCCGTGGTACCTTGGATACTCAAGGTGTTAACGGCAGAATGCAGGGCCGTTCCAAATACGGCGCAAAACGTCCCAAGAAATAAGGGACAAGTCGGGTTTGACCGACACAATCAGATTTGACGAAATCTTCTTGCAGGCCGCAAGTTTATTGCTGGCAGATGCATTGTATATATACTTTGCCTCTGCTTGGTGCCACGGGAGTTTTGTCACTCGAGTACCTATGATATCTCTAAATAGTGAAGGAGGGAAGCGAAGTGCCAAGAAGAGGCCAAATCGCAAAACGTGACGTTTTGCCTGATCCGCTTTACAATTCTAAATTAGTAACCCGTCTTATCAACAACATTATGTTGGACGGCAAAAAGGGCGTAGCCCAAAAAATTGTTTATGAAGCATTCGCTATCGTAAACGAAAAGACCGGCCGTGAGCCCCTTGAAGTGTTCGAGGAAGCCATGGAAAACGTAATGCCCCAATTGGAATGCAAAACCCGTCGTGTCGGCGGTGCTAACTATCAAGTTCCCATGGAGGTTCGTCCCGAACGGAGACAAACTTTGGGCTTACGTTGGATCACCACCTATTCTCGCAACCGTTCCGAACGCACCATGAAAGAACGCCTTGCCGGCGAAATTTTGGATGCTATTAACGGAAACGGCGGTGCCGCTAAGAAGAAAGACGATACCCATAAAATGGCTGAAGCTAACAAAGCTTTTGCACATTTCCGTTGGTAGTCTTTATACCGAATTGTTTGTCTGTTGCTTATTGAAGCAGAAATTAGGAGGAAATTATGCCTAGACAAGTTTCACTTGAAATGACAAGAAATATCGGTATCATGGCTCATATCGACGCTGGTAAAACCACCACCACCGAGCGTATTCTTTATTACACCGGTGTAAATCACAAAATGGGTGAAACCCATGAAGGTGCGGCTACCATGGACTGGATGGAACAAGAACAAGAGCGTGGTATTACCATTACCTCTGCTGCTACTACTTGTTTCTGGAACAAACACCGCGTTAACATTATCGACACTCCGGGTCACGTTGACTTTACTGTTGAAGTAGAACGCTCCTTGCGTGTATTGGACGGTTCTGTTACCGTTTTGTGCGCCAAGGGCGGTGTTGAACCCCAATCTGAAACGGTATGGCGTCAAGCCGATAAATACAAAGTACCTCGTATGGTTTACATTAACAAAATGGACCGTACCGGTGCTGACTTCTATCGCGTATTGGGAATGTTGCGCGATCGTTTGAAATGTAATGCTGTTCCCATTCAATTGCCCATCGGTGCCGAAGAAGAATTCAAAGGCATTGTTGACCTGATTGAAATGAAAGCTTACGTATATTACAACGACTTGGGTACCGATGTTCGTGTGGAAGAAATCCCCGAAGATTTGAAAGATATGGCCCAAGAATACCATGATCAATTGATCGAAGCGGTTGCCGAACAAGATGAAGCCTTGATGGAAAAATTCTTCGAAGGGGAAGAACTCACCATCGACGAAATCAAGAGCTGCATCCGTAAAGCTACCATCGACAACGTTATGGTTCCCGTTGTTTGCGGTACTTCTTATCGCAACAAAGGTGTTCAAAAATTGTTGGATGCGATCATCGACTTCATGCCTTCTCCCTTGGATGTTCCTGCCATTAAAGGTATTGACCCCAAGACCGAAGAAGAAGTTGTTCGTCATTCTTCCGACGAAGAACCCTTCTCTGCTTTGGCATTTAAAATTGCCACCGACCCCTACGTTGGTAAGTTGTGCTTCTTCCGCGTATATTCCGGTATTCTCAAATCCGGTTCTGCGGTTTACAACTCTTGCAAACGCAACAACGAAAGAATTGGTCGTATTGTGCAAATGCACAGTAACCACCGTCAAGATATTGAAGAAGTTTACGCCGGCGACATCGCTGCTGCCGTAGGCCTCAAAAATACCACTACCGGTGATACTTTGTGCAACCAAAACCATCCTGTTATTTTGGAATCCATGGAATTCCCGGATCCTGTTATCCGCATTGCCATTGAACCCAAAACCAAAGCAGGTCAAGAAAAAATGGGCGTTGCTTTGTCCAAATTGGCCGAAGAAGACCCCACTTTCCGTTGCTACACCGACGAAGAAACCGGACAAACCATCATTGCAGGTATGGGTGAGCTCCATTTGGAAATCATCGTAGACCGCTTGATGCGTGAATTCCAAGTAGAAGCAAACGTGGGTGCTCCCCAAGTTGCTTACAAAGAAACCATTCGTCAAGAATCCAGCTCCGATACCAAATTCGCTCGCCAATCCGGTGGTCATGGTCAATACGGTCACGTTAAGATCAAATTGGAACCCAACCCCGGCAAAGGTTACGAATTTGTTAACGCTATCACTGGTGGTGTTATTCCCAAAGAATACATCCCCGCTGTTGATGCCGGTATCAAGGGCGCTACCCAATCCGGTGTATTGGCCGGTTACCCTGTGGTAGACGTAAAGGTTACCTTGTACGACGGTTCTTACCACGAAGTTGACTCTTCCGAAATGGCGTTTAAGATGGCCGGCTCCATGGCATTTAAAGATGCTTGCCGCAAAGCCAATCCCGCCTTTATGGAACCCATTATGAAAGTTACCGTAGTTGTTCCCGACGAATACATGGGCGACGTTATCGGTGACCTGAACAGCCGTCGTGGTATGATTATGGGTACTGAATCCAACAACGGTGTTACCGATGTTCATGCAAAAGTACCTCTGTCTGAAATGTTTGGTTATGCCACCGCCATGCGTTCCAAAACCCAAGGTCGTGGTCAATACTCCATGGAACCCGACGATTATGCCGAAGTTCCCAAGAGCATTGCCGAACAAATCATCAGCAAATCTGCTAAAAAGGACTAATTTACAGGACTTTTAGGCAAAAAACACTTGCATTTTGTGGTAAGTGTGTTACACTATAAACGGATGCGGATTTTCCGCATATCACCAAATAATTTTGTTATTTACTAAAGGAGGAAATTCCAATGGCAAAAGAAAAATTTGACCGCTCTAAGCCCCACGTAAACATTGGTACCGTAGGCCACGTTGACCACGGTAAGACCACCCTGCCCGCTGCTATCACCAAAACCCTGTCTAACTTGGGTTTGGCTGAAAAAGTAGACTTCGAAAACATCGACAAAGCTCCCGAAGAACGTGAACGTGGTATCACCATCAACACCGCTCACGTTGAATATCAAACCGAAGCTCGTCACTATGCTCACGTTGACTGCCCGGGACACGCCGACTATATCAAAAACATGATCACCGGTGCTGCTCAAATGGACGGCGCTATCTTGGTTATCGCTGCTACCGACGGCCCCATGGCTCAAACTCGTGAACACATCCTCTTGGCTCGCCAAGTAGGTGTACCTGCCATCGTAGTATTCATGAACAAATGCGACATGGTAGACGACCCCGAATTGCTCGAATTGGTTGAAATGGAAATCCGTGAAACCTTGAGCGAATACGAATTCCCCGGCGACGATATCCCCGTTATCCAAGGTTCTGCTTTGAAAGCCGGCGAATGCGGCTGCGGTAGCAGAGACTGCGAATGGTGCGGCAAAGTATGGCAGTTGATGGACGAAGTTGACGCATACGTACCCACCCCCGAACGTGACACCGACAAACCCTTCTTGATGCCCATCGAAGACGTATTCACCATCACCGGTCGTGGTACCGTTGTAACCGGTCGTGTAGAACGCGGTCAGGTTAAA
>JAZRFL010000002.1:0-29461 GCA_045661365.1 Acutalibacteraceae bacterium | reverse complement strand
ATGTACTGCCCCTGACCGCCAAGGCGTTCTCCCGTGCGCTGTGGCAGGCTGCCACCGAGTGCCCCGTTGTGTTCCCTGACGGCGTAGGCGTTGTGGAGTGGATGGTTCCCGGCGGCGCCGAGATCGCCATGGCTACCAGCGAAGAAATGAAGAAGTTCGACGCGGCAGTCTGGGCCCATCACGGTCTGTTCTGCTCCGGTCCCGATTTTGACATCACCTTTGGTCTGATGCACACCATTGAAAAAGCTGCTGACATTTACGTGCGTGCTCTTTCTTGCGGTCAAGGCATTCGCCAAACCATTTCGGACGATAACCTTCGTGCCATCGCCAAAGATTTCGGCGTGCAACTGCGGGAAGAATTTTTGGATTAAGATTCGGTTACATAGAAAAACGGCAACCCCTAAGAGCTGTACAATTAAGGACAGTTCTAAAATTTGTTCTTATCGCCTGATGTATTGCACCACAGGCAGCAATTAAGGGCTAATATCTAACCCAATAACAAATCCCCTCGGATTGCACCGAGGGGATTTTTGTATTGCAATAGTTTTACTTTTATGGTATACTATTATTGGTTCGAAAGAACCGAATCAATGATGCGTCATATCATTCTGATGCGTGCCCGTTATGGCACAGGTGTTTTTTTGAAACTGAATAAAAGAGATTGCGGAATTAGAGTAAGACTGACTCCTATCGGCGCGGACTTTATGCGGGTCCATTTTAGAATTGGTGGCGATAATCACTATTTCTATCCAAGTTGCGTTATGGGAGACCAGTTTTCTTCTTTTTTAACGGCAGTTTATTGCCTCTACAACGAGGGATATGACTACCATCAGTTGCATATGCGACAGTGGAAAAGAAGATTTGGATGCGTCTTTGAAACTCCTACCGAAGAAAATGGGAATCGATTTTTCAAGTCAATTCCTATACAATGGGATGAAGAAGGACGAATTGTAGATGTTACTCTGTCCCGCAGTTCCGCAGAGAGCGACTATTTCTCAATTGCTCCCGAAGGAGTACCTGACCCCATTGATATCGAGTTCACCTATAAAAGAGGTAAATTCAACTACACAGTAGATGGACGAGACCTATGCTATGCAGTTGCGAGAGGTTATACAGAAGCACTTAAAAAATATGGTTTTCAAGGGTATCTTCGTTCCACTGGGATGCAATATATAGGTGACATTTTTGAAATGGAAGAACTTCTATTTGTCAAGGCATATGCATTAGGTGCTATGGAAGCACGAGAACTTAAAGAAGAATGGAAACATCCCAAAGGATGGATGAGTGCTGATTCTTCGTCGTTTGAAAAAGAAATGGAACTTCTTCTGTTTGATATGTGATTTCCCTCTTTTGCTGATAGCACCACAGGCAGCAATTCGTTTTGAGTTAGGTTAAGGTTTTAGGTTCTCCTAACGAGTGGAAAATGTGCCGTACATTTTCCATTTGTTACGGTATAAGACAAAACAAAAGCCTCCCTTGTGCAAAGGGAGGTGGCAAAAATCTTTGATTTTTGACGGAGGGATTGTCAATTGTCAGTTCTTAACAATCCCCCAGTCTTTTTGCTTCGCAAAAATCCAGCCCCCTTTACACAAGGGGGCCTTTTTTACTGTCCTTTAGGGTACGACCCTAATGGGTTGCCGTTTTTGCGTGTTTTTTCTATTTAAACCACGTATAATACGCCCAGATCCCCAACGCCGCCAAAGGAATCATAGCCGCCATGATCACGTAATGATACCATTTCAGCTTTATGGGCTCGCCGATCACCACACGGGTGAATTTCAATTGTTGCAAGGCGGGCAACAAGGCGTTGAACAGTAGCGCCAGCAACACACATTCCGCGGGGAATAAGGCTACGTTTTTAATTAGTCGGGGCACCATAAAGACCAACGACGTTTTGGGGTTGCCCATCCAGGCATACATCCAAAGTAATACAACGGAATTAAGAATTACATTGCACAGCACCGTCACCGACAGCTTGGAGCAAATCAGATTGGTGGCGGTGGGCTTTTTGCGCCATAAAAACAACCCGAACAAAAAGCCGCCCAACATTTCAATGAAAATAAAGGGGAAAAAGTACCCCCCTTTTGGGAACAGGGTGGCGCTGATGGTGTCGGTGATAGCACCGCAGGCAAGGCCCATAAGGGGACCGTAAATATAGGCACCCAAAGCGGTGACCAAATAACTGACCGTTACGTACAAATCGGGACCGAAATGGATGGAAATGGCATCTACCGCGACCCGCATAGCACAAAATACGGCGGCAATCACCAGCAGGCGCAGGTCGGTAAAGGCCCGTGTGGCGTTTTGCCAATACGTACGGGAAAAGATGGATGGTTCGTGATTTGATGGAATTGTTTGCATAAAAAACCTCCTACCATTACGACGGTTGTCGCAATCAATAAGAGGTAAGCGAATTCCTTACGTGCGACAGCGGGATGCGGCCTGCAAATCGCAAGACAAGCTTTTCGTCCGACGGACAACTCCCCGTCCCGCCGGCACTGTGACGCTTGCAAGCCTACTCTGTAATGTGATTTGTACTTACTATATCACACTTATATATAAATGTAAAGAGGTTTTCGCAGGGGAAATAAAACAGAGGGATTTTGTTGCCTTTGAGCAAGTGGATTTTGAAAAACGGCCACTTTGATCGACCAAAAGGTTACAAAGGTTACAAAGAGAAAATGCGGTTTCTTTGTTAAAGATGCACTACGACAATGCTGAAATGATGAAAAAAACTCAACAAATGATAGAAAACCGAGCCAAAAGGTTGCAATTTTGTAACCTTTTGGCTATAATGGTTACAAAAGGTTACAAAATTGTAACCTTTTCCCAAGCCGATCGTTACCTTTATATAAGGAGTTTTTTATTTTTATGAGTAAGTTGTTTCAACAATTGACACGGTGTGTTTTGACTGCCGGTACCGCTGTGGCCAAAACTTGTGCCACTGCCGTAAAATGGGGAGTCAAGCCTTTGTCCGCTTTGGTTTTGCGTGCCAAGCACAAGGGAAACCGTGTGGCAGCGCGGGCGGTACATTGTGCCCGTCGTTTTTCTTACATAGCTCGTCATTACGGCGTTAAGCGCGCCGTTGGATTGACCGCCTACCGTTTCTCCCAAATGGGTCAACGTCACATTCCTGCCATGAAAAAGAACTTGTTGCGGTTCGCTCCCATGGCGTTGGCGGCGGTGGTGTTGGTTGTTGCTATTCAATATTGGACCGATTTCACTCTGGCGTATGAGGTGAACTACAACGGCAACAACATCGGTTACGTTTCCAATGAATCGGTGGTAGCAGATGCTTGCCAAATGGTTAGCGATCAAGTTGTGGAAAATGAATTCAACGCAGGTAAGGTGACCTACTCGTTAAAGGTCGTTTCGGCCAATGCGCTGAACAGCGCAGACGAGGTTTGCCAAAATATTATTGAGGTTGAGCAAGAGATCCAAATGGGTGTTGGCTTGTATGTAGACGGTTCGTTGCTGGCAGTTTGCCGTGACGGCGACGTGATCAAGAGCGCCATGGATGCTGTGATTGAAGATTATGCCAAGGTCAAAGGCGAAGATATGCTTTCTTTTGCCAACGCCATTGAGTATATTGGTGGTTTGTATCCTGCCAATATGGTAAAAGACACGGTTGCCAAAGAAGAGATTGCCGACGTGTTAACGGTTATGGCTACCCGCAGAGAGACCTATACCGAAACCATTCCCTTTGAAACGGTGGAAATCAAGAGCGATTCCTATTATATTGGATATCGCGGTGTGCAAACCGAGGGCAAAAACGGAACCAAGCAAGTGGTTGCCGACGTAGCCTATATTGGTGGCAACGAAGTGGATCGGGTCATTTTGTCCGAAACGGTTTTGACCGAAGCGGTGAATAAAGTGGTGGTCGTAGGTACGAAACGGTATTCTTCCGCTACCGCCAATGACGACGGTCAGCATTTGTTCTGGCCGGTAGACGGTGCCGACATGTCCGATATTTCTTCGTATTTCGGTGACGGTCGAAATCACAAGGGTACCGATATTTTAGCACCCAACGGAACGGCGATCTTTGCTTGCGAAGACGGTGTGGTTACCTACGTAGGTTGGGAATCCGGTTGGGGTCTGTACATGGTGATCGACCACGGTAACGGGTTGTCTACCTTGTACTCTCACTGCAGTTCGATTACCGCTGTGCAAGGACAACAGGTTTCTCGCGGGGAATATATCGCTGCTGTGGGTATTACCGGACGTGCCTATGGGTATCATTTGCACTTAGAAGTCCAAATTAACGGTCAAGCGGTAGACGCTCGTCCTTATTTGGGAATCAATTGACAAAAAATAGAACAACTTTTCGGAAGAATCCTTGGAAATTTGTTAAAAAATGTTTACAAGCACCTCTATTTGTGGTAAAATAGGGGTGCTTATTTTATTTTAATCAAAGGAATGACGCAAATGGGCATGAATCTTGCAGAAAAAATTATCAAAGCACACTTGTTGGAAGGGGAAATGATTCCCGGGACCGACATTGGCTTGCGTATTGACCAAACCTTAACACAAGATGCTACCGGTACTATGGCTTATTTGGAATTTGAGGCTATGGGTGTTCCTCGGGTAAAAACCGAAAAATCGGTGGCATATATTGACCATAACACCTTGCAAAACGGCTTCGAAAATGCCGACGACCATCGGTTTATTCGCACCGTTTGCAAAAAACACGGTATTTACTATTCCCGTCCCGGGAACGGCATCTGCCATCAGGTGCATTTGGAGCGGTTCGGGATCCCCGGCAAAACCCTCATTGGTTCCGACAGCCATACTCCCACCGGCGGCGGTATTGGTATGCTGGCCATGGGTGCCGGCGGTATGGACGTTGCGGTAGCCATGGGTGGCGGCACCTATTACATTACCATGCCCAAGGTTTTGAAGGTTAACCTCACCGGCAAACTCAAACCCTTTGTTGCCGCCAAGGACGTGATTTTGGAAGTGCTTCGCATTTTGTCGGTAAAAGGCGGTGTGGGCAGAGTGATCGAATACGGCGGTGAAGGGGTTGCTACCCTTTCGGTGCCCGAACGTGCCACCATTACCAACATGGGGGCAGAACTGGGTGCTACCACCTCTATTTTCCCCTCCGACGAAGTCACCCGTGAATTTTTGAAAGCCCAAGGCCGTGAACAAGATTACACCCCCTTGTGTGCCGACGATGATGCTACCTATGAAACCGTGGTGGATATTGACCTTTCTAAATTGGAACCCGCCGCCGCTATGCCTCATAGCCCTGACGCGGTAGAATCGGTTGCTAATTTGGCGGGCTTGCCCATTGACCAAGTTTGCATTGGTTCTTGCACCAACTCATCTCTGCAAGATATGATGAAGGTTGCCGCCATTTTGAAAGGCAAAACCGTAGCCCCCACCGTAAGCCTGACCATTTCTCCCGGTTCTCGCCAAGTGTTTAACATGATGGCTATGAACGGTGCATTGGCCGACATCATCGCCGCAGGCGGTCGTGTGTTGGAATGTGCTTGCGGTCCTTGCATTGGTATGTGGCAATCCCCCAACTCCGCAGGTATCTCCCTGCGTACTTTCAACCGCAACTTTGAAGGCAGAAGCGGTACGGCTGACGCCAAGGTGTTCTTGGTTTCGCCCGAAACTGCCGCCGCATCGGCTCTCACGGGGGTATTTACCGACCCCACCACCTTGGAGCCTATCCCCGAATTCCCCATGCCTTCTTCGTTCCTTATTAACGATAACATGGTGGATGCTCCCGTACCTGCCGAAGAAATGGAGACCGTAGAAGTATTGCGTGGACCTAACATTAAAGAATTCCCCGTTTCCCACGCTTTGGAACATACCATTGAAAAACCTGCCGTATTAAAAGTGGGGGACAACATCACCACCGACCATATTATGCCTGCCGGTGCTAAGATCTTGCCTTATCGCTCCAACATTCCTCACCTGTCCCAATTCTGCTTTGGGGTGTGCGATACCACCTTCCCCGCTCGTTGCAAAGAAGTGGGTGGCGGTTTCGTGATTGGTGGCGAAAACTACGGTCAAGGCTCTTCCCGTGAACATGCCGCATTGGTTCCCCTGTATCTTGGTGTGCGTGCGGTGATCGTAAAATCCTTTGCCCGTATCCATTGTGCCAACTTGGTGAATGCAGGCATTCTGCCGTTGGTGTTCGATAATCCTGCCGATTACGATACCATCGACCAAGGGGATATTCTGGTGCTGGACGGCATTGATGATGCCATCCGCGCAGGCGGCAAGGTGATTTTGACCAACAAAACCAAAGGAACGACCATGACCCTGACTTGCCAAGCATCCGACCGTCAAAGAGCGATGCTGTTGGCAGGCGGTCTGTTAAATTATACTCGTGAAAATGCATAGGAGTGACAATACAATGGAACAACAAGTAAGAGAAGCAGTAGCAAAATTTGAAGCGGTGGTTCGTGAGCAATTGGCTCGTGTGGATCGCATGAAACAAGACAAGGATTTTTTGGATTACGATAAATTGGATACCCTCATCATCGGCATTTGCGGCGGTGACGGCATTGGCCCCGTTATCACCAATGAAGCCGAGCGGGTACTCCGCTTCCTTCTCAAAGACGAAGTGGAAGCAGGCAAAGTAACCTTCAAAAAAATCGACGGCTTGACCATTGAAAACCGTGCCGCTGTCAACAAAGCCATTCCCGATGATGTGCTGGCCGAACTGAAAGAATGCCACGTAATTTTGAAAGGACCTACCACCACCCCCCGTGCCGGCGACCCTTGGCCCAATATTGAAAGTGCCAACGTTGCCATGCGCAAAGAGTTGGATCTGTTTGCCAATGTGCGTCCCGTGAAAGTGCCCGAAGAAGGCATCGACTGGACCTTCTTCCGTGAAAACACCGAAGGCGGCTACGCCGTAGGCTCTAAAGGCGTTCACGTTACCGACGATTTGGCAGTGGACTTTACCGTTACCACCACCGACGGTACCGAACGCATCGCTCGTTTGGCTTACGAATATGCCAAAAACAACAAGAAAGACCGTGTGTCTATCATCACCAAAGCCAACGTAATTAAAACCACCGACGGTAAGTTTTTGAAGCTTTGCCAAAAAATTGGGGAAGAATATCCCGAAATCACCACCGACGACTGGTATATTGACATTACCACCGCCAAACTCATTGACAAAAAACGTCGCACCGATTTCCAAGTATTTGTATTGCCCAATTTGTACGGCGACATCATCACCGACGAAGCCGCCGAATTCCAAGGCGGTGTAGGTACCGCAGGTAGCGGTAACATCGGCAAACGCTATGCCATGTTCGAAGCCATTCACGGCTCGGCTCCCCGTATGGTTGCCGAAGGTCGTGACAAATATGCCGACCCCTGCTCTATGCTTCGTGCTACTGTTATGTTGCTTTCTCATATCGGCAGACAAAAAGAAGCCGATTTGTTGGAACAAGCCCTGGATATTTGCATGTTTAAAGAAAAGAAACTCGCCATTACCGGCCGTGACACCGGTTGCACCTGCAACGAATTTGGTGATTACGTAATGGCCACGGTAGAAACCTTGGCTCAATAAATGAAAAAGGAGACATTGCTATGTCAAGTAAAGATGATATTTCGGTAGCCGTAATCAGAAGATTGCCTCGGTACTATCGTTTTTTGGGCGAATTGAAAAAAACCGGTGTGGTGCGCGTATCGTCCCGTGAACTGTCGGAACGATTGGGGTTGACTGCTTCTCAGATCCGTCAAGACTTTAATCGCTACGGCGGATTTGGTCACCAAGGCTATGGCTATAACGTGGAAAAACTGCACGAAGAGATCGGCAAGATCTTGGGCTTGCACTATTGTTATACCGCCATATTGATCGGTAGCGGCAATTTGGGTCGTGCGGTTGCCAATCATGTGTTGGGCGAACAGGGCGGTTTTGAACTGATTGGGATCTTTGACAAAAAAGAATCTCTTACCGGTCAAATGATTCGAGAAATTCCCATCCGTCATGTAGATGGATTGGACGAGTTTTGCCGTGAAAATCGCCCCAAGGTGGCAATTATGTGCTTGCCCGAAGAGGCCGCCAAGGAATTAACCCCCCAATTGATCAATATGGGGATCACTTCATTTTGGAACTTCAGTTCCTACGATATTTTATTGGACTATCCCGACGTGCTGGTGGAAAACGTGCATATTGGTGACAGCTTAATGACCCTGTGCTACAAGATCACTTGGTAGGTGACGGGGCATGAAGCAGATTTTGGACCAAAATGCCTTTCAGGTGTTTCCGTCGCAAAACGGTTTTATCTTTGCCGTCAAAGAGGAACGGGAAGGCAAAGCCATGGTGTCTTACAAAATGTTGGACTTTGAACGGCTGACCTTGTCACCCATTACTCGCAACGTGTATTTGTTGGAAAAGTTTGGTCAACATTTTGACCGCTATGCCGACAATCCTGAAGAATTTTTGCAACTGCGCACCCTGTTTTTGCCCGATCATCGATTGTTGACGGTGGACCCTGCGGGAAATGCGCGCGTCTATCACGGCGATGGAACCGTGTCCTGGCAAGGACAGTTGCTTTACAATGATTGCCCCCCTGCGGGACTTGCGTTGGACGAAAACGGTTTGTACGTTTCTTTTGGAGAAGCAGGAGCGATCGTGCGGTACCACGCTCGCACCTTGCGTCCCGAAATGCGATTTGGCGGCGGCAACGGCTGTTTGCCTTGCCCGGAGGGACTGTATTGTCAACACGAGTCGGTGTACTTTTGCGCGCCCCAAGAGCAAAAGATCTATCAGTTAAATCCGCGGGAATTTACGGTAGAGGAATATGCCGCCTTTGACCAACCGGTGCATCAATATTACAAATACCATGCCAACGAGATCGTACGGCTGGATTCAGGTGTTTACAAGTTATAAGATTTATGAAAAGAGCTGATGAAATGTCGATGCAATCAGATGTTTCAACCTATATCAATCAACCCGATAAAAAAGCATTTTTGATCGGGATCGGCGGTGTTTCCATGTGTTCGCTGGCAGAAACTCTGCAAGCGGCCGGCTGTGATGTGAGCGGTTCGGACTTTAAAGAATCCGAAACGGTGGCAATGCTTCGCAGTAAAGGAATTTTCGTTACGGTGGGACACAAAGCCGAAAACGTAGAAGGTGCCGATTATATCATTCGTTCTGCCGCTATTCATGAGGACAACCCCGAAATTATGGCGGCGCGGCAAAAGGGAATACCCGTGTTTGAACGTGCGCAAGGTTGGGGGGCTGTTATGGAAGGCTACCAAACCGCCCTGTGCGTGGCGGGTACCCACGGTAAAACCTCTACTACCTCTATGCTGACTCACGTGGCGTTGGCGGCCGATACCGATCCTACCATTATGATCGGCGGCGATCTGCCGATTTTGGGCGGCGGTCATCGGGTAGGGTTGAAAAAAGAAGTGATCGTGCTGGAATCTTGCGAATATTGCAACTCCTTTTTGCATTTTTGCCCCACCACGGCGGTGATTTTGAACGTAGAAGCCGATCATTTGGACTTTTTTAAGGATTTAGACGACGTGAAAAACTCCTTCCGTCAATTTGCTTTGCGTGTGCCCGAAGAAACCGGTGTTGTGGTCATAAATGCCGACGACGAGGGTGCGGTGGATTGTGTAAAAGAGCTTCCCCGCAAAATCGTTACCTTTGGTATGGAAAACACCGCCGACTATATGGCAAAAAACATTACCTTTCACCATGGCACCTCATCTTTTGACGTGTTTAAACAAGGAGAATTTTTGGCAAAGATCCAATTGTTGGTACCCGGCAAGCACAACGTGTTAAACGCTTTGGCTTGTGTGGCGGCGGCCGACCAAAACGGATTTGACGTGACCGCAATCGTGAAAGGTTTGAATTCGTATTTCGGCGTGGGTCGTCGATTTGAGTTCAAAGGGGAATATGGCGGTGCGGTAATTTACGACGACTATGCTCATCATCCCGGTGAGATCAAAGCGTTGTTTGACGCAGTGGAAGAAATGGAGTTCGATCGGATCATTGCCGTGTTCCAACCCCATACCTACACCCGTACCCATGCTTTTTTTGACGAGTTTGTGGAACAACTGTCTCGCCCCCATTTGGTGGTGCTGGCAGACATTTTTGCCGCACGGGAAACCAACACCTTAGGAATTTCTTCTGCCGACCTGGCGGCAAAGATCGACGGGTCGTATTATATTCCCGATTTTGGGGACATTGTAGAGTTTTTAAAGAAAATGGCGCGTCCCGGCGACTGTATTTTGACCATTGGGGCAGGGGAATTGAACAAGGTTTCCTCCGAATTGGCAAATCAGAGCAAAAGCCGCGCCAAACAGCACGACCCCTTTGAAGACGGGGTGGCAGACGGCGGTCTGCGTGACCTGGGACAGGTCAAGATCTTGATCTGCTATATGTTACAATCGGTGGGTGGCAGTTTACCCCGCCACTTGTTGGATCAAGCCTTGCAAAGTGACGGTTTGTGCAGCTTTTGGAACATTTCCGCCGCTTTGTCTGGGCTGAAAGAAAACGGCATGATCGAGGAGATCAACGAAGGGGATATGGTGGGTTATGCCATTACCCCGTCGGGCAAAGCCTGTGCCGCCGAATTGGAAACCGCCGTACCCCTTGCGGTGCGTGAACGGTCGGTCATGCGGGCGGCGGCGTTGCTGAAAAAGGCAAAGGCGGTAAAAGAAAACAAAATTTCCATTGCCAAAACCGACGATGGTTATACCGTGTCCTGCACCATCCCCGATCGCAACATGGAGCTTATGACCGTGCGACTGGGGGTCAGCGACAGCCTGCAAGCCAACCTGATCAAAGAAAAATTCTTGGAAGACCCGGCTAAGGTGTATCAAAAAGTGCTGGAAGCATTTGGGATATTTTAAATGTGAACCGTCCTCGCAAGAGGACGGTTTTTATTGACAAAAATCCCATAATGTGCTACACTGATTATGCCAAACCAATTGAATATAAAAAGGGGCAGATTTTCTTTTTGCAGAAAATGGGTCTTTTTGTTGTGCTTCAATTAAGGATTTGATAAAAATGCAGATCCCTTCAATTGGAGTGCGGTAATTTGCCCTTTATATTGAATTGGTTTGGCGACTATCGGGGTTTGCGTTTTTTGTGCGACTACTTCGGTGGTCGCACTTTTTGTTTTTAGGAGGAAAAGAAAATGAAAAAATTTTTGTCTGTTTTTGTTGCTTTTGTTATGCTATTTACCGTTGTTCCTTTAGGAGCGATAACAGCCACTGCTATCACTTTTGATCAACTTAATGCGTCTAATGTTTTTTTGAAGCAAGAAGGTTCTACCACTTGTACGTTATGTGCAACAACAATGATGATGAGAAGATACTCTATGTTAAGAGGTGATTCTGGGTGGAGCAGTATTACTGAATCGACAGTAAAACCTACAGCTTGGATAAATGGTACTGGGTTGCGATGGTCTTTTTCATATTCTAACTCTTCTGTAAGTAATATTTCAGTTGGTCACTATACTCTTCCTGGCGGTAGCACTAATGAAGCTTTGATTCAAGCAGAACTAAAGAATTGTCCAGAAGGAATTGTAATATACAATGAATCAGTTCCTCATGCTGTGTTGCTTACGGATTATTCAAATGGGATATATTATTGTGCTGATCCTTTGGGTAGCGTTGCTAAAGGTCGTATACCTTTAACTTCGGCTTACAAAGTAAGAATCACTAATGTTACTGCATATTGGAAAGTGACTTCTCCAGTGGTCAATGGACCTACGACTCATACACACAGTTATACTGGCGCTCGACTTCAAGAGCCGGATCATCCTCACGTAATTACGCAACGTTGTGTAGATTATGCAACCTGTCGCGGTTATATAGTTACTGGTGAATATGGGCAATCAAAAACTTGTCAGCAATGTTGGCGTGTTAATTGGTCTGTTTCAACTTCATCAATATCTGTTAATGTAGGTCAAAGCAAATCTATTAATGTTTCTATTGATGGAATTTGGCCGGATACAGCTAAAGTGTTTCCCGACTGGGATGGATCATTGTTTAGCTATACTTTTAGTCAAGGAGTTTTAACTGTAACTGGTTTGAAAAAAGGTACAGGAAAAATCAAAATAAGCATATATAGCGATGCGAATAAGTCTGTTTTGATTGGAGAAAAAACAATATCTGTTACTGTTTCTAATCCTACATACACAGGAAGGGTATCTTTTGACAAATCTTCGATTTCTTTGATGATGCCCGATAATAAAACTTCTACACTAAACATTGAATTAACAGGAACGTGGCCTGAAGGTGCCGGATACACATTTGATTACAATAGCAATGTTGTTTCTATGTCGCAAAACGGAACTGTGTTGACAATAACTGCGAAAAATGCAGGTAGCACTAATTTTACTATAAATATAGTAAACAAAAATAATAACAACGCACTAATAACCTCTGCGGTTTGTCCAATAACTGTAAAAAATGCAACATACACGATTAAGTACAATGCCAACGGAGGCAACGGTGCACCATCAACACAAATTAAAACATATGGAACGCCTATTCGTATAAGTGATGTTGTACCGAAGAGAGAGGGATTCATCTTTAAAGGATGGACAATATGGGCGTCATCAACAACTGTTAAATATCTGCCCGGCGATGAAATAACCGCAAATATGGATGATGGCACCACATTGACCCTTTATGCCGTTTGGGAGGAAATAACTTTAAAAAGCATAAAAGTTAATTCTCCGGATAAGGTTTTATATTATATGGGTGAATACTTGGATACAAGTGGTTTAAGGTTGCGTTTGGAATACAGTGATGGAAGCACAAGCGTAATTGATAATGGTTATAGTGTGAGTGGGTTTGATTCTTCTTTTGAAGGCCGTAAAAATGTAACTGTATCATATGGAGGGAAAACCGATTCGTTTGAGGTTATGGTTATATCCTCTAGTGTTTCACTTTCGGAGAAAAGTATAACATTGAATCTTGGCGAAACAAAAACTATTTCTGCTATGACAGACCCTGTTGGATGTTCTGTGAAATGGTCTGTTTGGAATAATAACGTAGTAAATGTTTCAAACGGAAAAATTACGGCCGTAGGCGTAGGCGAAACCAAGATCGAAGTCACTTTTGAATGGCAGGGTTATTATAGTTTCGCAACCTGTGATGTTACCGTAAATGCTGTCAAAACCCTATCTTCCATTTCAGTTGAAAGCAAGCCTACAAAAACCACCTATGAAATTGGTGAGAGTCTGAACACAAATGGTTTGAAACTCAAACTTAAATATAGTGATGGTTCAACTGAAACAATCACAAGCGGTTTCACAACAAGTGGATTTAGTTCTACAACCGCCGGAACAAAAACGGTAACAGTTAAATACAGCGGTTTAACCACTACATTTTCTGTTACAGTTAAGACTGCTGCTCAAGGTGTTATAGATCGAATTGAGCTTTTGAATGTTCAATCTTTGGAAGATAAAGATATTGTAGTTGCTGTTCGTGTTGCATACGATGCATTAACTGATGATCAAAAAGCCTTGGTGACAAATCTAAATGAACTAATTGCTGCCGAAGCGGTTATTGCTGAACTTGAACATTTGTCTGAAATCAAATACGGCGACATAGATGGGGATAAAAAAATTACCGCCGCCGATGCGTTGGAAGTTCTAAAATCCGTAGTAGGAAAAGTTATACTTACCGAATCGCAAGTAGTCGCTACTGATGTGGATGGTAGTGGCAAAGCCGATGCCGCCGATGCCCTGCTCATCCTCAAAAAGGTCGTGGGAAAAATTGATAAGTTCCCGGTAGAAGCGGCTGAATAAAAATTTTTCCCATTTCCCCCTTGACAAAGGGGGATTTGTGTTGTATAATCCCAATTACGACAACAAAGTAGCGGCCTATGCCCGTCTCACCGTACGACCTTGAGTGTGTCTACCGGTCAATATTCAAATCTTTCTGCTCTTATGGGGCAGTTTGCTTGTGTATTGAGGATGGGTGCGTGCCCATCCTTTTTTGTTGAATTTTAGGAGGTGCTTTTCCATTAGCAAGTCTGAACTTCCCATTAATGAGGAGATCCGCGACAAAGAGGTGCGGGTTATTACCAACGAGGGCGAACAGTTGGGCATCATGTCCATCAAAGACGCTCTGAAAGCCGCAGATGAACGCAATCTTGACCTGGTCAAGATCGCCCCGGGTGCACAGCCCCCCGTCTGCAAGATCATGGACTACGGCAAGTATCGTTTCGATCAAGCCAAACGGGAAAAAGAAGCCAAAAAGAACCAAAAGGTGATTGAACTGAAAGAGGTTCGGCTGTCTCTTAACATTGACGTTCATGATTTCAACACCAAAGTGAACCAAGCCAAAAAGTTTATTGCCGCCGGCAACAAGCTAAAGGTTTCCATTCGGTTCCGTGGCCGTGAGATGGGACATCCCGAAATCGGTCAAGCCAACATGGAACGGTTTGCCGAGGCTATGGCCGACGTGGCAGCGGTAGAAAAGGCTGCCAAAATGGAAGGCAGAAACATGCTTATGTTTATGGCACCGAAAAAAGCCTGATCTGTAAACAATATTCAATTATTTTTAGGAGGAACTTCAAATGCCGAAAATCAAAACTCACAGCGGCGCAAAAAAACGTTTTAAACTCTCTAAAAACGGCAAACCCTTGCGCGGCCACGCTTTCAAATCCCACATTCTTAACAAGAAGAGCACCAAACGGAAACGTAATCTCCGTAAAGTTGCTGTCGCCGACGTGACCAACTGCGCTCAAATCAAAAAACTGATTCCTTACAAATAATATCGGAGGTATAACGAACTATGGCACGAGTAAAAGGTGCGTTGATGACACGCAAAAGAAGAAAAAAAGTTTTGAAACTTGCCAAAGGTTACTTTGGTTCCAAGCATAGACTGTTTAAAACTGCGAAACAAGCAGTTATGAAATCCGGCAACTATGCCTACATTGGCCGCAAACAAAGAAAACGTGATTTTCGTCGTTTGTGGATCACCCGTATTTCTGCCGCTGCCCGTGCAGAAGGCATGAACTACTCCACCTTTATGAACGGTTTGAAGAAAGCCAACATCGATCTGAATCGTAAAATGCTTTCTGAAATCGCAATTGCCGATGCAGCCGCTTTTGCTGCTTTGGTAGAAAAAGCAAAAGCCGCTCTTTAATTTTGAACGCAAAAGCCCGATGTTTTTAACATCGGGCGAGTTGTTTTTTTATGATGATTATTACTTCCAGAGAAAATGCAGTGGTCAAGCAAGCGCATAAGCTGGCGACCACCGCCAAAACACGCAAAAAAGAACAAGCCTTTATTGCCGAGGGACTGCGCCTGTGCCGTGACGTGGCACAAGGTGACGGTGTAATTCGTACTGCCTTTATGACCCAAGGGTTTTTGACCGATTTTCCGCAAGATGCCACATTGATCGGCCAACGGGCCGAGCATTGTTTTACGGTGAGCGACAGCATTATGCAACATCTGTCTGACACCGATTCTCCCCAAGGGGTTTTGTGTGTTTGTCAAAAGCCCGATTTTTCCAAGTTGCCCCAACAAGCGGGTCGTTTTGTGGTGTTGGAAAATGTGGCTGACCCTGCCAACCTGGGGGCGATCGCCCGCACGGCCGAGGCATTGGGGGCAGACGGACTGCTGGTGTCGGGCGGTTGTGAAGTGTATCATCCCAAAGCGTTGCGTGCTTCTATGGGAGCTTTGCTTCGGTTGCCTGTGTATGAAGGGGATATGGAAGCCATTCTTACCCGACTGGGTGAGCTTGGCGTGACCACCTATGCGGCGGTGGTGTATGACGCACAGCAAGCGGTAACCGAAACGCAATTCGGTTCGGCTTGTGCGGTGGTGATCGGCAACGAAGCCAACGGCATTACCCCCCAAACGGCAAGTGCCTGTGACAAAACCATTACCATTCCCATGGCAGGACGCAGCGAGTCGCTCAATGCCGCGGCCGCCGCCTGCATTTTGATTTGGGAAATGATGGGACGAGGTGCCGAGCGATGAGTCATCCACTGTATTGGGTGGCTTTGCAGGTTGCGTTGGGAATTCCCAGCCGCAAGGTCACCTTGTTGACCGATTTCTTTGGAGATGCCGAAGGGGTGTTTGCCGCCACCGAAGAGGAATTGAAACGGTGTCCCACCCTAACCAAGCGGGAGATCACCGATATTTTAAAGCGACCCTATGCCCAAGCTCGCGCCATATGGGACGAATGCGCGGCAAGCGGAATTCAAATCCTTACGCCGGAAGACTCTGCCTTTCCCGACGGGTTGCGGAATATTCCCGACATGCCTTGCGTACTGTATGTAAAAGGTTGCTTACCCCGTTTTGATCTGGTTCCCGCAATCAGCGTGGTAGGTACACGTAAGCCCACCGTGTACGGAAAAATGGTTTGTCACCGCATGGCTTCGGTGTTGGCAACCGCAGGAGTTACGGTGGTCAGCGGCGGTGCATTGGGAATCGACAGTTGTTCTCATTTGGCGGCGATCGAGGCCAAAGGAAAAACCGTGGCGGTGTTGGGTTGCGGTATTAACAGCGGGTATTTGCGTGCCAACGGTGTTTTGCGAGAGCAGATCAGCCGCAACGGAGCGTTGGTGAGCGAATATCCACCCTCATCTCCCGCAAGCCGATACACGTTTCCTGCCCGCAACCGATTGATTGCCGCTTTGTCCTTGGGTACGGTGATCATAGAAGCGGGGGAAAAGAGCGGATCGCTGATCACCGCCGACATGGCGCTGGAACAGGGCAAAGACGTGTTTGTGGTGCCCGGTAGTGTTATGTCGCCTGATTTTCACGGCAGTAACCGTTTGATCTCGGAGGGTGCTACCGCCGTGTTCAGCGGTTTGGACGTTTTGGAAGCGTATAAAAAAGATTATTTTGACAGGTTGCAAATGAATAAAGCCATTGCCCTGCACAAAGAACATATAAAAGAACAAGTGGTGCAGGTGGTACCGATTGCGGAACCTACCGAGCCGCAAAAACCAAAAGAACCCACATCAACGGTCAAAAAGCAAAAAAAATTGCCGCGTCCCATGGGAAAAGACTTGTCAGCAGACGCAGGGTTGGTGTATAATACCTTGTTGAATGCCGAACGTATGGGTTTGGCGGATCTGTTGGCGTGTACCCAACTGGACGCACCCCGCGTGATGCGTGAATTAACCAAATTGGAGCTGGACGGTTGTGTTACCAAAGATCCCGACGGCTGTTATCATATAGTAAATTCCATTGAGGAGTAGAGAGAATGGCAAAACTGGTCATAGTGGAGTCCCCTTCTAAAATTAAAAGTGTACAAAAGTACCTGGGTGCGGGCTACGAGGTCATGGCATCGGTAGGTCATATTCGCGACCTGCCCAAAAAGGCCTTGAGTGTCAGTACCGATGGGAAATTTACCCCGAAATATGTAAATGCCCCCGGAAAAGAAGAGGTAATCAAAAAATTGCAAGATGCCGCCGCCAAAAGCGACGGTGTATATCTGGCTACCGACCCTGACCGAGAGGGAGAAGCTATTGCATGGCATTTGGCACAAATTTTGGCATTGGGTGACGAGGACAAAAACCGCATCACCTTTAATGCGGTAACCAAAACTGCGGTGCAAGAGGGGTTAAAAAATCCCCGTGCCATTGACAAAAATTTGGTGGATGCACAACAAGCCCGTCGGGTGTTGGATCGAATTGTAGGTTACAAGCTCAGCCCCTTCCTTTGGAAAAAGGTGCGCCGCGGGTTGTCTGCCGGTCGTGTACAATCGGTGGTCGTGCGGTTGATCGTAGATCGTGAAAAAGAAATTCGAGCTTTTGTGCCCGAAGAATATTGGTCGTTGGATGCCAAACTCAGTGAAAAATCCAACAGTCGTATGTTTACCGCTAAATTGAATACCACGCTGATGGGAGAAAAAATTGAAATTCACAACGGCCAACAAGCCGAAGAGATCCGTTCGGCGGTAGAGCATGCCGATTACGTGGTGCAAACCGTAAAAAAAGGCACGCGTACGGTGCAACCGGCGCCGCCCTTTATTACTTCTACCTTGCAACAAGACGCCGCCCGTAAATTCGGTATGACCGGTGAACGCACCATGCGTGCCGCACAAACCCTGTACGAAGGGGTGGACATTCCCGGTGTAGGCACCACCGGTCTTATTACCTATATGCGTACCGACTCGGTGCGTATTTCCGAAGAAGCCAGAACGGCAGGTAATGAATACATTAAGGCTGTCTTTGGCGACAAATATTTGCCGTCCAAGCCTCGTTATTACAAAACCCGTTCTTCTGCCCAAGACGGTCACGAAGCGATTCGTCCTACCATGGTGGAACTGTCTCCCGAAAAGGTAAAAGGAACCCTTACGGGGGATCAATATAAAATTTACAAGCTTATTTGGGAACGGTTTTTGGCAAGCCTAATGGCCGCTTGTGTGAAAAACACCCAAACGGTAGACATTGCCGCCGCCGATTATTTGTTCCGTGCCACCGGTTTTTCGGTGAAATTTGACGGGTATACCGTATTGTATCAAGAATCCACCGACGAGGAAGAAGATGCAAAAGCATTGCCTGATTTGACCGAAGGACAAAAGCTCTGTTTGCGGGAGCTCACAGGCAACCAACATTTTACCCAACCGCCTGCACGGTATAACGATGCGACCTTGACCGAAGTTATGGAAAAAACCGGCATTGGTCGTCCTTCTACCTATGCTACCACCATTGCCACCGTAATTAAACGGGAATACGTGGAGCGGGAAAAGAAGGCCTTGAAGCCTACCATGTTGGGCGAAGTGACCACCGAATTGATGAGTGATTTGTTTAAGGATATTGTAGATACCAAATTCACCGCCGCTATGGAAGAGGATTTGGATAAAGTGGCCGCAGGTGACATGACCTATGTGGAGACCATGGACAAATTCTACGATCCCTTTATGAATACCATTGCTGTCGCCGAAAAGAAAATGGAAGGCAAGCATGCCAAGATTCCCGACGAGATCACCGACGAGCTCTGTCCCAATTGCGGCAAAAACATGGTGGTAAAAAGCGGTCGTTTCGGCAAATTTTTGGCTTGCTCGGGGTATCCCGAATGCAAAACCACCAAGCCGATCGTGGTGAGAACCGAGGGCGCTTGCCCTGTATGCGGTAAGCCTATGGTGGAACGCAAGTCCAAACGCGGCTATAAATATTTCGGGTGCGAAGGATATCCCGAATGCAAATATATGACCTGGGACACCCCCACCAAAGAAAATTGCCCCAAATGCGGCAAAACCTTGTTTAAACGCCGCGGCGGTGTGATCGGTTGCAACGACGAAGCTTGCGGCTACGAGAAAAAAGCCGAACGCAAAGGTCGCAAAAAGGCGGAAGAAACCGATGGATGATTTGCATGCTACCGTAGTAGGCGCCGGATTGGCGGGGTGTGAAGCCGCCATGCAACTGGCAAACCGCGGGGTACAGGTGACCTTGTATGAAATGAAGCCACACAAAATGACACCGGCACACACCAGCACCGATTTTGGAGAATTGGTTTGCTCCAATTCGCTGAAAGCCAAACGGGTAGAGGCGGCAGGTGGGTTGTTAAAAGCCGAAATGCAGTTGTTTGGCTCGTTGTGCGTGAAAACCGCCTATGAATGCGAAGTGCCCGCAGGGGGCGCGCTGGCGGTCAACCGACATGATTTTTCGGCGGCTATGACGCGGGCGATTCAAGAGCACCCCAACATTACCGTGGTGGAAAAAGAAATCACCGAAATTCCCGACGGAGTATGTGTGATTGCCACGGGACCGCTGACGTCAGATGCTTTCGCCCAAGAATTACAACAAAAGATCGTAGGAAGTCCCCTGCATTTTTACGATGCCGCCGCGCCGATCGTTACGGCCGACAGCATTGACATGAACAGCGCCTTTGCCGCTTCTCGTTACGAGCGGGGTGGCGAAGACGATTACTTAAATTGTCCCATGAACAAAGAAGAGTACGAGGCATTTTACGAGCAACTCATTACGGCCCAACGGGCACAATTGCATGAGTTTGAAAAAGATCCCAAGGTGTATGAGGGATGCATGCCTATTGAAATCATGGCAAGACGTGGGGCAGACACCATTCGCTTTGGCCCGTTGAAACCCGTTGGCTTGCGAGATCCCCGCACAGGACATCGTCCTTGGGCAAACTTGCAACTTCGCAAGGAAAACAAAGAAGGAACTTGCTATAATCTGGTGGGATTTCAAACCAATCTCACCTTTCCCGAACAAAAACGGGTGTTTGGCATGATCCCCGCTCTTAAAAACGCCGAATACGTGCGGTATGGTGTTATGCACCGCAACACGTTTTTGGATTCTCCCCGTTTGTTAAACCAAGATTTTTCTTTAAAACAAAACCCCGATTTGTTCTTTGCAGGGCAAATGACCGGGGTAGAAGGGTACATGGAATCGGCGGCATCGGGAATCCTTGCGGGAGTGAATGCCTACCGTCGTTTGACGGGGCAAGCCTCACTTGCGTTGCCCGAAACCACTATGATGGGGGCGCTTTCGCGGCACATTGGTAACCAAAGCACCGCGGATTTCCAACCTATGGGGGCCAGTTTTGGTTTGCTACCCCCGTTGCCCGAATTGATTCGTGATAAAAAAGAGCGGTATGGTGCCTTGGCACGCCGTTCCTTAGAAACTCTGCAAAGTGTGTTGCAATATGAAAACCTTTTTGTATCAGACAAATGAAGAAATTACGGCGGTTGCTCGGTTGTTGCAAGAGGGGCAGGTCGTGGCAATTCCTACCGAAACGGTATATGGACTTGCCGCCAATGCTTTGAATGAACAAGCGGTGCGCAAAATTTTTGCCGCCAAAAACCGCCCTGCGGACAATCCCTTGATCGTGCATATTGCAACGTGGGAAGAGCTGATTCCCTTGGTAAAAGAGATTCCTCCCTCTGCCAAAGCACTGGCGGACGCCTTTTGGCCGGGACCTCTTACCATGGTATTGCCTCGTTCGGCAGTTGTGCCGGACGTGGTGACTGCAGGAGGGAACACCGTGGCGGTTCGTATGCCCTCTCACCCCGTGGCACGGGCGATTATAGAGGCCTGCGGGTTGCCTTTGGCGGCTCCTTCGGCCAATCGATCGGGTAGCCCCAGTCCCACTACGGCCGCCCACGTTATGGCGGACATGGAGGGGATCATTCCCGCTGTGTTTGACGGCGGTGAATGTCAAGTGGGATTGGAGTCCACCGTTGTTTCCCTTGTGGGGGACAAGCCTCGCTTGCTTCGTCCGGGTGGGATTACCCCCGAACAGTTGGCGCAGGTGGTGGGTGAAATTGATATCGATCCTTCGATTACCGCCAACGTGCATTTGGACAAAGTTTCGTCTCCCGGTATGAAATATAAACATTATGCGCCCAAAGCACAGGTTACCTTGTTGCATGGCAGTTGTCAGTCGTTTGTGGATTTCATGAATCACCATGCCGAACCCGATTCGGTTGCTTTGTGCTTCGACGAAGAAGCATCTTTGATCACCAAGCAGGTACTATGTATTGGTCATGAACATGACCACAACGAAATTGCACATAATTTATTTGCGTTGTTGCGAGAGGCAGACAAGCGAAACGTGACTCGTATTTATGCCCATTGTCCTGCACGGCAGGGTGTGGGATTGGCGGTGTATAACCGCTTGATCCGCGCCGCCGCTTTTGATGAAAGGGAGTTAGAAGCATGAAAGTGATTGGTCTTACCGGTCCGACCGGCGCCGGAAAAACCGTGGTGGCACAAATGATGGAATTGCCCATTGTCAATGCTGATCGTGTGGCTCGCACCCTACATAAAGACCCCGTGGTGTTGGCGGAACTTTGTGAACGGTTTGGTTCGGATATTGCTCATGATGGGGTTCTCAATCGAACTTTGCTTGCCGCTCGTGCTTTTGCTACCCCCCATGATACCGAGGATCTGAATGCGATTATGCATCCTCGCATTTTAGCGAAAATAGAAGAGGACTTGACCGAGCTGGAACAAGCGGGGCATTTGCTTTGCATTTTAGATGCCCCATTGTTGTTTGAAGCCAATTGCTATCAACTTTGCCATACCACCGTGGCGGTGTTAGCCAATCGTGACCTGCGAAAAAATCGTATTGTGGAACGAGACGGCATTTCGTTTGAAATGGCGGAACAACGCATGGCCACACAACATGATGATGCTTATTTTAGTGAGCGTTGTGAATTTGTAATTCACAACAGCGGCGATATTGTGGAATTGCACGCCGCCGCAGAAGATATTTTACAACAAATCAAAGCGAAATTTTCCATAGGAGGATAAACCCATGGCCAAAACCATATCTGCTATCCGCGGCACCCAAGACGTATTGCCCGGTGAGAGCTATCAATGGCAATACATTGAAAAAACCTTGTTGGAAACAGCCTCTTTGTATGGATACAAAGAAGTGCGGGTTCCCGTGTTTGAACAAACCGATTTGTTCCAACGCTCGGTAGGGGATACTACCGACGTGGTGCAAAAAGAAATGTACACCTTTGACGATAAAGGCGGTCGGTCGTTAACCTTGCGCCCCGAAGGTACCGCCGGTTCGGTGCGTTGCCTGTTGGAACATGGATTATATAACGAGGCTTTGCCGGTCAAGGCTTGCTATGTGCTGTCTTGTTATCGGTACGAAAAACCTCAAGCAGGTCGCTTGCGGGAATTTCATCAATTTGGCATTGAATGCTTCGGTGCGCCCGAATCTTCTGCCGATGCGGAAATTATTGCCGTGGCGCATCATGCTTTTGAACGGTTTGGTCTGAAGAATATCCATTTGGAAATCAACTCTATTGGATGTCCCGAATGCCGAGCAAAATATTTAGAAGCCCTGCGAGACCATTTTCGCCAAAGTGAAGCAGATCTGTGTGAGACCTGCAAAGGCCGCTTGGAACGCAATCCCATGCGGATCTTGGACTGCAAATCTCCCGTTTGCGGAGAAATTGCCGCTACGGCTCCCAAAATGATCGACTATATTTGCGACGATTGTCGCGCCCATTTCGAGGGGGTAAAAACTCGACTGGATGCCATGGGCATTTCCTATACCGTCAACCCCACCATAGTTCGCGGCCTTGACTATTATACTCGTACCGTGTTTGAGTTTGTATCTACCGAGATCGGTGCCCAAGGTACGGTTTGCGGTGGCGGTCGGTATGACGGCTTGGTAGAAGAAATGGGCGGTCCTCATTTGCCCTCTTTGGGTTTTGCCATGGGGTTGGAACGGTTGCTCATGCTTATGAAAGCCCAAGGGGTACCCTTCCCCGAAGATAAAAAGCCGGAATTGTACGTTGTTCCCATGGGCGATGCCGCACAAATCGCGGCAGCCAAATATTGCGAACAACTGCGTCGAGAGGGCTTTGCCGCATTGACCGACTTGAACGGTAGAGGCTTGAAAGCCCAAATGAAATACGCCAACAAATTGAACGTGGGGTATACCCTTGTGTTGGGAGACGATGAACTCTCGGCGGGCAAAGCTAACGTAAAAAATATGGCAACAGGGGAACAAACCCAAGTTGCTTTGGATCAATTAACCGAAGAGTTTTACAAAATCGTGATGGAATCGGCATTTGATGCCATGGAAACAAGCGTCAACGATTTGGGTAAATAGGAGGAAGCGATATGTTACAAACCGAATTTTTAGGCAACTTGCGCCGCAGTCATTATTGCGGCACCTTGAATACCGATTTGGTAGACCAAACGGTTACCGTTTGCGGTTGGGTACAACGGCAACGGGACTTGGGCGCGCTGATCTTTATTGACGTGCGAGACAGAAGCGGCATTGTGCAACTTGCTTTTGATGATAACACCGACAGAGAAATTTTCGACAAAGCATTCCACACTCGTTCGGAATACGTGGTAGCCGCCAAAGGTGTGGTGCGCCGTCGTTCTTCGGTGAATCACGACATTCCCACCGGCGAAGTGGAAATTTTTGTAACCGAATACAAAATTCTGTCGGTTGCCGAAACTCCTCCTTTTGAAATCGTGGAAAACTCCGACGTAAAAGAGGAATTGCGTCTGAAACACCGCTATTTGGATCTGCGTCGTCCCGACTTGCAAAACAACATCATCATGCGGCATAAGATTGCCAAAATCACCCGTGACTATTTTGACGAAAACGGATTTTTGGAAATCGAAACCCCCATGCTTATCCGTTCTACCCCCGAAGGTGCGCGTGACTTTTTGGTGCCCAGCCGTATTCATCCCGGTCAATTCTACGCCCTGCCCCAATCTCCTCAATTGTACAAACAGTTGTCCATGGTAGCAGGCTTTGACCGTTATATGCAAATTGCCCGTTGCTTCCGTGACGAAGACCTGCGCGCCGACCGTCAACCGGAATTCACCCAAATCGACTTGGAAATGTCTTTTGTAGATATGGACGACGTGCTTGCCATTGGTGAAGGCTATATGAAACGGGTGTTTAAAGAAGCCTTGGGTGTGGTAGTGCAGCTACCCTTGCCCAGACTTACCTATGCCGAAGCCATGAGCCGTTATGGTAGCGACAAGCCCGATACCCGCTATGGTATGGAATTGTTTGATTTGTCCGACGCGGTTGCCGACAGCGACTTTGTGGTGTTCAAAGGTGCGTTGGAAGCAGGCGGTAGCGTAGGTGGTTTTACCGCCAAAAATGCGGTAAACACCTATACCCGCAAAACCATTGACAAACTCACCGAACAAGCCAAAGGCATTGGTGCCAAGGGCTTGGCTTGGATTCGTATGACCGACGAAGGTGTGGTTTCTTCTTTCGGTAAATTCATGACCGAAGATCAAATGAACGCCATTCTGAAAGCAGCAGGCGCCGAAAACGGCGACGTGGTGTTCATTGTGGCTGACGGCAAAAAGAATTTGGTGCTTAGCGTGTTGGGTGCCTTGCGGCAAGAGGTTGCCAAGAAATTGGACATCATTCCCGACGGCTTTAATCTGTTGTGGATCACCGAATTCCCCTTCTTCGATTGGGACGAAGATGC
This sequence comes from Acutalibacteraceae bacterium, assembly GCA_045661365.1. Classification (GTDB taxonomy): domain Bacteria; phylum Bacillota; class Clostridia; order Oscillospirales; family Acutalibacteraceae; genus UMGS1484. The sequence goes on along the minus strand of JAZRFL010000002.1, from coordinate 4,597 downwards.
CGGTCAGTTTGTTGCCATGCACCATCCCTTCACCTCGCCCATGGACGAATGTATTGAATATTTGGAAACCGACAAAGCCAAAGTCCGTGCCAAAGCTTATGACTTGGTGTTAAACGGCATTGAGCTTGCCAGCGGCTCCATTCGTATTACCAATCCCGAACTGCAAAACCGTATGTTCGCTCTGCTTGGTCTTTCGGAAGAAGAAGCCCACGAAAAATTCGGCTTCCTGACCGACGCATTCCGCTACGGGGCTCCCCCTCACGGCGGCATGGGCATCGGTTTGGACCGCTTGGTTATGCAAATGCTGAAATGCGACACCTTGCGTGAAGTGGTTGCTTTCCCCAAAGTGCAAAATGCCAGCGAATTAATGACCGAATGTCCTGCGTTTGTTGACAAAGAACAACTGGACGTTTTGGCAATTCAAACCGTGACCCCCGAAAAATAGAATCCACATAATAAAAGCAGCCATTCGTTTTAGAATGGCTGCTTTTATTTGTATGGGGCAACTCAGGCTTCTTCCGCATGGTCTTGTGATTGTTCTTCGGCTACCGACTGGGAAACGTGGGTGCTGTCTTTCCAAATACGAAGCATGCCCGATTCCTGAAGTTTTACCAAAACGATCAATAAAATCGGCAATCCCCACAACCCGACAAAACCAAACAAAGTGAGTCCCAAATACATGGAAATCAAAGTGACTACGGCAGGTAATCCTACCTGTTGACCAATGATCTTGGGTTCAATGATATTGCGAATGATGGTAATAATAATATACAAGATCAGCAATCCGATCCCGGTTCCGATATTGCCGGTGCACAGGCAAATTACCCCCCAAGGAATGAGCACTGTACCGGTGCCCAACACGGGAAAAATATCTACCACCGCTATGATCAAAGCCAATACACCGGTGTAGGGGATCCCCAAAATCAGCAACCCGATAAACAATTCCAAAAAGGTCACACCCATGACGATCAGGTACCCGCGCAACATTTTTAAAATATTTTCACTAAACACGCGTTTGGCTTTTAGCAAGACTTTTTGGGTGTTTACCGAGAATTGATTAAGAATAAAGTTGGTGATTTTGTAGTAGTCCATGGTAATGAAACAACAAGCAACCACCGAAACCACCGTGGTGAGTAACAACGAGGGAATGTTGACAATGATCAATGCCGCTACGTCGGTTAAAGTATCGGTTAAAAAAGATACCGAATTGTTGGCCAATTGCTCGGGAGCAGAGCGCAACTCTTGGGCGAGTCCGTCGGGTAGTCGATCGATCCAACCGGAAAACTGTGCACCGAGTTCGCGCAGATCTTGTTGCAGACCGGGAATCAGTTCCGACAACCGATTGGCCAGATTGCTGAGCTGATCGTACAACTGAAACCCAATCAAAACCAACAATCCAAACAAGGCGCTTAAAACCACCGCTACCAAGATCAACGACCAAATAGCACGGGGCAATTTGGTTTTTTGAGACAAAAAGTTGACCGGTCGTTGTAAACTCATGGCGCAAATAAACCCAATGAGAAACGGCAACAGCCATACGGTAAGATATTTGAGAACGAAATATACGGCAATGGCAATTAATGCAATAAATGCGGTATTGACCATAAATCGTTTTTTTGCTTCTACAGTCATGGAAGGTAGACTCCTTTCCCAATACTATTGGTTATTTTACAGTATTCCCATAAGGTTTGCAAGACTCTCTTTGTAAAATGTGGAAATGAATTTGTTTTTTATTTCCTTGCATTCTATTCTTGATTATGCTACAATATTCCAACAAAGAAATTTGTCGAAATCGGTCATACAAGGAGGGAGTGTCCATGAAACAGGGTCGAATCAAGTGGTTGAGTGTGGCGATGATGATCGCCGCGGTTTTGTTTATCGGTGCCGTTACATGGATCGCAGGAGAACCGATGATTCGATTTGTGTCCAACCCCGAACGATTTCGCGATTGGGTAGATACCTACGGTCTATGGAGTCGGGTCGCTTTTGTAGGTATGGTGATCTTTCAGGTGGTTATTGCGCTGATTCCCGGGGAACCGTTGGAAATCGGCGCCGGCTATGCGTTTGGCTTTTGGGAAGGCACATTGTTGTGCATGATCGGTATTACCATAGGTAGTTTGATCGTTTTTGCTTTGGTGAGAAAATTCGGTGTCAAGTTGGTGGAAACCTTCTTTTCTGTGAAAAAAATACGTTCGCTGAAATTCTTGCAAAATGAACGTCGGCTGAATACGGTAACCTTTTTGGTGTTTTTGATTCCCGGTACCCCCAAAGATTTGCTATGCTATTTTGTAGGGTTGACTCCTATTCGTTGGACTGTTTGGTTTTTTATCAGTATGACGGCACGTATTCCGTCGATCGTTACCTCCACCATAGGGGGCGATGCGTTGAACTCCGAAAATTATTGGATGGCTTTGTGGGTGTTTGGCGGTACGGTGTTGTTTAGTGTCGGTGGGTTCTTTTTGTTTGAACGATGGGCCCGCAGAAAGAGAGAAAAAGAAAAACAAGAATAAACCGCTTTCAGCTTTAACTGAAAGCGGTTTTTATCATTTTGCGCTCCGGAGTTATTTGGATTTTTGCAGGCATAGGTCGACGATTTGGTCAATCAGCGGAAGAAATTCTTGGGGCAACTGATGAATTTTTTCACAAAGGATGGCATGAGAGGAGGGGACGGTTTCTCCCATCAAAAGATAATCGGCGCTGATCTGTAGGGTTTGACACAACTTTTTTAGGTTTTCCGGACGAATTGCTTTGTTTCCCAATTCAAGGTTGGAGATCATTTGTATGGAAACATTCATTTTTTCCGCTACTTGCTCTTGGGTAAGATGTAACGCTTTACGGCGGAGGTAGATACGTTTGCCCATTTCTTGCAATAGAATTTCATCAACCAATGAAATCGCACTCCTTTTTATCACCTATAGATATGATTTTAATCGGGGATGAGGGAACAGTGAATAATCTATGGGTATATTACTATTGACAAAATGAATCTATAGGAGTATAATCGGTGGGGAGACGATCAGAAATTCATCGCTTGGAGCAAGGTTTTGACGGCAAACGGTGCGCATAACAATTTTCCGTGTTCTCGTATGTAGGCCAAAGAGGTTTTTCCGGCGACCAATTGTTCGCCGTATTCCAAAAGGGAATGTTTGGGTGGATGGTGCAGTACTAAAATGTACCGATCTTGCAGGGAATAAAGCTCGCTTTTGATTGCTTCGTTTAGTTGCTCTATTGCCATAAACATATGTTCTGCATTGGCAAAACGATACACGTGGGGCGGTAGTGCGCGGTAACGTTTTGCTTTTTGTTCCAATCGGGTGAAGTACAAGGTACACCCTTGCAACGGTGCGGGAAATACTTCGATCAGCAAACGGCAATTTCGGTGCGAAAATTCGGTCAAGGCGGCGGCATTTTTTAAAACGGTTGTCAGTAGTTCTTTGGTTTTTGCGTCTTGATAGTGAAGCAATTGATAGGTTAGTCCAAAGGCTTGCAATTCTTCTGCTGTTAATTCTACCCGCAGACTGTCTGTGGCCTCTTTTTGTATTTGCATAGCAATTCCCACCCTTCTGTTATATAGTGTATTAACAGGACAGACTGTATGCAAGTGGTGTTTTGTTGGAAAAACTGCAAATTTCATCTTGTATTGACGGACAAGTTTTTATATAATAAAGCTATACTCAGAGGGTTCACGTTTGCTTAGGGAAAGGAGTGGGTACCGTATGGGATTTGTAAAGACACCCGATTCGTCGGAACTGTTGAAGAGGCTGAACGAGCAAGGAATTGCAACAAAGGATATCATAGGGTATTGCCAAGCGGATTTAACTGCCGACGGATGTTATGCTCACTACGGACTGGTGTTAACCCATGATCAATTGGTGATTGCTTTTGCACCCAAACGATCGGTAGACAAGGTGTTTGCCGGATATCGGGGTATGGTAAAGGAGCCGTGGTTTGATGAAACGGTTGCGTTGTCGTATATTCCTCTCGACCACGTGGATTCGCTGAAGATGGAAGAACTGATAGGCGGCGGTTCGGTGTGCTGTTTTGGCAAACAGAACCGTACGCTGTGTTGCGCTACGGGACAGTATATAGCAGAATTGCGTCAGTTTTGCAAGGTGTTTGCTAAGGTAAAAGAGGGGACACCGTTGCAAGAGGAGGACTACAAAGCAGACTCTCGTCCTGAATTTTGTGACAAATGCGGTACGCCGTATGTGGATCGCGATCGAAAGATCTGCCCCAAATGCATGGATCGTCGCAGTTTGTTTTTGCGAACGTTTGCCTATTTTAAACCCCATAAATGGCGTGTGCTTGCCATTATGCTGGTGTTTTTGATCCATTCGTTGATCTATGCTACCCTGCCTTATTTTTCGGGGGCGGTGTATTTTGACGATGTGTTAGGCAAAAAAGCCACCTTCCAAGGCTTTTGGTCGTTGGCAGGCGGCGATTTTGTGTTGCTTATGTGCTTAACGTTGGGGACTTTTTTGGTGTTGCGATTGATCACGGTGATCACCCAATCGTTGCAGGCGATTATGGTTGCCAAAATAGTGCCGCGTGTATTGTGCAAAATCAAACAAGATGTTTTTTCGGCTTTGAAAAGGCT
>JAZRFL010000001.1:0-29164 GCA_045661365.1 Acutalibacteraceae bacterium | reverse complement strand
ATGCCGAAATTCACCGCCTTGGCGCGGGACCGCATAAGGGGGGTAACCAACTCGGGCGGTAAATTCGCAATTTTGGCGGCGGTGGCGGTATGAATATCTCCCCCGCTTTTAAAGGTTTGAATCATGGCTTCATCGTCTGCCATGTGGGCAAGCACCCGCAATTCAATTTGGGAATAGTCGGCATCTACCAGCACCTTTCCCTCTCCTGCGGTGAAAAAGCGACGGAGTTCCCGCCCATTTTCTCGCCGTACGGGAATATTTTGCAGATTGGGCTCTGAGGAACTGATTCGCCCTGTGCGGGTTTCGGTTTGATTAAAGGTGGTATGCACCCGACCGTCAGCGCCTCGTACTGCCAAAAGGCCATCTACGTAGGTGGATTTCAGCTTAGCAAGTTGCCGATATTCCAACAACTGCGCCACCGCGGGATGTTGGTATTTTAATTCCTCCAACACCTCGGCATTGGTGGAAAATCCGCTTTTGGTCTTCTTTTTGGCGGGCAACCCCAATTTCACAAACAAGGCTTCGCCCAATTGCTTGGGAGAATTAAGATTAAATTCATACCCCACCGAGTCATAAATGCTTTGCATCAAGGTATTTATTTGCTCTTCCAGCACCTTTCCATAGGCGGTAAGAGCTTGCCAATCCACCAAAAATCCTTCGTTTTCCATATCGGTCAGCACACGGGACAAGGGAATTTCCACCTTGCTCAACAAATCGGCTTGTCCCTCATCTTGCAACTTTTCTTGCAAGACCTTACACAAAGAGGGAAATGCCGCCAAAGCACTTGCCAAATCGGCATACTCCGAGGGCGCATTTTCTGCCGTACCCACTGCACCGTATTCGGCAATCAGGCGGGACACCCCATAATCCGAGGCAGAGGGATTGCACAAGTAAGCGGCAAGAGCGGTATCGAAAGCAGGTGTTTTCACAGAAATTCCACGGTGATACCACGCTTTTAGGTCGTGGGTGTACACGGCGCCACCTTGGGCAAGCAGTTGTTTGGTTGCCTGGGCATGGTCAAACAAATAGATTTTGCCGTCGGTAAGCAATGCCGTAACACTTTCTTGTTGCAACACGTGGATCGTCTCGCCAAGGTGGGCGGGGATCATGCCAAACGGTTGACAAGCGTAACAAGCCGCATCTACCGTTTGGGCACTCTCTAATTGCACGGGCAGTTGTTCCAACCCTAACCGTTCTATGATTTTAAACAGTTCCAAGCGAGCCAATTTTTGAGACAATGCGGCATGGTCGGTAGGAGCACTAAGCAACTGCTCAACTGTAACATCCAACGGCATGTCGCAACAGATCTTGCCCAACTCGTAACTGAGCAAGGCATTCTCTTTGTCGGCAATCAATTTATTGCGCAAGGTATCCCGAATGTCGGGGGAATCAATATTTTCGTACAAATTCTGAACACTACCGAATTGAGCGATCAAAGACAAGGCTGTCTTCTCCCCGACCCCCGCTACACCGGGAATGTTGTCAGAGGTGTCTCCTTGCAAGGCTTTTACGTCTATGAGCTGAGCAGGAGCGACCCCTTTGTCTTCCCATATCAGTTCGGGGGTATATTCGGTCAGGTGCGGTTGCCCTGCTTTGGTAGCAGCAAGCAACACGTGGGTATGCTCGCTGACCAACTGCAAGCTGTCGCGATCACCGGTCGCCAACACGCAGTCTACGCCGCGTTCTACGCAACGTGCGGCAAGGGTGCCCAAAATATCGTCTGCCTCAAATCCTTCTTTTTGCAACACCGTTACCCCCATAAGAGGAAGCAACTCTTTTAAAAGAGGCATTTGCATCGCCAACTCATCCGGCATGCCCTTGCGACCTGCCTTGTACTCGGTATACATTTTATGGCGAAAAGTAGGAGCTTTTAAGTCAAAGGCGGCGGCAACCCCGTCGGGATGCACCTGTTCCTTTAATTTCAGCAAAATATTCAAAAAACCGTAAATGCCGTTAGTAAACACCCCGTCCTTGGTGGTAAGAGGACGAATACCGTAAAAGGCTCGGTTGATGATACTGTTTCCGTCTAAAACCAAGAGTTTCATAGGTCACACTCCTTTATTTTAGTAGTATACCACACTTATTCCTTGATTGCTATATTTTTTTATAATTGATTTTCTCTTCTTTTCGTGCTATACTAAGGAAAATTCAGAAAACGAGTTATGTTATGAAAATAGGAAACTTAGAAATTAACGGGATTGCCGCACTCGCTCCCATGGCGGGCGTTGCCGACCGTGCTTTTCGAGAATTGTGCATGGGCTATGGTGCCGCCTTCTGTGTAGGGGAGTTGACCTCTGCCAAGGGGATCGTACTGGGCAGTCACAAATCCAGAGAATTGCTTTCGGTGGAAAATGCCGAACGCCCCATGGCATCTCAACTGTTTGGGTGTGACCCGCAAATCATGGCACAAGCCGCCGAAACAGCACTTACCTATCACCCCGAATTTATTGACATTAACATGGGGTGTCCCGCTCCCAAAGTGATTGCCGGAGGTGGCGGTAGTGCCTTGCTCAAAGACATTCCCCTGGCCGCAAGCATTGTTAAAGCGGTCAAAAATGCAGTAAACGTACCCGTTACGGTAAAAATGCGATTAGGCTACGACAAAGACCACATTGTGGCAACCGACCTTGCCAAGGCGGTAGAGCAAGCGGGAGCAGATGCCATTACGGTACACGGCCGCACCCGAGAGCAAATGTACGCCCCTTATGCCGATTGGAACCAAATTCGCAAAGTAAAAGAAGCGGTAAGCGTACCGGTCATAGGCAACGGAGACGTTTATACCGCTGCCGATGCCGCCAAAATGCTGGAGCAAACGGGATGTGATATGGTCATGATCGGCAGAGGCGCCATGGGTGCTCCCTGGATCTTTCAGCAGGTCAACGCTTACTTGAACGAAGGCATTTTACTGCCCGATCCACCCATTGCACAAAAAATGACGGTACTGATCAAGCAATGCGAAATGATGTGCCGTTACAAAGACCCCTACCTTGCCATGTTGCAAATTCGCAAGCACGCCGCTTGGTATATTAAAGGATTGCGAGGCGCCGCCGACTTACGCCGTCAATGCGGCCAGATCCAAACCATGGAGGATCTGCATCGCTTAGCCGCACAGGTAATCATAAACGAACAAACCAACCAGGAGGACTTTTCATGAAACGATTTTTTTACGGTATATTGATTGGCTTGCTAATCTTCTCTTTAGCAGGCTGTTCCATTGACACCTACACCCAAAACAGCGATTCAACCGAATTTGAATTGGCCAACGTTGTGTCAGTAACCTTGTCCGGTCCCAGCGACACCGATGCTTCGGGAACGGTGGTCACCTTGACCGAAACCGCCAATGCCGCCGATTTTGCGGTCTTGATGGATTGCATTAAAGGCGAAAAGGTCAAGACCTGCCCCACCAACAGCTTTGTCATCGGCAAGCTCACCTTTACCTTTACCAGCGGAGACCAAACCACCGTATACCCCGCCAACGACGGCAGTAACTGGTTTTGCCTCTATTCCCTCAATCCCAGCTTAGCTTCTTATATAGAAGTGGAGCCCGAACAAATGAAGCAAGTACGGGATTTGATGAAACGACACGGAATCGAAACCTCTTGGTAACCCAAACCGCACTCAACCAACGAGTGCGGTTTTCCTTTACAATCAATCGATTTTGATGGTATATTTTCCCATAGAACTCCAATACTATAAAAAGGAAAGAATTTTTCCGTTTTTTTCATTTTCCCCCTTGATTTTTCCTTACATCTTGGTATAATGTTTTTAGCACTTACCAAGATAGAGTGCTAACGAGTGTATATTCATTCTTACAGGAGGACATAGATATGAACATTAAACCCCTTTCCGATCGTGTGGTTTTGCAAATGGTAGAAGCCGAAGAAACCACCAAAAGCGGTATTATTTTGACCGGTGCCGCCAAAGAAAAGCCCCAAGTTGCCAAAGTGGTAGCGGTAGGCCCCGGCGCCAAAAACGAAGACGGTGTAATTATTCCCATGACCATTCAAGTTGGCGACAAGGTATTAGCAGGCAAATATGCCGGCACCGAAGTCAAAGTTGACGGCGAGGAATACACCATTGTGCGTGAAGACGATATTTTAGCAATCGTAGAGTAATTGGAGGATACAATCATATGGCAAAAAACATTATTTTTGGCGAAGACGCCAGAAAAGCCCTGCAAGCCGGTGTAGACCAACTGTCTGACACTGTCAAGGTGACCTTGGGACCCAAGGGCAGAAACGTAGTAATTGAAAAGAAATTCGGTGCTCCCCTGATCACCAACGACGGGGTTACCATTGCCAAAGATGTGGAACTGCCGGACCCCTTTGAAAACATGGGTGCTCAACTGGTAAAAGAAGTTGCCACCAAAACCAACGACATTGCCGGTGACGGTACTACCACCGCTACCCTGCTTGCCCAAGCTTTGATTCGCGAGGGCATGAAAAACGTTGCTGCCGGCGCCAATCCCATGGACGTACGCAAGGGAATTCAAAAAGCCGTAGATGCCGCCGTGGAAGCTTTGCACGCAAACTCCCAAAAAGTTACCTGCTCCACCGACATCGCCCGTGTTGCCACCGTATCTGCCCAAGACGAATTCGTTGGCAACCTGATTGCCGAAGCCATGGATAAGGTTTCTTCTGACGGGGTTATTACAGTAGAAGAATCCAAAACCGCCGAAACCTACAGCGAAGTAGTGGAAGGCATGCAATTTGACCGTGGCTATATTTCTCCCTACATGGCCACCGATTCGGATAAAATGGAAGCCGTTTTAGACGATCCTTTTATTCCCATCACCGACAAAAAGATTTCCAACATTCAAGAAATCTTGCCCTTGCTGGAACAAATCGTGCAAGCAGGCAAAAAATTAGTACTGATTGCCGAAGATGTAGAAGGCGAAGCTCTGGCTACCATTTTGGTCAACAAACTCCGCGGCACCTTTACCTGTGTTTGCATCAAAGCCCCCGGCTTCGGTGACCGCAGAAAAGAAATGCTGCAAGATATTGCCATTCTCACCGGCGGTGAAGTGATTACCGAAGATTTGGGATTGGATTTAAAAGAAGCCAGCATCATGCAACTGGGTCGTGCTCGTCAAGTAAAGGTTTCCAAAGAAAACACCATTATTGTAGACGGCGCCGGTAACCCCGATGCCATTAAAGACCGCATTGGTCAAATCAAAGGACAAATTGAAACCACCACCTCTGACTTCGACCGTGAAAAATTGCAAGAACGATTGGCCAAACTGTCGGGCGGTGTAGCCGTAATTAAAGTCGGTGCCGCTACCGAAGTGGAAATGAAAGAAAAGAAACTTCGCATTGAAGATGCTTTGGCCGCTACCAAAGCCGCCGTGGAAGAAGGAATCGTCGCCGGCGGCGGTACCGCCCTGATCGATACCATTCCTGCGGTGGAAGCATTGGTTGCATCGCTGGAAGGTGATGAAAAAACCGGTGCCGGCATCGTTCGCCGTGTGTTGGAAGAACCCCTTCGTCAAATTGCCGCCAACGCAGGTTTGGAAGGTAGTGTAATCGTAAATGCCGTTCGTACCTATGAGGGCATCAACTACGGTTTTGATGCGCAAAAAGAAATCTACGGCAATATGATGGAAGCCGGTATTGTAGACCCCACCAAGGTAACCCGCTCTGCTTTGCAAAACGCCGCTTCGGTTGCCGCCATGGTACTGACTACCGAATCATTGATTGCCGAACGCAAAGAAGATGCCGAGGCCGCCGCTGCCGCTGCTGCAGCTGCCGCAGGTGCAGGCGGAATGTACTAAACCGCCAATTATCCATACTATGCAAAAAACCGAGGAGTTTGAAACTCCTCGGTTTTCTTTTTATTTTCCGTTAAAACGGTTCATCGCTTGATCGGTTTTACCCTGCACCATTAGTGTGACAGCGTCTACCGCTCGGTCTATGGCATCGGCCAGTTTTATTTCATCCTCTTTACCAATTCTTGCCAAAACAAAATCAGCCAAATCCATTTGGGGATGCGTTTTGGGTCCAATGGCAATTTTAATACGAGGGAAATCCTCACTACTCAAATGACTGATAATGGATTTGATTCCGTTATGTCCCCCGGCCGATCCCTTGTTGCGGATCCGCAATTCACCAATATTCAGCGAAACGTCATCAAACGCCACAATAATGTTTTGCGGCGGGATCTTATAAAACTTGGCGATCTCTCCTACCGATTCCCCCGACAAATTCATAAAAGTTTGAGGCTTCAACAGCAAGCAACGTACGCCGCCTACTTGTCCGTCACCATACAAACCCTTGAACTTCAGCTTGTTAACCTTTACGTTCATGCGATCGGCCAAGCGATCGATAAACATAAAACCCACATTATGACGGGTCATGGTATATTTGTCGCCGGGATTTCCTAACCCCACGATTAAATACTCAGGTGCTCCGGCAGGAGCGCGAAATTTGGAAAAAACGCCCATTACACGCCGAACATGGTGGACATGGGTTTGTCTTCGTAAATACGTTCGATTGCTTCAGCAAACACAGCGCCCACAGGCAAGGTAACGATCTTGTCGCTCTTTTTGTCTTCGGTAAGGGGCACAGTGTCCAACAATACTACTTGCTTGATCACGCTGGCTTCGATCCGTTCCAAAGCAGGACCGGACAAAACGCCATGGGTAGCGCAAGCGTACACCTCTTTGGCGCCACCTTTTTCCACCAAGGCATTGGCGGCATTGCACAAAGTACCGGCGGTATCGATCATATCGTCTACCAAAATCACTCGCTTGTCTTTTACGTCACCAATAATATTCATAACCTCGCACACGTTGGCTTTTTGACGACGCTTGTCCACAATGGCGATGGGCATGTCTAATCGTTGTGCGAAATTACGGGCGCGGTTTACCGAACCGAAGTCGGGCGATACAACCACCCATTCCTCTTTATTTTCGGCAATATGTTGTGCAAAATAAGGGGCAAGCAGAGGTACACCCAGCAGGTGGTCCACGGGAATGTCAAAGAAGCCTTGAATCTGTGCCGCATGCAAGTCCATGGTAAGCACACGATCCACCCCGGCGGTGGTCAGCAAATCGGCAACCAACTTGGCAGAGATCGGATCGCGGGATTTTGCCTTACGGTCTTGACGAGCATAACCGAAATAAGGAATAACCGCCGTAATACGGTTGGCCGATGCTCTGCGCATAGCATCGGTGAGAATGAGCAGTTCCATAAGGTGATCGTTGACGGGATAACTGGTAGATTGTACCAAGAACACGTCGGAACCGCGAACCGATTCTTGAACCGAAACAGCAATTTCACCGTCACTAAAGGTTTTTACCTCGCTTTTGCTCAATTGCAAGCCCAAAGCGTTGGCGATATCCTCGGCTACTTTTGGATTGGAGTTGGCAGTAAAAATTTTCAAGTCTTTACCGTGAAGATGCATTGGAAATGTCCCCCTATGTCATTGATGGAATAATCACAGATACATATTACAACATTCGTCAATTTTTTGCAAGTAGAATACCGAACTTTTTTCATATTTTTTCAATATTTTGCGGTATTTGGAACACCAAAACCTAAATATGGTTCAAAAACAAAAGCACCGCAAAAGAAAACACCCTTTCTCACACGGAGAAAGGGTGTTTAGAAATCCAATCGTAATTACAAACCGAGTCGTGGTGATCAACAGGTGTACCGATTTGCAGCATTTGCTTTTTTACAAATCGTAAAAACAAAAATGATTAGGCTTCTTCTTTTTGTTTTGCGAAGCATTCGCTGCAGTATACAGGTCGGTCTTCACGGGGTTGGAAGGGAACCTTTGCTTCGGCACCGCAAGCGGCACAGGTAGCGGTGAACCATTCTCTTTCGCTTCTGGCTGCGTTTTTGCGTGCATCGCGGCAAGCTTTGCAACGTTGCGGCTCATTTACAAAGCCTTTTTCGGCATAGAATTCTTGTTCACCAGCGGTAAACACAAAATCATTGCCGCATTCTTTGCATTTGAGAGTTTTGTCTTCGTACATGTTTTTTACCTCGCTTGATAATTTTCTTTGCCCTTGGACGGATTTGCACCGCCACCTTTGTTGATACCAACGCTCTTCTAAAATAAGCTACTAAGAGCACAATTTACAATTTGACCTTACGAATCTTACTGCGCGCACGGCACAAGGCATTGTCTACCGCTTTGGGAGAAATTTGCAACCGTTTGGCAATATCATCGTACTCACAACCACCCAGGTACAGAAAAAACACACGATGCTCCAAGCCGGAAAGCACCTCTTTCAGTCGAGATGCCATATGGCGAGCGGTATCTTGTGTTACCACAATTTCTTCAGGGGTATTCTCATCGGCCGGTTCCAATAAAAACTCATCCAGTGAAACACGAGTAGCAGCAGGAATTTTTTTTGCCGCCAAAGCAGAACGCACCACCGAAATAACGCTACGATCGATACACAACAGGGCAAAAGTGCGAAAGGAAGCACCCCGCAAGGGATCGTATCGGTCGATTGCTTCCATCAATCCGATCATACCCTCTTGCGCCAAATCCTCCGGCTCCAAATCACTACCGGCATACCCGGAAACCCGTGCTTTGACCAAAGGAATGTAACGCCCGATCAAACCCACACGGCAGACGTCGTCTCCCCGCTGAGCCTCCAAAGCCAGCTGTTCATCGGTAGCCTGTTCAATTGCAGTAACGTAACCTTGTGACATAATCTTGTTCCTTTGTAGTTGTACGCTAGCTTATTTTACAATATTTTTTTTGCAAAGTCAACCGAATTTCTAAACTTTGAGCGTATTGCACGATTCCAGAAATAGAAATTTGTCAAAAAATGCCAACGCTTTTGCGATTACGACAAAAAAAGATACGATCTTTTGTGCAAAATCACTTATTTACAAAGCAACTGAACTTTGCTGTAAATTAAAACACGGAAGAGTTGCTGACCTATTCAAATGCTATATCTGAAAACGAGTCGCCACGTAAAAAGTGTTTTCCGTGGCGATGGAGGGACTCTCCTCTCGATGCGAAAACAGTCCTCAGGACTGTTTTCTGTCAAAAGTTGCAAGCAACTTTTGAATCTCGTTTCTCGTCCCTCCTTCCCTGTTCGTCAAACAAAAAAGCACCCCGTTTGGGGTGCTTTTTTGTTTGGCGGAGAAGGAGGGACTCGAACCCTCGCGCCGGTTACCCGACCTACGCCCTTAGCAGGGGCGCCTCGTCACCAACTTGAGTACTTCTCCATGGTAACGTTTGCCATATTTACTTGGCACAGTTTTTGACTGCCTACCCATTATACCCATCCCCCGTAAAAAAGTCAACCCTTTTTTATAAATTTTTTGAACCCTTCGTTCCTTTCTGCTTATACTAAAATTAAGAGTCGGCTCTTTTGCATACGTTCTGCCGAAATTTGGCTCTTTCCCGGTTTCGGCAGAACAAAATCGCTCAGTCGCTTCCTTTTTTTGAAAATTCATCAAAAACTATTGACATGGAGCGAAAAATTGGGTATTCTATACATGGAGTGTATCCAGAAATTCGAAGGAGGTTCATTACCATGGACGGAAAGAAAACATTTTGGATTATTGCGGTCATCGTTGCTTTGGCAGCAATCTCTGCTGTTGTAGCATATTATGTGACTCGTTATATCCGCGCTCACAAATGTGAAGAAATGTTGGATGATTACAACGATTATGATTACGATTATGACGATTGCGATTGCGACGATTGTGACTGCGATTGCGATCTGGGCGATTTGGTTGCCGAATAATTCACATCATGAACAAAACAGCGAGGGCATATTGTCCTCGCTGTTCAACTTTTTTCTTGATTTTTGCGGTAAAACCGTTATAATGATATCAACACCTAAATACATAAGGAGTGAATCCAATGGCAAAGGCAACTTTGGTTATTATGGCAGGCGGTATGGGAAGTCGATACGGCGGCCTGAAACAATTGGAAAAAATCGGTCCCAACAATGAAAAACTCATTGATTACAGCATTTATGACGCCAAGCAAGCCGGCTTTGACAAAGTGGTATTTTTAATTAAAAAAGAAAATTTGGAATTGTTTAAGCAAGAAATCGGCGATGCTGTGGCAAAACACATTGAAGTAGAGTACGCATTTCAAGCCACCGACGATTTGCCAAAGGGTTGCACCGTAAATCCCGAACGCACCAAACCTTGGGGTACCGGTCACGCAATTTGGAGCTGCCGCAACGCAGTTGACAGCCCCTTTGCGGTTATTAACGCCGACGATTACTACGGCCCCAAAGCATTTCGTTTGGTACACGATTTTATTACCACTCCCCACGACGGCATTCATTACATTATGGCAGGCTATATTTTGAAAAACACCCTCACCGAAAACGGAAGCGTTTCTCGTGGCGTGTGTCAAGTAAAAGACGGCGCTCTTTTGTCGATTGAAGAAAACAAAAAGATTGTAAAAGGCGACGGTGTTGCTTTGTCTTATTGGGAAGATGATTCGGTAAAAGAACTCCCCTTAGATTCGGTGGTTTCTATGAACTTTTGGGGATTCACCCCCGACCTGTTCCAAAAATTGGAACAAGGCATGGTGGACTTTATGAACACCCCCACCGACAATCCCTTGAAGCGGGAATACCTGCTGCCCGAAGAGGTTGAGCATTTGCTCAAAACCGACTACTGCCAAGTCACCGTCAAGGAGACCGATGATCGCTGGTACGGTGTTACCTATCCCGAAGATCGCCAACCGGTAGTAGATGCTATTCGTGGTTTGGTTGCTAACGGATTGTATCCTCAAAACCTGTGGGAATAAGCCCCCAAATATCATAAAAAGCCGATGGAACACCCATCGGCTTTTTTATTGGTCTAAATTAGGTCATCAGATCCTCTACCACCGTGGCGGCGATCATAAGTCCTGCGGCGGCGGGAACGAAGATCATGCTGGCAGGAGGAATTCTGCCCTGCTCGTCGGTGATCGGTTTGCGAGGGATCTCGGTGGAATACACCACCTTGCACTTGGTAATTCCCCGATTTTTTAATTCTCGGCGCATGACTCGACACAAAGGACAGGTGTCGGTTTTATAAAGGTCGGTTACCTTTAATTTTTGTGGGTCTAATTTATTACCGCAACCCATGGCGGCAATAAAGGGAATCCCCTTTTCTTTGGCGATTTGCGCCAATCGGATTTTTGCCGACACGTTGTCAATGGCGTCCACAATATAATCGCATCCATCGAACAAAGAAGCATCGGTCTCGGCAGTTAAAAACAGGGTTTTGGCTTCTACCTGAACCTCAGGGTCAATATCGGCAATGCGGGATTGCATGACCTTAGTTTTCTCTTGCCCTACAGTGGATTGCAAGGCAATCAGTTGGCGGTTACAGTTAGAAAGCGCAACCGTGTCACTGTCAATGAGCAACAGCTCCCCTACCCCCGAACGCGCCAAAGCCTCGGCAACGTAGGAGCCTACTCCCCCAATGCCGCACACCGCAACTTTGCTGTGATTCAGTTTTTGTAAAGCCTCTTCGCCAATGAGCATGGCGGTGCGCTCATGAATGGTTTGCATGGGTGATTACTCCTTTTTGATGGGTTTGATTCACGCCCCCTTTGGGCAAGGGATGCTTTTGGTTATTATACCACACACCGCACAAGGTTGCAACCGACAAGAACGGATTATCCTTTTACCGAAAGTTTTTTCCATTCTTTGGGGGTAAGACCGAACATGCGGGTGAATTTTTTAATAAAATAACTTTGGTCGCCATAGCCGCAAGCATGAGCCACAGTTCCCACCGAACCGCCTTGCTCCAACATGGCTTTGGCATTATGAAGGCGAATAAGAGCCAGATATTCCCCCACCGTCATGCCGGTGTACCGTTTAAAGTCCGCCACCAATTTGGCTCGGCTGATAAAATACTGCTCGGCCAGTTCCTCCAGGGTGATATGCCGGTCAAACCGGCGGGCCAATTGCTGCATTACCTTATAAATATAGCCGTTTGAGGACAGGACAGACCGCCGAGGCTGTTGGTACCAACAAGACAGTTCGTACAATATCCAACGGATCAGATGCCCCCATGCCGACGGTTCGTTATGATGATGCAGCCGTTCAAAATAACCAAGCAAAAGGGATTTTTGGGCGGTATTCAAAGGGATGACCGTTAGGTGGTCCCGCTTATAAAAAGACGCCGCCTGCTCTAACGGAGAATCTTCTTCAAAATCGTCAAAATACAGTTTGTATCGGTCGTAAAGTTTATCATCCAACGATGCACCGCTATGAATGCTGTAACAGCCGAAGATCAGCACCGCAGGACCCTGCACCTCCACCGTTTGGTTGTTGCACCGAGCAGTCATGACTCCGTCCACCAGAAAAAACAGTTCGTTTTTATTGTGGATATGCCCCTCGTTCATGGGAGTAAGGTAAGACAGGGTGCGGTGCACCCCCTCTGCCGCTTGGAAGATAGCCGTTTGTTTCATAAAATCAACCTCTTTTATCACGATTTTAGCAAATATCACTATTTTTGTCAAGAAAAAATGGCACAATGCCCCACTTTTATATGATACAATGAAAAAAAGCGCATGAGGTGTTGACGATGAAATTATCCTTAGACATAGAACAATTTTGGAAAGACGAAGAAACCGCCCACAAGGACAACTGTTTTTCGAAAGAAGCCACCCAGGTAGCCCTTGGCATTCGCATGAGTGACGAGTGCGTGTTTGCCGAATTGGGGGAGGAAGGACAGCCCTGGGGCTACACGCCACCTGAACGCCGATACGACCTGAACTGCCGATATAACGAAAAGGCGATTCAAATCGTGGGGCGGCCGTTGTTGGCTGAAAACAAGCCATGTCCAAAAGGTACGCCTGCCCCTCCTACCATTCCCAATTTTAAACAGATCGGCGAGGTGTTTGGCGGCGAGTATTATTTTGACGGCAACTCCACCTGGCTGCGAGGCAAAATGGATGACGAAGACGACCTGGTCAAACAGTTGAATGCAGTGGATCAGCTCACCCGAGATGCCGAAGCTTTCCGATCTTTTATTTTACCCGCCGATTGGGATGAGCGGTGCAAAGCGGTATATGAGACCACCGGTAAACGACCGGGCATATTCGGCGGTATTCGAGGGCCGGTCACCCTGGCGACCTCGGTGTTTGGGGTGGAAAATCTAATCTATTTGTATTACGACAACGAACCGCTGTTCACCCGATTTGCCGATACCATCGGGGACGTGGTACTGGCTTACGTGGATCTGTTTTTAAAGGAATCGGGCCATTCCCCCGATTACCACCAAGGCTTTTCCTTTTGCGATGACGATTCCCAGTTAATGACCCCCGAAATGTACAAAGCCTTTGGGTACAGGGTGCTCAAGCGTGTGTTTGAAAAAACCGCCCCCGACCCACAGGATCACCGATATCAACATTCCGATTCCGCCATGGGCCATTTATTGCCGTTGCTGGCAGACTTTAACCTGACCGGCTGTAATTTCGGCCCTACGATAGCCGTGGAGGAAATTCGCAAATATATGCCAACCACCCGCATTGACGGTCAGTTGGCTCCCTTCACCTTTATGAACAACGATGAGGATGCTATCATTGCCGAAGTCAAACGGGATTGCTTGGCTGCCAAGAAAAATGACTTGCGTGGATTAAACCTTACCACCGCCGGTTCCATCAACAACGGCTCTCTGCTCTCCAGTATGCGGGTGGTCATGGCGGCTATTCAAAACTACGGACAGTATTAAAAAAATAATGACGGCTGACCCGATCTACTGTTTGGGTCAGCCGATTTTTGTAAAAACCGTTCTTGACAATCCCCAAAAGATGTGTTATCTTTTTAAAAGAACATCTGTTCTTTTTTGGAGGGCATCATGGCAGAGCGGATTATTTTACATTGTGATCTTAACAACTTTTTTGCATCGGTGGCCTCTATCAGACGGCCTGAACTGCGCCAGGTACCCATGGCGGTGTGCGGCAGCATTGAAGAGCGGCACGGTATTGTACTGGCAAAAAATTATCCTGCCAAAGCAGCGGGAATCAAAACCGCCATGACGGTGGTAGAGGCGTTACGGCTATGCCCTAACCTGATTATGATGCCGCCGCAATACGACAAATACATGGAATACTCTCGCAAGGTGCAAGAAATTTACGCCAAGTATACCGACCGAATCGAGCCCTTTGGCATTGACGAATGTTGGTTAGACGTGACCGGTAGCCGTCGATTGTTTGGTAGTGGGGAACAAATTGCCGCCCGATTGCGACAAGAGGTAAAGGAAGCCTATGACTTGACCATTTCGGTGGGAGTCAGTTTTTGCAAGGTAATGGCAAAGCTGGGGTCAGACCTAAAAAAGCCGGATGCCACCACCCTGATCCTGCGAGACGACCTACCAAAAAAAGTATGGCCGTTGGCGGTAGAAGCGTTATTTGGTATTGGGCGAAAAACCGCCGAACATCTTCATCAATTGGGAATTTACACCATCGGTCAACTGGCGACTATATCCCCCGAGGTGTTGCAAGCCAAATTTGGCAAGATTGGTCTACAACTGTGGCAATTTGCCAACGGCTTGGAGTACTCTCCCGTACGGCTATGGGGAGAAAGCGACCCGCCCAAAAGCGTCAGTCGTTCCACCACCTGCAAAACCGATCTGACCACCCCGACCCAAGTACGACAAGTATTGGTAGGATTAGCCGAGCAGGTTTCGGCCGATCTGCGCCGACACGGATTTTATGCCGGCAAAGTCGAAGTGTATTTTCGTGACAAAAACTTAGCTTGGTGCAGTCGGCAGATCACCCCTGCGTTGCCCACTCGTTTGGTCAAGCCCATGGTGGACACCGCCATGACCTTACTGTCACAGCATTGGTCGGGAATCCCCCTGCGGTCGGTAGGCATTGGTGCAGGGAATTTGATCCCTCAAACCGCGCCCTTGCAAACAGGCTTGTTTTTTGATCTGTCAGCCATAGAAAAAAAAGAACGGCTGGAATCAAAAGTAGACGAGCTACGGGCAAAAATGGGACAACAAGCCATTTCTCGTGCTTCGCAGTTGCTTGACCCGTTGCACGTAAAATTGGGGTCCTCTTTTGGTCACGTACAGTTTTAAAAGGGTTGCTTTTTGAGCCATCATTTGGTATAGTAGTGGTATGCTTTATCACAAAGGAGAGGGTTCCATGAAACAACCGACTATCCACCCTACCGCTTGGGTGGCAGAGGGTGCCATCATAAAAGGAGAGGTAACCTTACAAGAAAATGCCAACGTTTGGTTTAACGCCGTCCTGCGGGGAGACACCGCTCCCATCACCGTGGGCAAAAACAGCAACGTGCAAGACGGCTCGGTGTTGCACGTGGACAAGGATTGCCCCCTGGTAATCGGCGACAACGTCACGGTTGGTCACGGTGCCATTTTGCACGGATGCACCGTAGAAGAGGAAGCACTCATCGGCATGGGAGCCATCATTTTAAACGGTGCGGTCATCGGTGCAGGCTCGATCGTAGGGGCAGGAGCACTGGTCACCGCAGGTACGGTGTTGCCGGAAAATTCCTTGGCCGTGGGCAGTCCCGCCAAAGTCATACGGCAGGTTTCCCCCGAACAACGTGCCGCCACGGTACAAAACGCCTTGCAATACGTGCAAGAAGCCAACGAGTATCGGGAATAGAAATAACCTTTTCATACAAAAAATGACCTGCCATGGATCATGGCAGGTCGTTGATTTTTAGGCGGGATCGGTTTGTGACGCCGATGTAGGATGCACAAGCTCTTTCACGTATTCAATTCCCGAAGGATCTTCCAACTCATAAACAAATACATTGCTACGATGGGATGGATCGCTCACGTAGATTTTCGTGTCTTTGAGTAACCTCTCCTATTCCAAATGGCAAATACTCCGCCAACGTGTTGTACGTGCTTGGGGGAGATTGAGAAAAAATTCCCCCTTTACACTACCTCCCTATTTGTGGTATAATAAGATGATTTATTATATAACCTGGAGGAACGATGATGCCTTATTCCTTTTTTGCCATGCTCTTTCGCATGAAATACATTCACCGTTGGGCGCTGATGCGCAACACGTCGTCCGAAAACTTAAGTGAGCACGCCATGGAAACCGCCGCCATCACCCACGCCTTGGCAGTCATTCGCAACCGTCGGTTTGGCGGATCGTTGGACACCGGACGGGCGGCACTCATCGGATTGTTTCACGACTGCACCGAAATCATTACCGGGGATCTGCCTACCCCCATCAAATACCACGACCCTTCCATACAAGATTCCTATAAACAGTTAGAGACCGAAGCCGCCAAACGGATGCTGGCCATGTTGCCGCAGGAGTTACGAGAGGAATATTCTTCTCTACTGATTCCCCAAGAACAAGACAAAGAGCTGTGGAAGCTGTGCAAGGCCGCCGACAAGTTGGCCGCCCTGATCAAATGCATGGAAGAAGAAAAATTGGGCAACAAGGAATTTGAGTCGGCCAAACGTGCCACACTAACCAAACTGGAACAGATCGACCTACCGGAGTTGGCGGTTTTTATGGAGGAATATTTACCTGCCTTCGCCCTAACCTTAGACGAATTAAACAAAGGAGAATGACCCATGTCTTACGCAGATACCTTATTTATTGAAAATTGCAAAGATATTTTGGAAAACGGCGCATGGGACACCCACCTGCCGGTACGTCCCCGCTGGGAAGACGGCACCCCCGCTCACACAGTCAAAAAATTCTGTGTGGTCGACCGTTATGATTTACAAAAGGAATTCCCCCTCATGACCCTGCGCAAAACCAATTTCAAGGCCGCTATTGATGAAATTTTGTGGATCTGGCAAAAGAAATCCAACAACGTCAACGACCTGAACAGCAAAATTTGGGACTCTTGGGCAGACGAAACCGGTTCCATCGGTAAGGCCTACGGCTACCAAATGGGGGTCAAGCACATCTATCCTGAAGGAGAATTTGACCAAGTAGATCGCATTTTGTTTGACTTGAAAAACAATCCCGGCTCCCGACGGATCCTGTCCAACATTTACGTGCACCAAGATCTGCACGAAATGAATCTGTACCCTTGCGCTTACTCCATGACCTTTTCGGTCACCGGAGATCGCTTAAACGCTATTTTAAATCAGCGATCCCAAGATATGCTGACCGCCAACAACTGGAACGTGGTGCAATACGCCGCTCTTACCATGATGTTCGCCCAGGTCAGCGGACTAAAACCCGGTGAATTCGTTCATGTGATTGCTGACTGCCACATTTACGACCGCCACGTTGACATGGTAAAAGAAATGTTGGAAAAAGAGCCCTTCCCCGCTCCCAAGGTTACCTTAGATCCTACCATTACCAACTTTTATGATTTCACGGTGGACAGCTTTACCCTGGAAGATTATCAATACCACACCTTGGGACAAAAAGTACCCGTAGCAATTTAACCCAACAAATTCGGGAGGAATAATATGAAAAAGATCTCAATTACTTCTGCCTTGATTACGATCTGCTGTATTTTATTGGCGGTTGGGATCGTTTTGATGGTAATGGAATTGACCCAAACCAAACGGGATCCTTTGCTGGCTCAGATCGATCCCCATTTAACCGTAACGTTGGGCGAGTACGACCACATTGCGGTAACGGTTGAGGTTGGTCAAATCACCGATCAAGTAGTAGAAAATGACATATACCGTCGACAAGCCGAAGCCGCCCAAGTAGTGCCGGTCACCGACGGTGCCAAACAAAACGATAACGTCACCCTAACCTACACGGGAATCATTGACGGTCAAGAATCCTTTTCCGAAACGCAAACCAATTTTATTGTCGGTTCTCAAAGCAACACCTTTCCCGTGGAAGGGCTTTCACAGCATTTGCTCGGCGTAAAAACAGGCGATGCCTTAACGGTCAATTTGACAGTACAAGAAGAATACCCCATTCCTGAGTGGATCGGTAAAACCGTGGTCTTTGCCATTCGCATTGAAGCCATAGAACGCGCGTTGATTCCCGAATTGGACGATGCTTTTGCCAAAACTCAAGGGTGCAATACCGTAGCAGAATTACGAGCATTGGTAAAAAGCCAATTACAAGTCATTCAGCAAGCCGCCAATCAAACAAACATTCGGGAACACGTTTGGCAACAAGCCAAAAAGAACATGATCCATCAAGAGGCTGAAGTTTCTGCCAAAGCCAATCAAAAGGCAAAAGAAATCATTACCGAATTGACCAATTCCGCCATGCAAGAAGGATTGGATCTGCTGGGGTATGCGTATTTTGTGTTGGGATACCAAGCCGAAAATGAAGCAGATCTAACCGAACACATAGCACATACCGTGTCCGAAGATCTGCTGGAAGATGCTTTTTTGGTTGCGTTGTGTCAAAAGGAACAGATCATTTTGACCGATGAACGCTACACCGAAAAATTAAACGCCGACCTAAAAATCAATCACGACGCCGGATTTCCCGACTACACCAAAGAAAATTTGATGGAAGATTACGGTTTGAACGACGAGTTTGAATTGAAATTGCATTACCTAAAAGAGTTGGCCATTGACCGTTTAATGGAAACGGCACAGGTTACCACTACCCTGGCAAAATAAAGCAATAAAAAAAGAGAGATGCCTTTATCCTTAAAAGGCATCTCTTTTTCTTTCTTTTACCTTTCAGCAAGCAAGGCGGGATCCATGGGCTCCACCACATAAGAATTGGTCCAAAAACCTGCTCGAATATACACCTTGGTATAGGCTTGACGAACTTCGGGGGTCAAAGTGACCAACAAATCACGGCACCGACGGCTCATGCCCTGTGCACAATGGATCTGGTGGGTACCGTAGGGCAACGGAATACACAGCAGTTCTCGGTTGCCGATATGACCGTAGGGTTGACCGTTGACATAGATTCCAATTCCACCGGCGGCACCGTAAAAAGAGCCTTGACGATACAAATAGATGCACCCTTCGTTGGGGATGTGCAACGGATTGCGGCAAGAAGGACATACTGCCGCATTGGGATCAATATTGCTCACATGACCGCAGGTAGGACATTTAACACGTAATTTTGCTGTCACAATAACAGCCCCTTTCCCGTATGAAATTGCGATTTTTTAATATTTTACATGGTTTGCACCGTATTTGTCAATCCTTTGCTTGTATCTTTTTCAAAAAAATGGTATACTAAATATATATTAAAAATAAGTTGGTGATGTTTATGGCAATGGTTGGTGGTTTGGTTTTACTACTGGTATTTGGCGGTGCTTCCTACTACGTTGCATTTCGTCTGTTTTGCGCTTTACGCGCGATAAAACCTACCCTGCGGTTTCGTTGGTTTTTGGTAGGTGGAATCGTGTCCGGTCTCCTGCTTACCTTGGGATTTGCCCGTTCTTTTTTGCCCCTGCCCGAAATGATCAAAGACCTTTTAAAATGGCTAAACGCCTATTGGATGGGCATATTTATTTACGTGTTTTTATTTGTAATACTGAGCGATCTGGTTTTGTTGGTTGCTGCCTTGGTGAAACGGTGGACACGCCACACCCCTCACACCCGATTTCGCCCATGCGTCATGGCGATCGCTATGGTGCTTGCCGTTGTCACCTGCGGATACGGTTTTTGGAACGGAATGCATATTTCCCACACCGCTTATACCGTGTCACTTTCTTCTGACCTGCGGCAAAGCCCCATTCACTTGGTACTGATCAGCGATCTGCATTTGGGCGCGGTAGGTTCTGAAACACGCTTGACCAAAGCAGTCGCAGAAATCAATCGACTGTCTCCCGACTTGATCTGTATTGCGGGAGATTTATTTGACAACGATTTCCATGCGATCGAAAATCCCACGCAGGTCATAAACGATTTAAAAAGCTTAAAAGCCCCTCTCGGTGTGTACGCCTGCTTGGGCAATCACGATTCAGGCGATACCACCCGCCAAATGGAACAGCTGTTGCGAGAGGGTAACGTCACCCTTTTGCAAGATGAATATGCGGTCATTGAAAACCGCTTGGTGCTTGCCGGTCGCAAAGACAAAACACCCATTGGGGGACATCACGACGGAGAACGCACCCCCTTGGGCGACAATCCCGCCCCTCATTTACCGCTGGTGGTAATGGATCACAACCCCGCCCGCATTGACCAATATGGCGCCGAAACCGATCTGATTTTGTGCGGACACACCCACGAAGGACAACTGTTCCCCGCCAATTTTGTAACCGAAATGATGTATAAGATCGATTACGGTCACTCACGTCCCAATCCCAACGGACCGCAGGTGATCGTTACGTCAGGGCTTGGTACTTGGGGTATGCCCATGCGGGTAGGTACCAAAGGCGAAATAGTCAGTATTTATTTGCAATAGTGTTTACATTAAAAAACCACTCCGAAAGCAAACGCTTTCGGGGTGGTTTTATCAATTTCAGTCTTCTATTCGTCCTCTTTTTCATTTTCTTGAGGAATGGGCAATTTTTCTACCCGTACCTTTTCAATACGACGATCTTCTACCGACAACACCGTAAACAAAGTGTAATTCACTTCTACGGTGGGGGTTTCGCCCTCACCGGGAATATACCCCAAATTTGCCATGATCATACCGGCCAAGGTGTCATAATCTCCTTCGGGCAGATCACGGTCCAACCGCTCAGCCACTTCGTCCAAATCGGTTACACCGTCAATGGTAAAAACGTTTTCCGACAGTTGTTCAATATCCTCTTCTTCGTCGTCATATTCGTCTTGTATATTACCCAAAATGGACTCAATAAGATCCTCTAAGGTAACCAAACCTGCCGTACCGCCGTATTCGTCTACCACAATAGCCATTTGAATGTGTTTTTCATTCATTTCGGTAAACAAGTCCCCGCATTTTTTCGATTCGGGCACGTAATAAACCGTACGCATTTTCTCAGCAACGGTCATGTCGTTTGGAAGCTGACTTCCCACGTAGGGAAGCAGGTCTTTTGCATAAATGACCCCCACAATATTGTCCAAATCGTCTTCGTAAACCGGAATACGGGAAAAGCCCTCTTCTATGGCAATCTTGGCGGCATCTTGCAACGAGGCGGTCACCTCTAACGCCAAAATATCGGTACGGTGGGTCATAATATTTTCGGCGGCAATATCGTCAAATTCAAAGATGTTATTGATCATCTCTTTTTGACTTTCTTCAATAACCCCTTTTTCCTCACCAACGTCTACCATCATTAAAATTTCTTCTTCGGTGACCTCTTCGGGTTCGTGTTTGGGGTCAACACCAAACAAACGGACGATTCCATTGGTGGTTACGGTCAATATAGCGACAAACGGCTTTAAGCAAGCACGAACCAACAACAAGATCCCCACCACACGGAAGGCGATCTTTTCAGGATTCTGCATAGCCAATCGTTTAGGCACCAATTCCCCCAACACCAAGGTCACAAACGAAGTTGCCAAGGTAACAACGATCAACGAAGCGGTAGTGACAACAACGGGATGTTGTTTGCCAAAAACTCCCAACAGTTCAATCAACCAACCGCCAAAACGGTCAACAAATACACGAGAAGCCGAAGCCGAAGCCAAGAACCCCGCCAAAGTTACACCAATTTGAATGGTGGACAAAAAGGACGAAGCGCTTTCGGTCAATTTCATAACCTTTTTGGCTTTTTTGTGGCCGTCTTCCGCCATTTTTTTGATCTTACTGTCGTTGAGCGACACAACCGCCATTTCACTCATGGCAAAAAAGGCATTGATCAAAATCAAGGCAACCAATACCAGAATGGGAATCAACAAATTAGCAGGCTCAGGATCTGCGTCCATAATATATTATCCTCCAATGATAAAATTCATCTATCATCATAGCCGATTTTCTTCAAAAAGTCAATGATAACTTGTAAAAAGAAAAACACTACCGTCCTTTTGGGGACGGTAGTGTTACGTTATTTTTATTGAGCGCTAAAATCATCTTTGCCTACACCGCACAGGGGGCAGGTAAAATCATCGGGCAGATCCTCAAATTTGGTGCCGGGGGCAATGCCGTTGTCGGGGTCACCCACGGTTTCGTCATATTCCCAGCCGCATACGTCACATACATATTTCATGATCGTTTCCTCCTATTGTCATTCTTATTGTATTTCTTCAAAATCTACAGCACCGTGTTTGCACAAGGGACAAATAAAATCGTCCGGCAGATTTTCGCCCTCGTACACATAGCCGCAGATCTTACAAGCATAGCCTTTTTTTCCGTCGGTTTGGGGCTTGGGTTTGACCTGTTCCAGATAATAGGTATAGGTCATGGTCTCTTTGTCGCTGAGCACCCGTGCCTCGGTCACCGAGCAAATAAACATACCGTGGGTTTCCAGATCCACGTATTGTTCCACCTTCAAAGACAACACTGCATTAATATAACGGGGCAAAAAGACCAAGCCGTTGTCGGTACGCAAGGGAGAACATTCGGCAAATTTGTCAACCGTGCGACCGCTTTGGAAGCCAAATCGCTCGAACACCGAAAAGGGAGCATCGACCGTCAGGCAGTTGATGTTCATTTTCCCGGTTTGCTTAATTACGTGGTGCGAATAGTTCTCTTTGTTAATGGCAACCGCCACTCGATTGGGGGTATTGGTTACTTGGGTCACGGTATTGACGATCAATCCGTTGTCTTTTTTACCGTCGTGGCAGGTCACCACATACAAGCCGTAACCGATGTTGAACAAAGCCGACCAATCGTTTTTATTGGCAGTGGTGTCTTGTTGTGCCAAATAATCCTTACACAGTTCTTCGGCTAGATGGCTGATCTGATCACAGCTTTCGCTGTTGAGCGCAGATTTTACGGTAACCACCGTATCGGTAAAGGTAAGATTTTTGCAACCGCTTAGCATTTCTTTCATCACCTTAGCTGCCAACGGTGCCCAACTGCCGTTTTCCATCAGCGCTACGGTACGGTTTTGGTAATTCCGTTCGGTCAAGTGATGAATAAATTCCTTCATAAAGGGGAAAATGTCAGCATTGTAGGTCGTGGTAGCCAACACCAATTTGCTGTAACGAAATGCATCTTCCACCGCTTCTGCCATATCACAACGAGCCAAGTCGTTGATCACCACTTTGGGGCAACCGTTGGCTTTTAATTCTTCTGCCAACTGCATAACTGCTTTTTTGGTATTACCATACACCGATGTATAGGCGATCATAATGCCTTCGGTTTCGGGTTGATAACCTGACCAAGTGTTGTACAAATCAAGATAATACCCCAAGTTTTCGGTCAAAATGGGGCCGTGCAAGGGACAGATCACCGCAATGTCCAGTCCTGCCGCTTTTTTTAGCAAATTTTGAACCTGAGCGCCGTATTTTCCCACAATACCAATGTAGTACCGTCTGGCTTCGCACGCCCAATCCTCTGACACGTCCAGCGCACCGAATTTACCAAAGCCATCGGCCGAAAACAGCACCTTGTCGGCACTGTCATAGGTCACCATAACCTCGGGCCAATGCACCATGGGGGCGGTAACAAAGGTCAGGGTATGGGTTCCCAAATTTAGCGTATCCCCTTCTCCTACCACCAAACGGCGGTCGGAAAAATCGGTACCGAAAAATTGGTTCATCATAGCAAATGCCTTAGCCGTTGCCACAATGGTCGCATTGGGATAGGTTTTGGCAAAATTCAACACGTTGGCGGAATGATCGGGCTCCATGTGTTGCACCACCAAATAATCGGGGGTACGGCCTGCCAATGCGTGCTGTAAATTGTCCAGCCATTCGTGGGTAAAACGGGCATCCACCGTGTCCATGACCGCAATCTTTTGGTCAACAATTACATACGAATTGTAAGCCATACCATTGGGAACAACGTACTGTCCCTCAAACAGGTCAATTTCATGGTCGTTGACGCCAATGTAAATAATATCGTTGGTAACATTCATGTTATTTGCTTCCTTTCGGTAAAAATCAGCCTTCTTCTATATTTTTGGTTGCACA
This sequence comes from Acutalibacteraceae bacterium, assembly GCA_045661365.1. Taxonomy (GTDB): domain Bacteria; phylum Bacillota; class Clostridia; order Oscillospirales; family Acutalibacteraceae; genus UMGS1484. Next base: position 5,351 of record JAZRFL010000001.1, on the reverse strand, counting down.
AGCGTTGAGCGATTGGTCGGCAAAGTGTCCGGCTTGCGATTCATAATAGGCTTGTACTCCCACCATGGCAGCGTTGTCACCGCATAAATTCAGTTGGGGTAAATACAAGGTATACCCTGCCTCATCACAGGCTTGCTGCATACGGGAACGCAATAACGAATTGGCAGACACACCACCTGCCAAAGCAATAGTAGTATACCCAAATTCTCGCGCCGCCGCTATGGTTTTTTCGGTTAAGATCTCGCACACGTGGTAACGAACCGAAGCCGCCAGATCGGGCACGTGATAGGCTTCGCCCTTTTGCTCACATCGGTGAATGGTGTTGATCACAAAGGTTTTGAGTCCCGAAAAACTAAAATCCCAGGGACATCCCTCTACCTTGGGGTGAGGCAAATGGTAAGCCATGGGGTTTCCCTCATTGGCGATCTTGTCCAAATGCACCCCACCGGGGTAACTCATACCCATAGCGCGAGCGGTTTTGTCAAAGCATTCCCCCGCCGCATCATCCCGAGTACGCCCTATCACGTGAAAATCGGTATAGTCCTTTACTTCTACCAAATGGGTATGCCCACCCGATACCACCAAGCACAAAAAAGGCGGTTCCAAGTCGGGGTGCGTAATATAGTTGGCGGCGATATGTGACCGTAAATGATGCACCGGAATCAACGGCTTACCGGTGGACAAGCTAAGTCCCTTGGCAAAATTCACACCCACCAGCAGTGCCCCTATCAACCCGGGATATGCCGTTACGGCGATTTGGTCAATTTGATCCATGGTGCAATCTGCTTGCTCCAAGGCTTGTCTGGTCAAAGCAGAAATGCTCTCTACATGACGACGGGAGGCAATTTCCGGCACCACTCCGCCATAGAGCTTATGTTCCTCTACCTGAGAAGCAATGCACGAAGCCAATACGGTGCGTTGCTCGCATATAGCAACCGCAGTCTCGTCACAAGAGGATTCAATGGCTAAAATTTTCATAACCGTTCCTTACTTCTTTTGATTTTTATAAAAAATAATGCGTAACCCATCCAACAACAGATTGTCGTCTATGTGAATGGTTCGTTTACAATAAGGTGCCACTTCCTTGGCACGTCCTCCGGTCGCCACCAAAGTGGCAGACATACCAAGCTGTGCTTCAATTCGCTCTGCCATGCCATCCATCATAGAAGCGGTACCGTAGATTAGTCCCGATTTCATAGCATCCACCGTATTGGTGCCGATTACCTTACCGGGATTTTTCAGACTAACGTGAGGCAACTGCGCCGTACGATTGGCAAGGGCATCTAAAGAAATGCCGATGCCTGCGGTAATGGTGCCTCCCAAAAACTCACCTCGTTCATTCAGCACGCTGATGGTGGTAGCCGTTCCCAAATCAAAAACAATACAGGGCATATCGTATTTGGCAACCGCCGCTACCCCGCCGCATACCAAGTCGGAACCGGTTTGGGCAGGATCGTCGATTTTTATGTTCAGACCGGTTTTGATCCCCGAACCAACCACCAAGGGCTTGACCCCTACCGCCAGCTCTACTGCGCGGGATAAAATAAAATTCAATCCCGGCACCACCGAACCGATGATAGCACCCATAAAGGTGGCTCGATCTAACCCATGCAATGCCAAAATATTGCGCAGTTCCACGGCGTATTGATCTTCGGTACGCACACGGTCGGTAGACAACCGTGCGGTTAAAACCAAGGTTTCTTTGTCATAAACACCCATAGTAATACAAGTGTTTCCCATATCCATAACCAGAAGCATACGATCACTTCCTAATCTATAAACTCGTTTTATTATACAATCTCAAAAATAAAAATGCAATAGCAAACCAGCAATTGGATTGCTCTATTTCTTACCGAAGGCATACCGTGTTACCGAGGTAAATTCTGTTTCCGCCATCACGGTGCAAGCGGGGAATTGCGGTTGGTTGGGGGTGTCGGGGAAAAACTGGGTTTCCAGACAAAACGCCCGATGCTTGGTAAGGGGTTTTCCCTCTTTTCCAACAGGTTCATTCAGCATATTTGAGGTGTACAGTTGTACTCCCGGCAGGTCGGTGGAGCAGGTCAATTGAATCCCGCTGTTTGGCGCCGTTGCGGTAATCACCTTTTCTTTCCAATCACGACCGCCGCCCAGCACGTAGTTATGGTCGTAGCCCCCCGCCAACTGCAGTTGTTCATGGGCAACCGCGATCTCTTGACCAATGGGTTTTGCCAAACGGAAATCAAAGGGAGTTTCGGTCACGTCAAGCAATTCCCCCGTGGGAATCAATTGGTCATTTACCGGCGTAATGGCGTGGGCCGAAATAGTGAGCAAGGTGTTCAGGCAATTTTCTTCTCCCAAGGTAAAATAAGCATGGTTGGTGAAATTCATTACCGTGTCTTGATCACACAAGGCGGTATAGGTGATGGTAACCCCATTGTCTTCTACCCGAAAGGTTACGGTAACCTGTAAATTCCCGGGGTAGCCGCCTTCCATATGGGGAGAAAAAAGGGAAAAAGCCACCGTTTGGTCGTCGATTGTCTGTCCCGTAAACACTTTTTTGTGGAAGCCTGTTGCTCCGCCATGCAAAGAGTTCACTTGATTGTCGTTGGGGTCTATGGGATAAGATTTTCCGTTTAAATCAAATTTTGCTCCGCCAATGCGATTGGCATAACGCCCGATCGTTGCCCCTTGGAAGGACTCTCCGTTGATGTAGCCGTCTAACTCATCATATCCCGCCACACAATCGATCCCGTCAAAGATCAATTGATGAATGGTGGCGCCGTATTCCATAATACGCAGTACCACTTGACCATCTTGAATTTCAAATTCTCTTACGTCTTGACCATAGACTTGGCCACATATCCACTGTTTTACCATATTTCTTCTCCTCTTACGTTCGATAAAAAGCCTGTGCCAATTGCACCGCTTGTGAATTTTGCAATCGATTTCCCATATCGTACAAATGTGTTGTGTCAAAATCTACGTGGCGCAAAGAAAAACTACCGTCTTGCAACACCAAATAATCGGCACAACGAATCGGTTCATGGGTACCGAACCGATAAGAAAGACTACCCGGATTGCAGATCCACCGATGATCCCCCGCCGATGCGGTCCATTGCAAATGGCTGTGACCGTAAACGATCACACGGTTTGGGTTTTTGCTGTGAGGAAATTTGGTTTGAAACCGCTCGTTAAAAAAGCTGCCCATTTGCACATTGCTTAGCTGTTGTTCCACGTAAAAGACCTCGTCGGTCAACTCGTCCGGCGTATGGCACATATAAAAATCGGTATCGCCCAAAGTAAAGGTTGTTTCATGAGGAATGGATGCCAAAAACTCGTATTCCTCTTCCCCCAGTTGCGAAAAGGTGTAGGACTGAAAGTTTTCCCACTCATTTTCATACTGTGCGGTGTTTCGATTGTCTAAAACCCAGTGATCATGATTGCCTTTTACGGCAAACAAGCGATCTTTGTGTTCCATAAACCAATGCACGGTCTCTTTTGGAAAAAAGCCATAATCCACCATATCACCGGCAAATAAAATATAGTCGCTGTCGCTTTCTTTTTCCCATACGGCACGCAATGCATCAATGTTGGCATGACAGTCGGACAGAATCAACAATTTCATAGATTCGCACTCCTTCCCATTGGCTGTATTGTACCACATTTTTCCTCTTGGAGCAAGTAAAAAAACGGCAACCGTAGTTGCCGTTTACGTTATTACATATCTTCGGGAATTTTTTCAGGGGGAACCTCTAACAACTCGGGGTGTTTCATATACCGACCGAACTGACGAATCGACGACGCATAATAGTGACCGTCACAAATCCGTTCGTCCAACACAAACCGAATGGTCATGGTCTTACGTTTTTGCACCTGTCCTTGATCGTCAATATACCGCTCGGTGTTTTTCTTACCCATGGCAATAAAACAAGAGGTCGTACCGAATTCATACAAATGGTGATAAACGGCGTCGATCCCCAACGAGCCTATGTCGGTAATATAAAAACTGGAATGAAACGGACTGGCACGGTAGACTGCTTTTGGCATCCACCCCACCTTGTCTAAATTGCGCACAAGCCACACCACAAAGGTTTTAAAAGAAGTCGGAATATAGCTAAGCAACCGCAATGCGTTGTCGGTGATGTTTTCGTCTTTTGTTTCTTCGGACACCACCGCTTGCCACTCACGGTTAAACCGTTCCACTACGTCTGCCAAGGTGTCATAGGGAGAAAACACCGGCAATACTTCGGCTTCTTCGCCGTCGTCGGTCAAGGAACGCTTTACGGTCATGGAAACTCGCAACGTATTGCGAGCATAGATCTTTTTCCCGGCAACAAAGCGATTCAAACGAGGGCGCAGAGCAAACATACGCACAGCCGCCGCCAAAATCACGTGCATAAGCCGTAAGTTGGGGATTTCTGCTCGCTTGGCACGAACGTACCGTTCCAACTCAGTAATGTCGATGGTTTCCTCAAAAAAGATCTGACTGTCCAACCGAGACCGCATAATGTTGGGAATCAGATGAAAGGGAAGATCCAAATTGCGTATACGGTATCCGTCGTAACGGTCGCCAAATCGCCGTCTTCTTTTTGGGGGCATGGGGGGTAAAACACGACCTTGCTGAGTGGATTCTACCTGCTCAACTTGGTTTTTTTCTTTTACTTTGGCCATAACAAACCTCCTACAACCATGGATTGGTTTGACAAAATCCGTCAAATTTCTCGGTTGTATCTTTTACAGTATACACCAAACATATGAAAAAGGCAAGTAATTTTATGAACTCAATGTAAACTGTCATTTCCTATCGGCTGTTTTGGCAAAAAAATACGGCTACTTTTCTTGTTTAAATAAGAAAAGTAGCCGACTAACTGTTGATTGGATCAACCATAGGTTATCACCTGTTTCTATTTAATTTTGACCGTTTCGGTTGTTACAACCCACAAGGTTTCTGTGTTTTGGAGGGTTAAAAAATGAAAATTATCAATTATCTCGATTTAAATTTCTTAGTTCATTGGTCTGTACCTTTTAAAACGATTGGTTAATAAACGAATTTCTTCTCAGCCTTTTGTTTTATAAAAGCAATCTATGTAAAGGGTTCAAGTTTCAGCTCAGCATGACTGTTTTTTTGGACTCACCTCTTCCAATTGTATTTTAGCTGAGAATTCGGGTGGATCTTTTACCATTGGAATCAGTCCTTTCTTTTATATTTGCCGAACACCTAAATTTTTTCCTCGGCTTTGTTTATCTGACTCTCTTTAGGTTGGTTTTATTATAGCAGACAAAGCAGCATTTGTCTATTCGCAAAACCGCCAAAGAATTCACAAAATATTTTGTTAATTTGCCATCTTGACATTTTATTGGCATTGTGGTAT